>NZ_DCAN01000006.1:6505-268266 GCF_002311545.1 Sulfitobacter sp. UBA1132 | reverse complement strand
GGACGGCGCATCGGGAAAGAGCGCGCGCGCATCCTGCGCCTGATCGGCCGTAAAGATGCGGGGACAGCGGGTGATCTGACTGGCAAGTGTTCTCATACGCCAAGCATTCGCTGGTTCTATGCCCGTCGTCAATGGCACCGTGGCACCTGCTAACCCCCGCCAAATACGTGCAAATCCAAATAATGTAAAAAAGATTTACATTATCCCTTGCAAACCACAGGGCGCACCCCGATCTATTGTAATGTGAAAGGCATTTACATTGCCCGCCACCGCACCGGCCCGCAGCGTTCAGGGCCACCACACTCTGACCGAAAGGGAACTTGATGACACAGACCTATGCACCCACCTACACCGCACAACGCAGTTGGCTGGGCCGTACCGAGGACTTTCTTGACGACAAGGGCAAAGGTGCCTGGATCGCCGCCATGGTTGTCGGTTTCATTCTTTTCTGGCCGCTTGGCCTTGCCCTTCTTGCCTATATGATCTGGAGCAAACGCATGTTTAAATCTTCGTCTTGCAGCAAACGCGCCCGCCGTGGGTCTATCACCGGACGTTCAACCGGAAACGCCGCCTTTGATGCCTATAAGGCCGACACCCTGGCCCGTCTGGAGGAAGAGCAAACCAATTTTGAAGCCTTCCTGAGCCGTCTGCGCGAAGCCAAGGATAAGGCAGAGTTCGACCAGTTCATGGCCGAAGGCTCCAAAAACGACGATGATGCGCAAAAGGCCTAAAGCCTGCGCGTTCAATCAACACCCCCTCCGCCACGGCGGGGGGCCGATTTTCTCAAGGGACAGGACATGATGACCCCCACCACCCCCGATCCATTCGACCAGCCTGAATTCTATAGCGGTATTCCGACCAAGCGGTTCATGGCTTGGGTTGTTGACGCGCTGCTGGTGCTGATCGCCAGCGTGTTGATCCTGCCGTTCACCGCCTTCACCGGCCTGTTCTTTTTCCCGCTGCTGATGCTGATGGTGGGCTTTACCTACCGTGTCGCGACGCTTGCCAGCGGGTCGGCCACCTGGGGCATGCGCCTGTTCGGCATGGAATTGCGCACGGCGCGCGATGAACCGCTGGATCTGGCCTCGGCGTTCTTGCATACTTCGGGCTATACGGTCAGCGTTGCCATGATGCCTTTGCAGGTGATTTCGATCATTCTGATCTGCGCCACCTCGCGCCATCAGAGCCTGAGCGACGTGATCCTCGGCACAGTCCCGCTGAACCGTCGTGTCGAAAGCGTGAACTGACCCAAACTTGTGCTTGGCGCGCTTTGGACCAGTTGTTAGAATTTCCTCCGAACAACAACGGATTTTCATGCGCCATACACTTCCCATCGCTCCGCAGTTCTATGTGACTGCGCCCCAGCCCTGCCCGTATCTGGACGGCCGGATGGAACGTAAACTGTTCACCGCGCTGCAGGGCGACTCCGCGACCAAGCTGAATAACAGCCTGTCGGGGCAAGGCTTCCGGCGGTCGCAGAATGTACTGTATCGCCCGTCTTGCACGGATTGCGCGGCCTGTCTGTCGGCGCGCATCAACGTGGCCGACTTCACCCCCAGCAAAAGCCAGAAGCGCACGATCAAGCGCAACGCGGGGCTGACGCGGCGGGCGACATCGCCTTGGGCCACGGAAGAGCAATACGACCTCTTCCGCACCTATCTTGACAGCCGCCATGCAGACGGTGGCATGGCCGATATGGATGTCTTCGAATTCGCCGCGATGATCGAGGAAACCCCGATCCGCAGCCGTGTGATCGAATATACCGATACCCAAACCCGCGAGCTGATTGGCGTCTGCCTGACGGATGTGCTCGATGACGGGGTGAGCATGGTCTATTCGTTCTACAGCCCTGACCGGCCCCGCGACGGGTTGGGCAATTACATCATCCTTGACCACATCGAAATCGCCCGTGCGGCGGGTCTGCCTTATGTATATCTGGGCTATTGGGTGCCCGGCAGCCCCAAGATGGGCTATAAGGCCAAATTCTCGGGGCTTGAGGTCTATATGGGCGGCGCGTGGCAGAAGATGCGCAACCCCGATGATTTTGAACCCGAACAGCATCCGCTGAACACCGACCCGATTGCCGAACAGGTGGCTAATATCGCCCTCCCCGATCTGAGCCCGACCAAAGGGTAAATCGTAACGCTGAGGCGTATTGAACCGCTGTCGCCCGCTGAAACGAAAAAGGCACCCCGCAGGGTGCCTTTTGTTTTTGTGGTGGCCTGACCCCAGATCAGTTGGGGATCAGGTCAGGCACGATGGTCACGATGACCGGGAACATCCACAACAGCGCCAGTGCCCCGACCTGGATCAAGACGAAAGGAATGATCCCGCGGTAGATATGCGACGTGGTGACGCTCGCCGGGGCCACGCCGCGCAGGTAGAAGAGCGCGAAGCCGAAGGGCGGTGTCAGGAACGACGTTTGCAGGTTCACCGCAATCATGATCGTCACCCACTTCGGGTCGAAAGTGCCGCCGTAGATCACCGGCCCGACGATCGGGATCACGATGTAGATGATCTCGAGGAAGTCGAGCACGAAGCCCAGCACAAAGAGCACCAGCATCACGATCAGGAAGACCGTCAGCTCGTTGTCGAAGCTTTTCAGCCACTGCTGGATGTAGTGTTCGCCACCAAAGGAGATCACCACAAGGTTCAGCAACTGCGACCCGATCAGGATGGTAAACACCATCGAGGTCACCTTGGCCGTCTCGCGGACCACGGGGCTTAGCACGCCCGAGGTATAAAGGATCCAGCACGAGAACAGCAGACCGAACACCGCGTATAGATACGCGCCATAGGCGACGAAGAAGGCAAACCAGCTTTCGACGCTCACGCCCTCTTGGTTGATGCGCAGGTCAAAGTTCACGCCGACAAGGATCGCGATCAAGATGGCCAGGGTGGACCAGATGATCACCTTGGGCGACCGGTCCATATCCTTGAGCTTGCGATAGGCGGCCAGCATGATCGCGCCACCTGCCCCCAAGGCCGCAGCGGGCGTCGGGTTGGTGATCCCGCCAAGGATCGACCCCAGTACCGCAACGATCAGGACCAGCGGCGGGAAGACCACGCGGATCAGCTCGTTACCGGCGCAAAGCTTCAGCGCATAGACCACACCATACATGACAGCCACGAAAGGCAGCGCCATCAGCAGCACCATCGCGCCCGAGGACGTGGCCGGACCGACCAGCAGGATATCGACCAGCAGTGTCAGCACCAGACCGATGCCACCGATGATCAGCGGCCGTTTGTCCGCCGATGGGGCGACACCGCGACCGGTCGTTATGACCAGCGCCAGCAGGATCAGGATGATCGCAACACCGGTCCCGATGGGGGCGGCATTGGCGATCTTTTCAGCCTGCTTGGCGGCCAGCGCTTCTTCGGTCAGCTTTTCGCTGGCCTGTTGACCGCCCGCCGCCTCGATCGCGGCTTGCTCGGTCACCGCTTGATCCCATGCGCTTTGCCCGTGCAGTTCGATCATCGCGGCCTGACAGGCCTCGCCTACATTGGTGCGCAGGCTGGCACCCTGCCCGATGTCGCTAAAGCTGGACACAACAGTCGACTGGCTGCCCACGATGCCAAGGTTGCCCAGAACAATCGTGCCCACGATCAGCAGGGCTGGCATACCAAGGAACCAAGTAAAGCCTTCGCCCCGCGTGATGGGTTCGGCATTGGTCGCCCCCATCGGCACGGCGGGCGCCTTTTCAGGGTTCAGCAGCGCATAGACAAAGGCGTAAAGCGCATAAAGCAGCGCCAGCATGATCCCCGGCAGCAACGCGGCCTGGAACAGTGTCCCTACAGACACAACCGCGGGCTGACCAAGGTAGGTCAGCGCATCGGTACAGCCTACGGCGGTTGCGCGCGCTTCCTGGGCGGCGGAGTATAGATCGCCCGCCAATGTGCCCAGAAGAACGATAACGATAGACGGCGGAATGATCTGGCCCAAAGTACCGGAGGCTGCGATGACACCTGTTGCGATTTCAGGCGAATAGTTGTTGCGCAACATGGTCGGCAGCGCCAGCAGCCCCATGGTGACAACCGTCGCGCCCACGATCCCGGTGGAGGCCGCAAGAAACGCGCCCACAACCACAATCGACACCGCCAGACCGCCGGGCAGCGGGCCGAAGACGCGCGCCATCGTGGTCAACAGGTCGTTCGCGATCTTCGACCGTTCAAGCGTGATGCCCATCAGAACGAACATCAAAACCGCCAGCAGCGTCTCGATCGACTGCCCCGCCAGAACGCGTTCGTTCATACGGTTCACGATAAAGCTGACGTTCCGGTCCAGCGCGACTTCCCAGCCTTGCGGGAATACAGATTCACCGATCAGCGGCAAATCCGGATAGCGGAATTTCGATACCGCGTCATTGGGAACGCCCGAGTTCACCAGATCGCGATAGGCTTGCGACGATTGGTCAATCGCCTGATGCACCATCAGACCCGCACTATCGAGTGCGGCGATGATACCGAAAGAGATGATGCCAGCACCGCCGATGGCAAAGGCCACCGGAAAACCTGACAGGATGCCGCCAAAGAGGCAGGCAAAAACAATGATCAGGCCGATTTCGACCCCGTCGAGACCAAATAGCATGGGACGCCCCTTGAATTAATGTGTGCCATCATAGGCTTCTTCGCCCTCGCCCAACGTATCGCGGTCGAGATATTTATCTGCACTTTCAGGTCCCTCGCAGAACTCTAACAAAGCGCGATAAAATACTGATATTGCTTGCAAGATCACCATTGCGCAGAAGGCGCACAGCAGGATTTTGAACAAGAAGTAGCCGTTGAACCCGTTTGGCGAAAAGCCGATGGTTTCCACGTTCCACTTGAGCAAACGCGCCTTGCGCAGCAACAGCTCCAACCGGTCAGAGGCCGATGGGTTCGGTGTCACCAGATGGCGCCACAGGAAGAACCAGCCATAAAGCCATGTGACAATCGCAAAGGGGATCATGAAGAACAGGGCGCCGAACATGTCGATCACGCGTTTGGTGCGGAATTTCGCGCCGGCATAGAACAGGTCAACGCGCACATGCCCGCCTTGTACAAAGGTGTAGGACACACAAAGACAGACGACCAACGCGTTGAAAAGCTTTAACTCTTCCGCAAACCAGCTGATGTCGAACTGCAGCGGAATACCAAAGCCGATAGAGATATCAGGCCGTGTAAAAATACGTTGCATGAAGACGATGATGATCTGTTGCAGCACCATCAAAAGCCCGGCCCAGGCAAAGAAGCGCCCGGTGACATTGGCGAACCCTTCAAGCCCGCGCACGCAGCCCCACATAAAGCTGCGTTTCCAGAGGCCGACAGCCGTAACAATCAGCAGCCCGACCAGCAAGACAAAGAACAGCTCTACCGAGGCACCGTAATAGATGAACCGCATCAAGGCTTCGCTGTTGGACCAGTCCAGCCACATGGACGGGTTCAGCACCGCTGCACAGAAATTGTAGAACGCTTCAAGTAGGTTGCCCAGAATGAAGCTGATCAGGTTGCCCTCTTGGAACTGGTCCAAGCAGCTGATCTTGGCCCCTTCCGCCGCGCGGAAAAATCCAGCGCATACTGCATCTTCTGCCATTGATATCCCCCCTTCGCCCGCCCGGTTTCAGTGTGGGCTTGGTGCGAAAATTATCCTCGCTTTGCGCGCCCGTTTTCCGGCTCGCAAAGTCGCGTGTGGGGCCGCCCAAAGGCAGCCCCCCTGTCATCCCATGGGGATGGCTTACATTTTGCCCAGAACGCGCTGGCGCTGTTCGACATAATAGGCGTCGGACTTGGACAGCCATTCAGCCGATGCGGACAGCGAGGATTCAAAGCTGTTGCGGATGTCGGCGAACAGGGAGTCGTCCATGTTCTCGTCCATAACCTCTTTGGAGGCCGCACCGAATGCATCCCAGACGTCATCGGGGAACTGCATGGTTTTCACGCCCTGCTGCTGCAGACGCGCCAAGGCGGCACCGTTGTTGGCCAGCGTTTCGGCCAGACCGGTGTGCGTGGTCGCCATCGATGCGTATTCGATGATCTTCTGCTGCGCCGGTGTCAGGTCGTTGAACACGTCGAGGTTGACCGAAGCGGTCAGACCCGACCCTGGCTCGTGGAAACCAGCGGTATAGTAGATCTTGGCGACTTCCTGGAAGCCGGCGCGCTCATCCGCGAAGGGGCCAACCCACTCGAGCCCGTCAAGCGCGCCGGAGGACAGCGCCTGATACAGTTCGCCACCGGGGATGTTCTGAACAGACGCGCCCAGTTTACCCAGCACCTTGCCGCCCAGACCGGGCATACGGAATTTCAAGCCGTTGAAGTCCGCGGCAGAGTTGATTTCCTTGCGGAACCAGCCACCGGACTGCGAACCGGAGTTACCGGCGAGGAACATCTTCATGTTGAAGATTTCACCGATCTGGTTGTGCAGGTCATGGCCGCCACCGTGCAGATACCAGTTGGTCAGCTCTTGTGCTGTGGCACCGAAAGGCACGGCGGTGAAATACGCCAGACCGGGGTGCTGGCCGATGAAGTAGTAGTCAGCCGCGTGATACATATCCGCCTGACCGGAGGAAACGGCGTCAAAAACCTCGAACGCGCCGACCAGCTCGCCTGGGGCCTTCTTTTCGATGGTCAACGTGCCGTCAGACATCTCGTTAACCATGTTGTTAAGGTAGGTCGCAGCGTCATCAAGCACGGCAAAGCCACGAGGCCATGCGGTGACCATTGTCAGCGTGCGTTTGCCTTGGGCGTACAGCGGTGCGGCCAGTGTCGATGCAGCGGCGGCAGACCCGCCAAGCGCGGATGTCTTCAGAAATGAACGACGGTCCATATTGGATACTCCTCCCGAGTTATATGAGGGTGCCCGCGCTTCATTATATGCGCGCGGGTCATTTCAAGTGTCGTTCACTCTACGCAAAAGCGAATGGTTGAAAATACCAACTACTGCGTAGAGCGTGCAGATTTACCGCCCAAATATGCGGCAAATGTCCCGCCGCACCTGCCATATGTTGTGCATACACGCGTATAGCGGGTGATTTGTGACTGCATCTAGCACTTTGATTCGCGTGGATTTCCCAGTATCAGCGCTGCATGCGCCGCCCGTCTTTCATGATCGCCCCCACCTACGCCCAAAAGCTGACACTCATCGCCTCTGTGCCGCTGGTGCTGGCGGTGACGGCGATTGCCTTTGTCGTGGCACTGCAGGCGCGCGCGGTGGCCGACCGCGAGATTTCAACGCTCGAGCAGCAGTTGCTGGACGCCAAGAAGGTCGAGCTGCGCAATTATGTGACACAGGCGCGCAACGGCTTTTACTTCGTCTACGGGTCCGCCTCTCCTGATGACGGGGCGGCGAAATCGCAGGTGGCGCAGATCCTCGCGGCGATGATCTATGGCGAGGAAGGTCAGTTCTTTGTCTATGACTACGACGGCACCGCCCTTGTCAACCCGCGCCAGACCGACCGGATCAACCGCAACTTTGCTGGCGAGACGGATAGCAACGGCACGCCCGTGGTGGACGAGCTGATCCGCATCGCACGCAGTGGCGGCGGGTATCACACCTATATGTGGCCCAAACCCTCTACCGGAGAGGACGCGCAGATGATCACCTATGTCACCTCTTTCCCCAGCTGGCAGTGGGCCGTGGGGACGGGTGTGTTCATCGACGACGTGCTTGCCAGCGGGGCCGCGGCGCGATCCGATGTGCAGGCGCGGGTGCAGCGCACGTTCTTCTATATCGGCGTTATTACGGTGACCGCCCTGCTGCTGGTGTTTGGCACGGGCATGCTGGTCAACCTGCGGGAACGGCGGCTTGCGGATGCAAAGCTTAAAAAGCTGACGCAGCGGGTATTTGACGCCCAAGAGGAAGAGCGCGGCCGCGTGGCGCGCGAACTGCATGATGGTATCAGCCAGATCCTGGTGGGGGTGCGCTATGCGCTCGACAATGCGCGACGCCGGCTGGAAAGGGGCGACGCCCGCGCGGCAGAGCCTTTGGCAAAGGGGATCGACAGCCTTGCACAGGCCATCGCCGAAGTGCGCCGTATCAGCCGTGACCTGCGCCCCAGTATTCTGGATGATCTGGGCCTTGGTCCCGCACTGAAAACGCTGGTCGAACAATTCGCCCTGCGCACCGGTATTCAGTGCCGCTTTGACACCGTGGTATTCCGCAACCGCTTGGACGACGAAGCCAAGATCGCGCTTTACCGGATCGCGCAAGAGGCGCTGACCAATATCGAACGCCACGCCCGCGCCACCGAAGTTATCGTCGATCTGCGCGGTCACCGACAGGGCGCGACGCTGTCGATCTCTGACAACGGGCTGGGGCTGGCCAAGACACGCTCCACCGCCGGGGGGTTGGGCCTACGCAATATGCAAGAGCGGATCGAACAGCTAGACGGCACGCTGACCATGCAAACCTCTGCCCAAGGCGGCACCGAGATTACCGCCACCGTCCCGCTGACCCATATGCTGCGCCCGCCGCCAACCGCCCTGCCCTAAGCCCTGATATGCCCCTTCCCGAAAGCTGCCCCATGACCCTTTCAGACACCCAGCCACCCGCGTTGATCAAAGTGATGATCGTGGACGATCACCCGATGGTCGCCGAGGGCATCCAGTCCATTCTTGAAAGCTATGACGATATCAATGTGGTCGGCTGTCTGCCCAATGGCCGCGCCGCGATCGAGAGCGTCGCGGAACTGGACCCCGATGTGATCCTCATGGACCTCAACATGCCAGAGATCGGCGGGCTGTCCGCGACCGAGATCTTGTTGGAACGCCAGCCCGACACCCGCATCGTGATCCTGTCGATGCATGATAACCCCGAATATATCTCTTCGGCGCTGAGCCACGGCGCCATGGGGTATATTCTCAAGGATGTGCCGACAGACGAGATCAAGCTGGCGATCGATACGGTGATGCGCGGCGAACGGTATCTGTGCACCGGCGCGCAAGGGTCGCTTGAACCCAAGGATGCCGCGCGTGAATCCCTGACCGAACGCGAACAGACGATCCTGTTGCAACTGGCACAGGGGAAATCCAACAAAGAGGTCGCGCTGACCTTGGATATCTCTGTGCGCACCGTCGAAACCCACCGCAAGAATATCAAGCGCAAGCTTGGCATCTCTTCCACCGCAGGGCTGACGCGCTACGCGATGGAACACGGCGTGCTGCAGGGAACCGGGGTCCGACTCTAGCTGATATGCGCCCGAGAAATGCCCCCAATTTTGCAAAAATTAGAAAATTCAGGATTTCGCGCAATAAATGAAAAGATTTTTTGCACGCAGCGACACTTTTATCGACAATAGAGCATTGACGCCCCTTTGTGGCGCTCATAATGTCCATGCACGCAATGAGGGGCCTTTGGCTATGACAGATCTAGCTTTGACAGATATCGTCGTCATTCTAAGACACACGCGCATGGGCCGGTAACGGCAGACCATAATAGTCACCATGCGCCCCCGTCAAAATCGGGGGCTTTTTTTTGCGCAACGTATTTTTTGATAAACCACCGCCTGACGGAGCACCAAGATGACACGTAAAATGACCGGAGCGAAAATGATCGTTCAAGCCCTGATTGATCAGGGTGTCGATACCGTATTTGGCTATCCCGGCGGCGCTGTCCTACCGATCTATGACGAGGTGTTCCAACAAAACAGCATCAAACACGTGTTGGTGCGTCACGAACAAGGGGCGGTCCATGCCGCCGAAGGCTATGCGCGCTCGACCGGAAAACCGGGCGTTGTTCTTGTCACCTCGGGCCCCGGTGCCACCAATGCGGTGACCGGCCTGACGGATGCCTTGCTCGATTCCATTCCGCTGGTGGTCCTGACAGGTCAGGTGCCGACCTTCATGATCGGCTCTGACGCGTTTCAAGAGGCCGATACCGTGGGCATCACCCGCCCCTGCACCAAGCACAACTGGCTGGTGAAAGAGACCGACAAGCTGGGCGGCGTTCTGCACGAGGCGTTCCACGTGGCCACCAGCGGGCGCCCCGGCCCCGTTCTGGTCGACATCCCGAAAGACGTGCAATTCGCCACGGGGGAATACACGCCCAAGAAGCCGTCCACCTCGCATTACCAGCCGCCCGTCAAAGGCGACATGACCGAGATCACCGAACTGGTGGCCGCCATCGAGACCGCCAAGCGCCCGATTTTCTACACCGGCGGCGGCGTCATCAACTCCGGCCCTGCGGCGTCGCAACTGCTGCGCGAATTGGTCGAGGCGACAGGCTTTCCCATCACCTCTACCTTGATGGGGCTTGGCAGCTATCCGGCGTCGGGTGACAAATGGTTGGGGATGCTCGGAATGCATGGTCTTTACGAGGCCAATATGGCGATGCACGACTGCGATCTGATGATCAACATCGGCGCGCGCTTCGACGACCGGATCACCGGCGTCGTCGACATGTTCAGCCCGAAATCCAAGAAAGCGCATATCGACATCGACCCCTCGTCGATCAACAAGATCATCCGCGTGGACATCCCTATCGTCGGCGACGTGGGCCATGTGCTGGAAGACCTGCTGAAGGTCTGGAAATCGCGCGGCCGCAAGACAAACACCGAAGCCGTTGGAAAATGGTGGAAGAAGATCGAGGAATGGCGCAACGTTGACTGCCTGAAGTTCGAGCAAAAAGGCAAGATCATCAAACCGCAATACGCGCTCTCGCGACTTGAGGCGCTGACCAAGGGGCGTGACCGCTATGTCACCACCGAAGTGGGCCAGCACCAGATGTGGGCCGCGCAATACCTTGGCTTCGAGGATCCGAACCGCTGGATGACCTCTGGTGGGTTGGGGACCATGGGCTATGGTTTCCCGGCGTCCATCGGCGTGCAGATGGCGCATCCTGACGCGTTGGTCATCAACGTTGCGGGCGAAGCTTCCTGGCTGATGAACATGCAGGAAATGGGCACCGCCATGCAATACGGCCTGCCGGTGAAACAGTTCATCCTGAACAACGAACGCCTCGGCATGGTCCGCCAGTGGCAAGAGCTGCTGCACGGCGAGCGCTATTCCCAAAGCTGGTCTGAATCCCTGCCCGATTTCGTCAAGCTGGCCGAAGCCTTCGGGGCCAAGGGGATCATCTGTTCGGACCCCGACGATCTGGACGACGCGATCATGGAGATGCTCGATTATGACGGTCCGGTGATCTTTGACTGTCTGGTGGAAAAACACGAAAACTGTTTCCCGATGATCCCGTCGGGCAAAGCGCATAACGACATGATGCTGGCCGGTGTCGATACACAAGGTGTGATCGACGCCAAAGGATCGGTCTTGGTCTAAGCCGCCAACGGCACAAGGAAACACATCGGCGCGGGGTCGCGCGCCGAGATTGAACAAATCTTAGAAGGACAGTGTCATGTCAGCCCTAAAGATCAAAAAAGGCTCCAACAGCCATTCCGCCTATAACCTACGTCCCAATTTCTCGGATGTGATCGAACGCCACACGCTGGCCGTACTGGTCGAGAACGAACCCGGTGTGCTGGCGCGCGTCATCGGTCTGTTTTCGGGCCGTGGATACAACATCGACAGCCTTACCGTGGCAGAGGTTGACCACACAGGCCACCTTAGCCGCATCACAATCGTCACCTCGGGCACGCCGCAGGTGATCGAGCAGATCAAGGCGCAGCTGGGGCGGATTGTGCCGGTACACGAGGTGCATGACCTGACCGTCGAAGGCCCCGTGGTCGAGCGTGAGCTTGCGATGTTCAAGGTGAATGGCACCGGCGACAAACGGGTCGAAGCTCTGCGTCTGGCGGATATCTTCCGCGCCAACGTTGTCGATAGCACCCTGGAAACATTCGTGTTCGAGATCACCGGCGCGCCCGAGAAGATTGACGCATTTGCCGAATTGATGCGCCCCTTGGGGCTGGTGTCAGTGGCACGGACGGGTGTGGCAGCCCTGTCGCGCGGCGACTGATGCGCTGAGGTGGCAGGTTGACGTCTGGCCGGCTTCGGCCGGACTAGGCCTGACCGCGATGGCGGAACTCTACCGGCGGGGCGGCTTTTGGGCGGAATGGAAGCACCTCGCCGCCTGTTTGCTTTCGGGTAATGCCCGCGGAATGGCGCAGCAGTTTGTTAGGCAAATCAGCGTCCGCCTTGGATCGCACGACCTTGGGGTTAAGCGCCTTGCGTAATTTGGCCTCGTGGTAGACCTCGAACTGGACAAGATCACCAGCATCAAAACAGCTTGTCGTCTGGTTCACTATCGCGGGGTCACCCTGGAAATATGCAAGGTCGCCGTGATCCTCGCACCAGAACACAGCTTTGTTGGCTCGGGCATCGCTCCAAAGTACCACACCGTACATTTAACTGTTCCTTCCAGATGCTTGCAGACATGAGAGATAATCATGTCATTTTTACAAATTGTCGATTTTTTTACGAAATCATTTTGTGTCGCGCGCACCGAAATTTGACGCTGATTAGCGTCACTACACAGCCATATAGTGCAAATCTCCTTGCAAATTCGTTCAAAGGTTGTGAAGTTTAGTTCAATTAATTTTAACGGACTGATTTCATGACGAACCCCGCCGATATCAGGACAATTTTCGGGTCAAATTTAAAAAAACTTTCAGTAGGTTACCCCTCCATCACTTACCTCGCGCAGGAACTGGGGGTCAATCGCACGCAGTTCAATCGATATCTATCGGGCGAAAGCTTTCCGCGCCCCGATATTCTGGACCGGATGTGCAAGTTTTTCGACGTTGATGCGCGTGTCCTTCTGGAGCCCTTGGAAGAGATCGAGAAGATCGAACCCTCCCCCCCGGATTTCATGGGCGACTTCATCGTTTCGGGCGCGCTGGACCTGCCCGAAGCCACGTTTCCCAGTGGTTTCTACCGGTTCTCGCGCCGTAGTTTTCTTTACCCCGAGAAATTCGCCTTGGGATTGGTTATGGTGTTTCGCAGTGGCCGGCATACCTATCTGCGCGGCTACGAGGCCCCTCACGCCATGCGCATCCAAAGCCTGCCCACTCATTCGGAATTGCGCGAATATCGCGGCGTGGTGTTGCAGCAGGAAGAAGGCATCGCCATTATCGCCTCGCGGCGCGGCGCGATGACCTCTTCGTTCAACTATCTGGGGCGGATCGCGTCGTTCAACAATAATTTCTGGGTCGGATACATCACCCGCACGGTGCCGGAAAATTCGATCGGGTTGCGGGCGACGCGGCTGGTCTATGAATACCTGCCGCAAACCCCGTCGGCCGTGTTGCAGGCCGCCCGCTTGAAGGGGCTGTGCGAGGCAAGCGATCTTGAACCCTTTCACCGCCACCTTCTGCGCACGGAATTCGCCTTTGAATGACCGCTACGCCAGCGGCGGCGGGCGCATCTGTGGCCACTGCGTTGCCGCGTGCCATTGCTGCGCCAGTTGAAGCAGCGCCGTATCGCTGCCCCGCGGTCCGATCATCTGTAGCCCCGCAGGCAGCCCCTCTGCGCCGAAACCGGCGGGGATGTTGACAACCGGCAGCCCCACTAGACCGGCGGGCACCACGACCTGCATCCAGCGGTGATAGGTATCCATGTCCCGTCCGGCGATCTGTGTCGGATGCACCTGATCCACGTCAAAGGGCCAAAGCTGTGCCGAGGGCAGCACCAGCACGTCAACCTCGTCAAACAGCGCGGTGACACGGCGATACCAATCCGACCGCGTCAGGCTGGCGCGCTGCACCTCCTGCCCCGTGAATCCGAGCCCGCGCTCGATCTCCCATTGGGCGGCGGACTTGAGCTTGTCGCGGGTTTCCGGGTCGCGGTAGAGCGCGCCCAATCCGGCAGCAACGGCAAAAGACCGCAGCGTGGTCCAGCTGTCCCACATCGCGTCCGCGTCAAAGGGGGCTGGCACATGGGTCACCCGATGCCCCAGGGCGGCCAGTTGATCTAGGGCCGCTTTGCTCACGTCCTCGATCCCGTCTTCATAGGCAAAGGCACCGCCCCAGTCGCCCAGCCACCCGATGCGGCGCGTGGGCGACGGGGTGTCCATCTCCGGCAAGCTCGGCGCGGGTGACAGGCCAAGGGGTTGTTTGGGGTCCTCTCCGGTCATCGTGTCCAACAAGGCCGCCAGATCGCGGGGGCAGCGCGCCATCGGGCCTGCCATGCTCAGCTGATGCAGGAACATATCGCCCTCTGGCTCTGCCGGTACAGCGCCCCAGCTGGGGCGCATGCCGTAGACGTTGTTCCAGCCCGCGGGGTTGCGCAGGCTGCCCATCATGTCGGACCCGTCAGCGATGCTTAGCATCCCCGTTGCCAAGGCAGCCGCCGCCCCGCCCGAAGACCCGCCAGCCGAGCGTGTGTGGTCATAGGGGTTCCGCGTCGGGCCATAGACGGGGTTGAACGTATGGCTGCCCAAGCCGAATTCAGGCGTGTTGGTTTTACCGATGATGATTGCCCCAGCCGCACGGATGCGGGCGACAAAGACGCTGTCCTTCTGGGCAATCGTTCCGGCAAACAGCGGTGATCCCTTGGCGGTTGGCAAGCCTTCGGCATCGGATAAATCCTTGATCGCAATGGGAATACCGTGCAGCCATCCGACCCGAGGTGTGGCATCCGCCCTATCGGCTTCGGCCAAAAGCTCCGCGCGCGGGCGCAGCGCGACGATGGCGTTGACCGCGCCGTTCACAGCGTCGATGCGCTCTAGCGTGGCCTCCATCAAAGCGCGCGCCGTCAGGCTGCCGTTCGCCAATGCCTCCGATTGGGCCAAGGCCCCGATGTCTAGTATGTTCATGGCCGAGCCCTCCGTTCGGGGTCATAGAACGGAAGGCCGCAGCGGGATGCAAGGGGTGCTAGCAAAACTGCTGCACGAGACAAAGCCGCCCGCGCGCAGTTGCCTGATATTTGGCCTTAGCCTTCTTGCGCCTCGGCGCGGGTCTTGCCCGACACGGCAAGCGCCAGCGCGGCGCCCATCAACCCGTCAAGGTCGCCATCCAGCACCCCTTTGGTATCCGAGGTTTCATAGTTGGTGCGCAGGTCTTTGACCATCTGGTACGGCTGCAGGACGTAGGACCGGATCTGGTTGCCCCAACCCGCGTCGCCCTTGTTTTCATGGGCTTCGTTGATGGCCGCGTTGCGGCGGTCCAGCTCCATCTGATACAGCCGCGATTTCAGCGCCTTCATCGCGATGTCGCGGTTCTGGTGCTGCGATTTCTCAGAGCTGGTAACCACGATGCCGGTAGGATGGTGCGTGATCCGCACGGCCGAGTCGGTGGTGTTTACGTGCTGACCACCGGCCCCCGAGGACCGATAGGTGTCGATGCGGATGTCGCTGGGGTTGATGTCGATTTCAATGTTGTCGTCCACCACCGGATACACCCAGATAGAGGTAAAGGACGTGTGCCGTTTGGCGGCGCTGTCAAAGGGGCTGATCCGCACCAGACGGTGCACACCGGATTCCGACTTGAGCCAGCCATAGGCATTCGGGCCGCTGATCTTGTAGGTCGCCGATTTGATCCCCGCCTCTTCGCCGGGGCTTTCGGATTGCAGTTCGACCTTATAGCCCTTTTTCTCGGCCCAACGGACATACATGCGCGACAGGATATTGGCCCAGTCACAGCTTTCGGTGCCGCCTGCCCCTGCGTTGATTTCAAGGAAAGTGTCATTCCCGTCGGCCTCGCCGTTCAACAGCGCTTCCAGCTCTTTCTGGGCGGCTGTCTCGGCCAGCTTTTTCAATGCGGTCTCGGCCTCTGCGATGACCTCGTCGTCGCCTTCCATCTCGCCCAGTTCGATCAGTTCGATGTTATCGGCCAGCTCTTGTTTGATGCCCTCGTAGGTGGCGATGGAATCGACCAGCGCCTGACGGTCGCGCATCAGTTTTTGCGCCGCATCGGGATCATCCCACAGATTGGGGTCTTCGACACGGGCGTTGAATTCTTCCAGACGGTATGGCGCGGTTTCGACGTCCAGACGCTGTGCCAACAGCTCCAGCGACTTGCTGATCTTATCCGCTGTATTTTGTGCATCTGCGCGCATGGTATCCTGCCTTTAAATAGATCGCGGCCCCGAATAGCCGGGGCCGCGTTTCAAATAGACCAGCGCCGCAACTTGGGCAAGCGCTGTAGAATGGGGAGCGGGCCTAGTACAACCCGCCGGAGTTGATGCTGCCAAAGCTTGCCTTGGGCCCGACACGCGCCTTTTTACCGGTAGAGGTCGTGACCTCGCGCGCGCCGCCGCCGGCTTCCTCGACCAGCGGCAGATCCGCACCCATCGCAAAGCCACCATCAAAGGTGATCCCGAACAGCGGCTCTTCGCCGTCACGGAAGTATTCGGCCACAACGTTGTTACCTGCGGCGCTGTCAGACAGACGTGCACCGGTGAAGCGGTCGATCTTGATGAAGTGACCGCCGGGGGGCACTTCGAAAGGGCCGCCGCCGTATTTCTTGATTGCTTCGCTCATGAACCGCTGGAACACAGGGCCACACATCCCCGCCCCATAGGCACGACGCCCCAGCGAGCGCGGGTTGTCAAAACCGATATAGCAGCCCGCCACGATGTTGCTTGAGAAGCCGACGAACCAGACGTCTTTGGCATCGTTGGTGGTGCCGGTCTTGCCCGCGATTGGCACGGGCAGGTTCACCGCCCCACGCGCCGTACCGCGATCCACGACGCCCTTCATCATCGATGTCAGCTGATAGGCCGTGATCGGGTCCATCACCCGTTCACGGTTCGAGATGATGCGCGGCCCCACACCGGGGGCCAGCGTTTCAAGCTGGCAATCGTTACAGATGCGTTGGTCGTGTTTGTAGACAGTGCGGCCGTAGCGGTCCTGCACACGGTCCACCAGCGTCGGCTGCACCCGCTCGCCACCATTGGCGAACATCGCATAGGCCGACACCATCTGGTAGAGCGTGGTTTCCTGCGAGCCAAGCGCGTTGGCCAGTACCGGCGACAGGTTGTCATAAACTCCGAACCGTTCGGCATAATCGCCAACGGTGTTCATTCCGACCTCTTGCGCCAGACGGATGGTCATGAGGTTCCGCGACTGTTCGATACCCGTCCGCAGGGGCGTCGGCCCGTAGAACTTGTTCGACGAGTTTCGTGGCCGCCACATGCCTTGGGGTGTGTTGATCTCGATCGGGGCATCCACAACGATGGTCGCAGGGGTATAGCCGCTGTCCAATGCCGCGGCATAGACAAAGGGCTTGAAGCTCGACCCCGGCTGGCGTTTCGCCTGCGTCGCACGGTTGAACACCGACGCCTGATAGGAGAAACCGCCCTGCATTGCGATCACGCGCCCTGTGTTCACGTCCATCGCGACAAAGCCGCCCTGCACTTCCGGGATCTGACGCAGGGTCCAGCGGATGAACGACCCGTCACTATCCGCCGTCATGCGGCGCACCAGCACCACGTCGCCGACCTCAAGCAGGTCAGCGGGCACTTGGGCGCGGTTGCCGAGCTTGCCATTCTCAAGACGTTTGCGCGCCCATTGGACATCCTTGGCGGGGATGAAATGACCGTCTGCGTCCTCGTCCACGCCTTCGATCCCGATGCGGGCGGCGTCATTGGTCAGGCTCAGCACCACGGCGGGATACCACGGGTTTTCCAGATCAACGTCACGTGGCACACGGGTGTCCGACAGCGCTTCGCGCCAATCCGCCTCGGTGGTCAGCTTTTCGGGCGCGATCTTCTTGCCGGTGCCGCGGTAGATACCGATACCGCGGTCATATTCCTCAAGCTGCTGCTGCAAGGATTGTGCGGCAATGGGCTGCATCTCGTTGTCGATGGTGGCACGCACGGTCAGACCGCCGGTAAAGAATTCGCCCTCGCCGAAGTTCTCGGACAGCTGGCGGCGGATTTCATCGGTAAAGTAATCG
Organism: Sulfitobacter sp. UBA1132; assembly: GCF_002311545.1. NCBI lineage: Bacteria > Pseudomonadati > Pseudomonadota > Alphaproteobacteria > Rhodobacterales > Roseobacteraceae > Sulfitobacter > Sulfitobacter sp. UBA1132. The sequence continues at coordinate 250,504 of NZ_DCAN01000006.1, read as the reverse complement.
CGTGGCGGCAGTTCGGCCTTGAAGCTTTCAAAGTCCCCGTTTTGCACCGATCGCAAGGGCTGTGCGACCTCGGTCTCGTAGACGGCGGGGGTGATATAGCCGTTTTCCTTCATCTCGCGCAGCACGAAGTTCCGGCGTGACAGCAACCGGTCCTTGCGGCGCACAGGATGATAGTCAGACGGCGCTTTGGGCAGCGAGGCAAGGAACGCAGCCTCGTGTGGGGCCAGCTCCCCCAATGTCTTGTTGAAATAGGTCTGCGACGCGGCGGCCACACCGTAGGAGTTCTGGCCCAAGAAGATCTCGTTCAGATAAAGTTCAAGGATCTTTTCCTTGGGCAGCGTTTCCTCAAGCCGTGCGGCGAGGATGATTTCCTTGATCTTGCGTTCGGCCCGACGGTCGCCGGACAGAAGAAAGTTCTTCATCACCTGCTGCGTGATGGTCGATGCACCGCGAACGTCCTTGCCCCTTGTGCGCACCGCATCTACGGCCGCTGCCCCGATGCCGCGCAGGTCATAGCCTTCGTGAGTATAAAAGTTCTTGTCCTCGGCCGAGATAAACGCCTGCTTGATCAGCGGCGGGATCGTGTTGGCCGGCGCGAACAGGCGGCGTTCCTTGGCGAATTCATCAATCAGCCGCCCCTGCCCCGAATAAATCCGGCTGATCGTCGGGGGCGTGTATTGCGCAAGGGATTCGTGGCTGGGCAGATCGCGGCCATACATCCAGAACACCGCGCCGATGGTCAGCGCGACCATACCGATGCTCATGGTGAGGGTGGTAAAAATACCCCCGAAGAAAGACAGGATCAAACGAAACACGGCTGGCAATTCCTTGCAAGGAGGGTTGGTGACCCGTCTATACGCAACCCTGCGGGAATCGTCAAAACACGATGCAGTGGCCCTGTGCGGTAACCCGCGCAACACCTAGAGGGGCGTTCGGGTGCGGTTTACTGGCGAATCAAGGGCTTGAGCGCGGCATCCGCGTCGCGCCATTTGGCGATGGAATCCGCAATCGCCGACACCATGACCGCCCGCCAGATCGGGTCTCGCAGATTGGCAAGATCACGCTTCGAGCTGAGGAACCCGATTTCGATCAGAACCGAGGGGATGTCAGCCGATTTCAACACCGAAAAGCCCGCGTTGCGCAGCGGGTGGCGGTTCATCGGCCCGCCGGCGGCTTTCATCCCTTCAACCAGCACTTTAGCGGCGGCAACCGACCGTGGCTCTGTCTCTTGGCGGGCAAGATCAAGCAGCACGCTGGCGACCTCGTCATCCGATCCGGTCAGATCGGCCCCTGCGATAATATCGGCGCGGTTGTGGCGTGCGGCCAGATGGTCGGTGGCAGTATCGCTGGCGTCGTCCGACAGCGTATAGACCGTCGCCCCCTTTGCGCCGCCGTGCTGCAAACTGTCCGCGTGGAGAGAGATAAACAGATCGCCTTCGGCCTGATGCGCAATGGCGACGCGGGTTTCGAGCGCGACAAAATGATCCGTGTCACGGGTCATCACCACATCGACCCCGTCGCGCACCAATGTATCGCGCAGCGCTTGGGCAAAGGACAGCATCAGGTCTTTTTCCAGGATACCGTCGGTCTCTGCCCCCGGATCAACGCCCCCGTGACCGGGGTCCAGCACCACGCGAAACGGTACCGCTTTTAGGTCGGCAACTGCCTTGGGCGGTGCGGCCAGCGCCATGGTCCACGCCGGATCGACCGGCGCACCGGCGGCGGCGGCAAACTCCTCGGGGGTGGCGGATTTCAAGGCGATTTCAAGCGTGGCGTGACCGGACCCCTTGTTGACAGGCATCCCGATCTCGCGCGGGATCATCGGTTCGGCCAGATCCGCGACAAGCCGCGACCAACCGGGTTGGAACGGGCCAAAGCGCAGACCGGTAATCCGCCCGGGTTCAGGCAGCAGGTCTTTGGTGTTCACACCGCTCCAGTCGGCCTCGCGGAAATCGACCACCAGCCGCGCCGGATCATCCAGCAAGAACACCCGAAACGGCACCCCTTGGCTCAGCCCAAGCGTCAGCGTCGTGCCCCCGAACCAACCATCCGAGATGGCGCTTTTGGTAGGGTCCACGCGCGCCAGCGCGGTCAGATCCTGCGCGGACGCTGGCAAAGACAGCGCGCAAACCGTTGCGATAATGGGAAGAATACGCATGCCTGTCACCGTTCTGCTCGGGGTGGTTGCGGCAGGTATAGCACCCCGCCGCAACCCGAGCCAGCCTTTCAGCGGCCCGCCATATAGGTCTTGAGCCGCCCCAGCCCCTCGGCAATATCCTGGGTGCTGCGCGCATAGGAAAACCGCAGCCAGTGATGCCCGCGCACCGGATCGAAATCGAGCCCCGGGGTCACGGCCACACCCGCCTTGTCCAGAATATCGCGCGCCAATGCGCGGCTGTCATCCGTCAGCTCGGACACATCAGCGTAGACATAGAAGGCCCCGTCGGGGGGCGCGAAACGGGTAAATCCCGCCTCGCGCAGGCCGGTGATCATCATCGCGCGGTTGGCGCGGTAGACATCCATATTCGCCTCAAGCTCATCGGTGCAATCCATCGCGGCAAGCGCGGCGACCTGACTGGCGTGGGGGGCGCAGATGAACATGTTTTGCGCGATCCGTTCGACCACCCGCACGTGATCCTCTGGCACAACCATCCAGCCGACACGCCAACCGGTCATAGAGAAATACTTGGAAAACGAATTGATGACATAGACATCATCGGTGATCTCAAGCGCGGTCACGGCCTTTTTCTCGTATTCGATGCCGTGGTAAATCTCGTCCGAGATGAAGGATGCCCCCTGCGCTTGCGTCGCGTCGATCAGCGCGGACATGGCAGCGTGATCCAGCATCGTGCCCGTCGGATTGCCCGGCGACGCGACCAGCAGCCCCTGCAGGTCTATGCCTGCGAAATCCGCAGGCACCGGCTGCAAGCGGTTTTCAAGCGAGGTGGGCAGATCGATGGGGGCAAGGTCCAGCGCCTTGAGGATCTGGCGGTAGCTGGGATACCCCGGTGCCCCGATGCCCACACGGTCCCCGGTGTCAAAAAGCGAGGTAAACGTCAGGATGAACCCGCCCGAAGAGCCAGAGGTGATGACCACGCGGTTCGGGTCCAGATCGACATTGTACCACTCCCCGTACATCCGCGCGATCCGCTGGCGCAGCGCAGGCAGCCCCAATGCGACGGTATAACCAAGCGCGCCCTGCTCCATCGCGGCGGTCAATGCGGTGCTGGCCCCTTTGGGCGCGCCCGTGCCGGGTTGGCCGACCTCCATATGGATGATGTGGCGGCCCTCCGCCTCGGCGGCGGCGGCGGCCTGCATCACATCCATCACGATAAAGGGATCGACCTGAGATCGGGTTGAAATGCGCATGGGCTTGATCCTACTGTTGAGCCCGAACCTTTCACCGCACCCCGCCGGTGCCGTCAACCCTTGTGCGCGCTGGCAAAATCGCGCACCACCCTTGCAACCGGTGCCTGCACCCCTGCGCAACAACAAGCGAGTGACCCTGATGAAAAAGCTGATCGCCCCCGCCCTAGTGGCCCTTTCCCTGACAGCCCCCGCCCATGCGATGGACCTGACCGAACTGACCGATGCCGAACGCGCGCAATTCCGCGCCGAGGTCCGCGCCTATCTGATGGAAAACCCCGAAGTGATCATGGAAGCGGTGAACCAGCTGCAGGCCCGTCAGGCCGAAGCACAGGCGCAGGCGGATTTCACGCTGGTGTCCGACAATGCGGCCGCGATCTTTGACGACGGCTATTCCTATGTCGGGGGCAATCCCGAAGGCGACATGACCATCGTAGAGTTTATGGACTACCGCTGCGGCTACTGCAAAAAAGCGTTCTCCGAGGTTGAAAAGCTGGTCAATGGCGACGGCAATATCCGCTTTATCGTGAAAGAGCTGCCGATCCTGGGCGAACAATCCATAGTCGCCTCGCGCTTTGCAATCGCGACCAAGATCGTTGCCGGGGACGAGGCCTATAAATCCGTGCATGATGCCTTGATGAGCTTTAACGGCGACATCACCCCGACGTCGCTGGGACGCTTGGCCAGCAGCTTCGATCTGGATGCCGAGGCCATTCAGGAAAAGATGGACAGTGCCGAAGTCACCGCCGAGATCGAAAAGACCCGCGCGCTGGCACAAACGCTGCAGATTTCCGGCACACCGACCTTTGTGATGCAGGACGAACTGCTGCGCGGCTATCTGCCTTACGACCAGATGAAAGCCATTCTGGAAGAAAAACGCGGCTAAGATGCGCTTGGCCTTTGCCTGTTGCGTGGCGGCCTTCCCGGTGGCCGCGCAGACCGACTTTGGCGCGTTAACACATGCAGAACGGCGCGTCTTGGGGGAAGAAGTGCGGGCGTTGCTGCTGGCAGAGCCCGAGCTTGCAGCACCCGCTGTGGCCCCCCGCAACTATGCTGCCGAAGCCTATCAAGAGAAGGCGCAGGCGGATCTCGCGCTTATCGCATCCCTGACAGATCAAATATTAGCCGGCGCGCCGATTGCGTTGTTTACCGGCGACGATTGCCCAGACTGTGATCGCGCGCTGGCGAAATTAGAAGCAATAACAGATACATATAACATCACCTTCACGCACCACATGATGTCTGATCCTGCCAGCGCCGCCCTTGCCGCACAGCTTGGCATGACCGAGCCTCCCTTCTACGTGATGGCAGACCGCATCTTGCGTGGCCATATGCCCGACATCGTGCTGCGGCGGTATCTGGCTCCGTAGCGCCTAGAGAAACCGCTGATGATAGCGCACCATGCGTTTGAAATGCGCATCAAGCGATCGCTTGAGATGCGGGGCCTCTTTCACGTTGAGGATATAATCGACCAGCAAGTCATACTGCTTGATCTGGCGCGGTAGCCGGTTTGACGGGGTCAGACGCGACTGTCGTTCCTCTTCATCGATGACCTGCACCATCTGCTTTTCCGGCCAGTCGAACAGCGGTGCATCTGCCACCATCGCCTTGCCGTTCATCAACGGCAATTCAGCGTCGTAATGGGCAAAGATCGCGCGTTCCAGCGGTTCTACCTCTGCCTTTGTCGCCACCGGCCAGGCCCAGACAAAGGCGATCTCCCACACGTCGATCTGACGATTGGCAATCACGTCGGACCGCGCCGATGTCAGATGCCGGCGCACCCGCGTGCGGATACCATCAACAGACTGGCCCACATAAATCGGGTTGCCGTCCAGATCGCACAGCGCATAGACGCCGATCTGATTGGTCAGCGCCGCCAGTGCCTTTCCCCGAAACGCCTGCGCCGCGTTCACGCGACTGCACCCAATGACTGACGCTCAAGCAGGGGCGCGAACAACACCTCGTCGAGATAGCGCACGACAGGCACGGCGACCCCATCCCCCGCCACGCGGTAGGCGTTGTTGTAGGTGTCGGGCATCTTGTAGCTGTCCGGCAACCCCATCAGCCGCGCCACCTCGCGCGAGGAAACAAGCCGGGCCTTGGTCTGGTTGCCCTTGATAAACATCAGGATCTGCCGCGAGGACCCACCCGCAGGGGTCCGCAAGCAGCCCGCAATCCCGTCGGTGCGCAGCTCTGCCCGTTGGCGGACATTCCCATCCGCATCGGGGCGCCCGCGTTTATAGATTGTGCCAACCACGGTGCGCCCCGCCTTGCGCGCCACGCGCAGCCGTTCAAGGCTGGGGGGCGACATCAGCGTCAGCAGACGGTCGGTATCCGCGGCACTGAACCACGGCATGGTGGCACGCCGTTCAAGCACACGCTCAAGCGCCTGTTCGTCGGCGGGGGCATCCCCCAATTTCCACCAGACCCAGTTGGATCGGACCGGCCGTGCGGCGGAGGCGAGAAATTTTTGCAGCTTCTTGCCGTGAAAGACATGGGACGGTTTTGGCACCGTCAGCCCCGAGATGTCGATATCCTCGCGCACGCACACAACGAACAGACGCGGCCGGCTTTGCGGCAGGAAACGCCGCGCGTCGATCTCGAGCGCGCCGACCTTATAGCCAAGCCGCACAAAGGTCGCGAGTACGGTGTTCATATCCGCCCCACTATTGCGCGACACCAACCCGACGACGTTTTCAAAGGCGATGATACGCGGCGCAAATCCTGCTTTTATGGCCGTGGCGATCTTGTCGGCCCAATGGGCAAAGACACCGCTGCGCGCGCCGCCCAAGCCCCGCCCCTTGCCCGCAAGACTGAAATCCTGACAAGGGCTCGACGCCCAATACATATCGATCTGACGCGTCAGAAGGTCATCGGGCATGGCCGCGATATCGCCCTGATGCAATGCCGCCTGCCCCCAATTCTGGGCATAGACCTTGCATTTCATCGCGTCGATATCGTTGGCCAGCACGCAATCCCACCGGTCCTGCAGGGCCGCGCGCACCATGCCACCGCCGCAGAAAAACTCGGCGTACGTCGGGGTCTTGGCGGCGTGATCAGGCATATCTATTGATATGGAATACGCAAATATCTGTCGATGGCAAATGCGCCGCTTGGGGCAAAGTCACTCGGCTGCTTGCTCTGCCGCTCGGGTCTCTGCTTCGATGGCGGCGGCGCGGGCTTCGACCTGTTCGACAATGTGATCGATCATCGCGTCATTGCCCAGCTTGTGGCTTTGTTTGCCCGCAAGATAGACCATGCCCGACCCGTTGCCCCCGCCGGTAAAGCCCACATCCGTCATCAGCGCCTCACCGGGGCCATTGACGACGCAGCCGATGATGCTCAGGCTCATCGGGGTTTTGATATGCTCCAACCGTTGTTCCAGCGCCTCGACGGTCTTGATCACGTCAAAGCCCTGCCGCGCGCAGCTAGGGCAGCTGATGATGTTCACACCACGGTGACGCAGGCCAAGGGATTTCAGAATCTCGTAGCCGACCTTGACCTCTTCCACAGGGTCCGCAGACAGGGACACACGGATCGTGTCACCGATGCCCATCCACAATAGATTGCCCAGGCCAATGGCCGATTTGATCGTGCCAGAGGTCAGCCCCCCCGCCTCGGTGATGCCAAGGTGGATCGGAGCATCCGTCGCCTCGGCCAACTGCTGGTAGGCAGCGGCGGCCATAAAGACGTCAGAGGCTTTGCAGCTGATCTTGAATTCGTGGAAATCATTGTCTTGCAGGATCTTGATGTGATCCATCCCGCTTTCGACCATCGCATCGGGGCATGGCTCGCCGTATTTCTCAAGCAGGTGACGTTCCAGCGACCCTGCGTTGACGCCGATGCGGATCGAACAATTATTGTCCCGCGCGGCTTTGATCACCTCTTTGACGCGCTTTTCGTCGCCGATATTGCCCGGGTTGATCCGCAGACAGGCGGCCCCCGCCTCGGCGGCTTCGATTCCGCGTTTGTAGTGGAAATGGATATCAGCCACGATCGGCACCGATACCTCGCGCACGATCTCTTTCAGCGCCTTGGAGCTTTCGACATCCGGCACCGACACACGCACGATATCGGCCCCCACATCGGCAGCGGCCTGAATCTGCGCGATGGTCGCTTTGACATCCGTGGTCAGCGTGTTCGTCATCGTCTGCACCGTGATCGGCGCATCGCCCCCGACCGGCACATTCCCCACCATGATCTGACGGGACTTCCGGCGGTAAATGTTGCGCCACGGGCGAATGTGATTGAGGGACATGCAAAGCTACCTTTGGCAATGAAACAGTCGAAGGGTCTGTCAGGTTCGGTTCGCCCTACACCTATTCAGCCCGTCGCGTTGTTGCAATGGTATCCGGCTTATTCCGTCGGTGAAGTCGCCGCATTCTTCAGCTCGGCCACCATTGTCGCGAGCGCGGAATTCTCTTCCAGTACGGCCGGCTCGTAAAGCTCCGCCAGCGCCTGACGGTGCAGCGGCAGGTTCGACGTCACAGCCCCACGATCGCCAACAGGCCCGAAGTATTGTCCGTCCATCGCGAAATACAGCGCGCCGGATTCGCCGGTGCGCAGCGTCGGGGGCTCTTCAGTCGCGGGGATATCCCAGCTGTCGCCCTTGTTCATGATGCCTTCAAAGATAACCTTGCCATCTGCGGCGCGTACACGCACCCAGGACGGATAGGCTGCAACCATACGCAGCTGCGGCGCGGGCCCTTCGACCACCTGCGGCACGGCACCCGGCAACACATCGAGCGTATCCCGTTGGACCACGGTGTTTTCAGCGGTGCGCAGCGCATCCCCGACGGAAGGCGAAGGCGAGGTCGAGGCAAAGCTGCCGATACTGCGCGGATCAATCGAGGAAATCGGCGCATCCCGCGCGACCAGAACAGGCACATCCAGTGCGGCAGGACGATAAAGCCGGTCCAGCGCGTCGGAACGTGGCACAGCCATCGCGGTCGGCGCATCGGGGTCTTCTGTCGTTTCGGGGGCAGAGGCAAGCGCGCCTTGCAGCGGATCGAGGTCAGACAGCACAACAGGGGTTTCATCCACCGGAGAGACCTGCACGCGCTGCACTTCTTTCAGAACGCTCCACCCGCCATAGCCAATCCCGCCGATCAAAGCGACGAGCACCAGCAGCGAGCCCAAAGCACCGGGCTCTATTCGCGCCAGAAGGGAATCACCGACGGGGGTGAAGGGCGTCGCAGGGCGGGCAAAGATATCGCTCTCGCCATTGCGGGTCATACGCTCTTCGCGGGTGGGCTTTTTGACGACGGACGCTTTAGAGGACATGCCATGCGCCACGGCAAAACCGGATTCAGCGCAGAAGGCCGCGAACGCCTTGTCCGGGTCCATGTTCAGATAGCGCGCATAAGACCGCACGTAACCGGCAATAAATCCAGGTGTATCAAAGGCTTCCGGGTCGGCGTTTTCGATCGCGGCAATGTAGGATGCCTTGATCCGAAGCTCGCGTTGGACATCCAGCAGCGATTTACCAAGCGTCGCGCGTTCACCGCGCATCAGGTCACCAAGGCGCAAGTCGAACGCGTCGAAACCTTTGGCTTCAACTTGCTCGTTATCTGCCGACTTGGAAGACCACCGCCCAATCATAAAAATGTCCCGTAGCTATGCCCGCTGCCCTTAATCGAAACAACATGTTGATTCGAGATTAAGCTTTTCTTTCGATATCGGTAGCATAAATCAACGGACTATACGAAATATTCGGGGTCACCCCGCCATTTCGGCACGATTCAGCGCACAATGGGACCACAAAGCGTCCATCGCGTGGACCAGCCCTTCGATTTCCAGCGGGCCATGGACGGGCGACGGGGTAAAGCGCAAACGCTCTGTCCCGCGGGGCACGGTGGGGAAGTTGATCGGCTGCACATAGATGCCGTGATCCTCCAGCAGGCGATCCGACAGAATCTTGGTGTGTACGGGGTTTCCGACAATCACAGGGACGATATGGCTGCCGTGATCAATAATCGGCAGACCCAATCCCTTGAGCCGCAGTTTCAGCACTTTGGCTTGCTGCTGGTGCTTCTCGCGCAATTCGGGCGCGGTCTTGAGGTAGGCGACCGAAGCCGCAGCACCGGCGGCAACCGCTGGCGGCAGCGATGTGGTAAAGATGAAACCCGGCGCATAAGACCGGATGGCATCGCACATCTTGGCCGAGGCCGCGATATAGCCCCCCATCACGCCGTAGGCCTTGGCCAGCGTTCCGTTGATGATATCCAGCCGGTGCATCAGGCGATCACGCTCGGCAACCCCTGCCCCACGCGGGCCGTACATCCCCACGGCGTGGACCTCGTCGATATAGGTCAGCGCGCCGAATTCATCCGCAATGTCACAAATCGCCTCGATCGGGCCGAAATCGCCATCCATCGAGTAAATAGATTCAAAGGCGATCAGCTTGGGTGCGGCGGGATCATCAGCGGCCATAAGCGCGCGCAGGTGGTCCACGTCGTTATGGCGGAAGATACGCTTGGCCCCGCCATTGCGGCGGACCCCTTCGATCATCGACGCGTGGTTCAGCTCGTCGGAATAGATGATCAGGCCGGGAAACAACTTGGGCAGCGTGCTGAGCGTCGCGTCATTGGCGATATAGGCACTGGTGAACAGCAAGGCGGCTTCCTTGCCGTGCAGGTCCGACAGCTCTTCCTCGAGACGTTTGTGGTAAATCGTGGTGCCCGAGATATTGCGCGTCCCGCCCGACCCTGCACCTGTCGCATCAAGTGCTTCGTGCATCGCGGCCAGAACGACAGGGTTTTGCCCCATCCCGAGGTAATCATTCCCGCACCAGACGGTGATATTCTTCTCTTGCCCGTCGGGTTGGGTCCAGACAGCGTGGGGGAATTGACCATTGCGGCGTTCAATGTCGATGAAGGTGCGGTAGCGACCTTCCTCGTGCAGCCGGTCAATCGCCTGATCAAGCTGTTTGGTATAGTCCATTGCGCCTTGCTCCTTCGTCGGTGGCGGGACCAGCAAAGGCAACCGGATCATTCGCCATATTCGTGCTTTAGAATGAATATAGTTTAGAGCCATTCAATTCAATGCCTTAATAGGAACCGATTGTCGCAGGTGCCGCCCCGGGGCGCATCGCATCGCGGTCGGATGTCGCGCATCGGAAACCTGCACGCTGTCCCGCTTGGGTCAAAGGCATGTTTTTCAAGCGATTCTCACGCTGTATGGCGCGCAAGCTGCGGCCACCTCGGGCGGACCACTGGACACGGCCAAGCGCGCTGATACGGTCGCGGCAATCTTCACCCTGACAGAAAGGTTTACCCCCATGTCCCTACCCGACGTATTGGCACGGATCGATCATGATCTGGATGCGGCCACCGACCGGCTGCTCGATCTGCTGCGCATCCCCTCCATCTCGACTGACCCCGCGTTCAAGGAAGACTGCGACCGCGCCGCCGATTGGCTGGTCGAGGATCTGAACAGCATCGGCATCAAGACCACCAAACGCCCCACCCCCGGTCACCCGATGGTGGTGGGCCATGTGGACGGCCCCGCCGACAAGCCGCATATCCTGTTCTACGGTCACTATGACGTCCAGCCTGTCGATCCGCTGAACCTGTGGCACCGCGATCCCTTTGACCCCGCGGTCGAGGACACCGCAAAAGGCCGCGTGATCCGTGGGCGCGGTGCTGCAGATGACAAGGGCCAGCTGATGACCTTTGTCGAGGCGCTGCGCGCGTGGAAAGCGGTCAAGGGCGATTTCCCCTGCCGTATGACCTTCTTCTTCGAGGGCGAGGAAGAATCAGGCTCCCCGTCGCTGGTGCCCTTTATGGAAGAGAATGCCGACGAGCTACGCGCCGATTACGCGATGATCTGCGACACGGGCATGTTCCAGTCCAAGGTGCCGTCGATCGTGACGATGCTGCGCGGTTTGATGGGCGAAGAGGTCACCGTCACCGGCCCCGATCTTGACCTGCACTCTGGCATGTACGGCGGCGTGTCGATGAACCCCGCGCGCGTCCTGTCCAAGGTCATTGCCTCCCTGCACGATGACACGGGCCGCATCACGGTGCCCGGTTTCTATGACGGCGTGCCAGAACTGCCCGACGATATTCAGGCGCAGTGGCAAGGGCTTGCCTTTGATCATGACAGTTTCCTTGGCGATGTGGGCCTGTCGAAACCCGCCGGCGAACAGGACCGCATGCCGATCGAGATGATCTGGTCGCGCCCCACTTGCGAGGTCAACGGCATGTGGAGCGGATACACAGGTGCCGGTTTCAAGACCGTGCTGCCCTCGCAGGCCCACGCCAAGATCAGCTTCCGTCTGGTGGGCACCCAGGACCCTCACGTCATCCGCGAAAGCTTTCGCAAGATGGTAACCGAAATGATGCCCGAGGACTGCGAAGCGACGTTCCACGCCCACGGGTCGAGCCAAGGATCGGTCTTCGAGACCACTGCCCCCGCATTCGAAGATGCCCGCAAAGCGCTGACCGATGAATGGAACGTTCCCGCCGCCTATGTCGGCTGTGGCGGATCGATTCCCATTGCGGGGCATTTCCAGAAAATTCTGGATACCACACCGGTGCTGATCGGATTCGGCAAAGACGACGACGCCATCCACTCCCCGAACGAGAAATACGACCTCGAAAGCTTCCACAAGGGAATCCGAAGCTGGGCACGTATTCTGGATGCGATGACGTAAGCAAACGGGCGGGCCTAACGGCCCGCTTTTCCCTTTTTAGGACGAGGTAAATCATAAATCTAAAAAGGGAGAAGTGGCGCGGTTGACGGGGCTCGAACCCGCGACCCCCGGCGTGACAGGCCGGTACTCTAACCAACTGAGCTACAACCGCCCACTGCGTACTTCGTCGTTGCCGTCGAAGCGTTTGGTGGTGATAGGGTTTGCTCGCGATGGCGTCAAGCGGGGTTTTGCATGGATCGGCAGGAAAATTGAAATTTTCTTTGATCCGCCGTCAGACTCCCTGCCCGACCTACCTCGCGCCCAAGAAAAAACCCGCGCTTTGATGCGCGGGTTTGGCTTATTTATCGGAGTATGTGCCCCAGACGTGATCACTGGGCGCTGGCGGCATATCCTTGGTCTGATGCAGCCTGTGCAAATTCACCTTGGCGATGAAATTGCCGGTGATGGGGGCTGTGACGAACAAGAATGCCATTACCAGAATCTCGTGCAGGGACCCTGTGCCGGAGGCGAAGGAATAGATCATCGCCGCCATCAGCAGCGACCCCACGCCTAGTGTCGATGCTTTGGTCGGCGCGTGCAGACGGGACATGCAGTTGTCGAGCTTGATCAGACCGATGGAACCGACAAGGGTAAAGAACCCGCCCACGATCAGCAGGGCCGAGATGATGATTTCGGGGATTAGCGGTAGATCACTCAATGATATCACCTCGCAGTACAAAGCGCGCGATGGCCACGGTCGACACAAAGCCAAGCATGGCAAAGATCATCGCACTTTCAAAATAGATGTCGGTGCCCAAACGCATCCCCAGCAGGATGATCAGGGCAATCGCATTCACCACCATCGTATCCAGCGACAGGATACGGTCGCCGGTATTGGGGCCTTTCAACAACCGCAGCATCGCCAGAAGCTGCGAGACCGCGACAGCGACAAAGGCGATATTCAATGCAATCAGAATCATTCGAAAATCTCCTTCAGGCGACGCTCGTAGCGCTGTTTGATATCGTCACGCACCTCGTCGGGGTTTTCTGCATCCAGCGCATGGACCAGCAAGGCTTTCCCGTCTTCGGACACATCCGCCGACACTGTTCCGGGCGTCAGGGTGATTGTTCCCGCCAGCAGGGTGATCGCCTCGGGAGTGCGCAGCTCTAGCGGGATGACGACCCAGGCGGGGCGCATGTTCTTGTTGGACTTGAACAGGACGATCATCGCGACCACGACGTTGGCGACCAGAATATCCCACATGACCATGATCAGATAGCCCAGAAGCTTGACCGGTTTCGCGACCGGCGGGCGGTCAGGCCAATAGGCCGCGGTGGCAATCGGGATCAGCAGCCCCAGAATGACACCAAAGACAATTGTGCCAAGCTTGATTTCATTGACCAGCAGACACCAGGCAATCGCGAGGATCGCCGTCAGCATCGGGTGCGGAAGCAGTCGGGACAACATATCAGTGATCCTTTTCTGGTGCGGCGGCATCCTCTGCGCCGTGGTCCTCTGTCGCATCGGCTGATCCTTCGGCATCGCCGTGGTCATCCTCTGCGTGATGGTCCGTGATCTCTTTACCCGGCGTGGTCAGGACCACCGCAAGATAGCGTTCGGGGCTAAACAACTGGGCAGCGGTCGCATTCAGCACGCGGGTCATGGGCCCCGCCGCAACGGTCAGCGCGACAAGCAGGGCGAGCAACCCGCCAATGGCCACCATCGGCAAGACGCCCTGCCCCTCGGCAACAACCGGCGCCTCATCACCCTCGGCAGGTTCTGGGGCGGACTGGTGCGCTTTCCAGAAAATCTGGCTCCCCGCGCGGGAGAAACCAACAACCGCGATCAGCGACCCGACAAGGATCACACCCCAGACCCACCACATCAGGTCAGCGCTGCGTGCCGCGTCAAGGATCAGCAGTTTGCCCAGAAAGCCCGAGAGCGGCGGCAGACCGGTCATGGCAATCGCCGCGACAAAGAACATACCCGCGACAAGCGCCCCACCTGCCAGCGGCGGCGCATCGACAAAGGACACCTCGGCCGTGCCGCGACGGGTGCGGATCACGTCGATCAGCAAGAACAATGCTGCGGCGGCAAAGGTGGAATGGATCGCATAATAAAGGGCGGCGGAAATTCCGGCGGGGGTAAAGACCGACACGGCAGCCAGCAGCATGCCCATCGACCCGATCACCGAGAACGCGACCATGCGGTCGGCTCTTTTGGCCCCCAACACGCCCGCCATACCAAGTGCGACGGTCAGCAACGCGGCAGGCATCAGCCAGACATCAAACAGCCCCTGCGTGATCTCAAGATCGGGGGGGAAAACCAGCGTGTAGAAACGGATGATACAATAGGCCCCGACCTTGGTCATGATCGCGAACAGCGCAGCCACGGGGGCCGGTGCCTCGCTATAGCTGGCGGGCAGCCAGAAATGCAGCGGCAGGATCGCGGCCTTGACCGCAAAGACCAGCAACAACAGCACCGCCGCGACGCGAATACCCGCACCATCGCCCGCATCCAACGTCGCCACACGCATCGCCAGATCGGCCATGTTCAGCGTGCCTGTCTCGGCATAGATCGTACCAAGGGCAAAGAGGAACAGGGTCGAGCCCAGCAGGTTATACAGCACATATTGCGTCCCCGCGCGCAGACGCCGTTGCCCGCCCGCGTGGATCATCAACCCGTAAGAGGCGATCAACAACACTTCGAAGAAAACAAACAGGTTGAAGGCGTCACCGGTCAGGAAGGCCCCGAGAATGCCCATAAGCTGGAATTGGAACAGCGGATGAAAATGCCGCCCGCGGTTATCCCAGCCCGACCCGATCGCATAAAGCAGCACCGGCACGGCCAGCACACAGGTCAGCAGGACCATGAGCGTCGACAGACGATCCGCGACCAGCACGATACCGAAAGGTGCCGCCCAGTTGCCAAGCTGGTACAGGCTGACCGTCCCGTCGGAGGCTTGCCAGAACAGCCCAAGCGCCAGTGCCAGCAGTCCCAGTGTGCCCGTAACGGACAGCACCCGTTGGATCAGCAGGTGATAGCGCGCGGCCAGCACCATGAACGCCGCCAGCATGGCTGGCAGAACGATCGGAAGAATAAGCCAATGGGTCATGCTGGGCCTCCTCCGCGTGGGGAGGGTTCTGCGGTATCGGCCTTGGCCAGCGTGTCGGGTTCGTTGACCAGATCATCGCCCGCGCTGAGGTAGGACCCGACCGCGATCATCACGACCACGGCTGTCATCCCAAAGGAGATCACGATCGCCGTCAGCACCAGCGCTTGGGGCAGCGGATCGGTATAGACCTCGACCCCGTCGCGCAGGATCGGCGGGGCGTTCAACGCCAGCCGCCCAGAGGCGAACAGGAACACATTGACCGCATAGCTGATCAGCGAGGTGCCGATGATCACGGGAAAGGTACGCAGGCGCAGGATCAAATAGATCCCGGCAGCAGTGAGAACGCCAATGGCGGACGCGACTAAAAGCTCCATATCAGGTCTCCGTCTCGGTTTTCGGTTCATCCCGTGACGGGTCGATATCCATTGCATGTTCGCTTTCCTCGATGCCGGCGCGACGGCCCAAGCGCGAGAAACTTTCCAGCGACAGCATCACCGCGCCGACAACAGCGAGGAAGACCCCAAGGTCAAAGCCCATAGCGGTGGCGAGCTCGAATTTCTCCATCGGGGGGATGCGGAAGTAGCCAAAGGCAGAGGACAGGAACGGCGCACCGGCAAACCACGCACCGATACCGGTCAGACCAGCGCAAAGCACCCCTGCCCCGATGATCCCGTGGTAATGATAGCGCTGGCGCTTGTCCGCCCAGGCAAAGCCGCTGGCCATATATTGCATCACGACCGCGATCGCGACCACCAGACCGGCGACAAAACCACCGCCCGGTTCGTTGTGACCGCGCAGGAAGATATAGACACCGACCAGCAGAACGACAGGCATCAACACGCGTGTCAGCACCACCATCATCAGCGGATGCGCATCGCCCGCGCGCTCTTCCTCATAGCCACGGTTCAGCAGACGCGCGCGCACAGGGCCGGACATCAGCGCCTCTGTCAGGGCATAGATCACCAGCGCGGCGATCCCCAGAACGATGATCTCGCCAAAGGTGTCGAAGCCGCGGAAATCCACGAGGATCACGTTGACCACATTGGTGCCGCCGCCGCCTTTGTAGGAATTGGCAAGGTGGTAGTCCGCGATAGAGGCAATCGGGAAATCCGACATCAGGATCGAATAGATCAAGCCGGCTGCCGCCAGCCCTGCCACGACCGATACCACGATATCGCGGCTGCGGTGCAGAATGGTGCTTTCCTTAGGCGTGCTGTTGGGCATGAAGTTGAGCGCCAGCAGCAACAGGACAATCGTCACCACCTCGACCGAGATCTGCGTGAGCGCCAGATCCGGGGCCGAGAAATAGTTGAACCCGACCGATACCATCAAGCCGATGATCCCCATCAGGATCAGAACCGCCAGACGGTTGCGATGTACCGTCACAAGGAAACCCGTCGCGATCATCAGCATCAGCCAACCGGCAAAGCCGACGGGTGTGATGGGCAGCATCGCGCGCGCGGGGGCGCCATCGGTGCCGGTAAACCACGCATGCGCCCCGATGGCGACGACGGCGGTCACGAAGACGGCAGCGTAGCGGGTAAAGGACCCGTTGTGCAGCCGCTCCGATACCAGACTGGCAAGACCCACGGCCGCGGCGATGATACGGTCAAAGATGTCCTTGGCCTCGGGGCGCGGTGTGGCGGCCCAAAGACGCGCCAGCGGGCCGAAGGCGGCGAGCAGCAGCAAACCACCCACCACAGCAATCGCCGACATGCCGAGGGCGGGCACGAAGCCGTGCCACAGCTTGATATGCGCGCTTGGCATCTCGGCGGCAGAGCCGATGACAGCTTGGGTCACGGTGCGCACAAAGGGTTCAGCCAGGAACGGTGCCACACCGATCACGATCACGGGGATGATCAGCAAGGCGGGGGAAATCCACAGGCCAAACTCGGGGTCGTGGGGTTTGGCGGGGTAATCGTTCCGCTCTTTGCCCAAGAAGGTATGCGCAATAAACCGGAAGCTATACGCGGCCGAGAAAAGCGCGCCGAGCGTCGCCACTGCCGCCACCAGATAGGGCGAGCCGAACAGCGTGGTGTGCAGCGCCTCTTCCAGCATCATCTCTTTGGACAGGAACCCGTTGAGCAGTGGAATACCCGCCATCGACAATGCGGCCAACGTGGCAATCGCGAAGGTGATCGGCATCAGACGGCGCAAGCCCCCCAGTCGGGTCATATCGCGGGTGTGGACCGCATGATCCACGATGCCCGCGCTCATGAACAAGGCCGCCTTAAAGCTCGCGTGGTTCAGAATGTGGAACACCGCCGCCATCGCCCCAAAGGAGGTGCCCGTGCCCAGCAGGAAGGTGATCAGCCCCAGATGCGACACGGTGGAAAATGCCAGCAGCGCCTTGAGGTCGTTTTTGAAAATCGCGATTAGCGCGCCAAGCACCATCGTGATCAACCCGGCAGAGCAGACCAGCACGATCCAGATTTCAGTGCCCGACAGCACCGGCCACATGCGCGCCATCAGGAACAGCCCCGCCTTCACCATCGTGGCAGAGTGCAGATAGGCCGACACCGGCGTCGGGGCCGCCATCGCGTGCGGCAGCCAGAAGTGGAAAGGGAACTGCGCGGATTTGGTGAAACAGCCCAGCAGGATCAGGATCAGCGCAGGCAGATACAGCGGCGACGCTTGGATAAGCTCGCGGTTCTCGAGGATCACGGTCAGGTCATAGCTGCCTACGATCTGCCCCAACAGCAGCATGCCACCGATCATCGCCAGACCGCCCATCCCCGTCACGGTCAACGCCATCCGCGCGCCCTGACGCCCTTCGGGCAGATGCTTCCAGAACCCGATCAGCAGGAAGGACGACAGCGACGTCAGCTCCCAGAAAATGAGCAACATCAAGATGTTATCCGACAGAACAATCCCGACCATCGCACCTTGGAACAGCAGCAGATAGGTAAAGAACGCGCCCATATTGTCGTCACGCGACAGATAGAACCGCGCATAAAGGATAATCAGCATCCCGATGCCAAGGATCAGACCCGCGAACATCAGCCCCAGCGGGTCGAGGAACAGGTTCACGTTCAACCCCAGCTGCGGCAGCCACGAGAGGCTGGCGGTCACGACCTCGCCTGCAAGAACGGCCGGTGCATGTGTCGCAAGGCCGATCGCGGCGCAGGCCGTCACCAGAAAGGTCACCAAAAAGCAGCTTTGACGGCCTGCCTGATACATCAGGCCGGGCAGCAAGGCGCCAAGAAACGGGAGGGCTATAATCAGGAACAAAGACATGGCCGCAACTATGTCATGAGCCGCGCCAAAACGACCAGCCCTCTTTTCGCAAATTGCGATGGAAAAATACGGATTTATGAGGGCTTCTTGTCGCAGCAATTGAACTTTGCCGCGGCGCGATGATCCAATTTAGGGCCATTTCACGAATATGTAAGAGAGCAACCGCATCCGCCGCACAAAAAAATGCGGCAGTCGTCTAACTGCCGCATCACATTTGATAATTCCGCGCGCCTTGAGGCGGTGCGGGGCCTACAGATTCTCCTGGTCTTCGGGTAGCGCCCCTTTGAAACCGGTGGCGACCACGAATTTCTCGGAACTGTCGGACCGGCTGGCGGGGGGTTTGATATTGGCGACCTTGGTAAACCGACGTTTGAGGAGCTGTTGCAAGTCGCCCTCCGCCCCGCCGGCCAGCACTTTCGCGACAAACGTGCCGCCATCCTCAAGTACGTCAAAAGCAAAATAGGCCGCGGCTTCGCACAGCGCGATGATCCGGTTGTGGTCGGTCTGTTTGTGGCCCGAGCTTGACGCCGCCATGTCGGACATCACCACATCGGCCTTGCCCCCCAGCCAGCCTTTAACAATCTCGTCCGCGTCGTCTTCCATGAAATCAAGCTGGTGCAATTCGCAGCCTGCAATCGGCTCCATCTCTTGCAGGTCGATCCCCAGAATGGTCCCGACATTCTTGCCCTTTTTCTCGCCCAGAACATTGCAACGTTTGACCGCGACCTGACACCAGCCACCAGGGGCCGCGCCTAGGTCAACGATACGCGCACCGGGCACCAGAAAGCGGTATTTGTCGTCCAGCTCCATGATCTTGTATGCCGCGCGCCCGCGATAGCCTTCGGCGTTGGCGCGTTTGACATAAGGATCGTTCAACTGGCGCTGCAACCAACGGGTCGAGCTGAGCTTGCGCCCGCGGGCCGACTTGACCTTGACCTTAAGGTCACGCTGGCCGCGCCCTGATGTATTCTTGCCAGTGGGGGTCTTCCCGCCCGACGCACCGCCCGTGGGCGTCTTGCCTGTCGGAGTTTTCGCCATCAGCCTAATCCTTCTTCCAAAACGCCATCCGCGCTCATCTGGGCATATAGCAGCCCCTCGCGCAGACCACGGTCTGCAACACTTAATCTATCCGTCGGCCAGCACCGCATCAACGCCTGCAAAATCGCGGCCCCCGACATGATCAACGCCTGACGGTCCAACCCAATACGCGGATCGGCACGCCGCCCGCCCGGCCCCATCGCGAGATAGGAATGGATCACCTTGTCGATCTGCGCCGAGGTCATGCGAAGCCCGTCCACCTTGGTCCGGTCGTAGCGCTTTAGCCCCAAATGGCTGGCAGCAACAGTGGTGACCGTGCCCGAGGTGCCGACAATCTGGAAATGGTCCTGCGACTGGATCGACTGATAGGGGGTGAAGTCGGTCAGGTTCTCCTCGAAGAACCAGCTCATCAAGGCAAAGCGTGCGGCGTCGTCTTCCACGTCAGAGAATTGATCGCGCAAGGTCGCCACGCCCAGAGGCACGCTGATCCAGTCGACCACACGCGCGGCGGGCACGTCCGTTTTCGCCTGATGGAAGCCCCCATGCAGCCGCATGATGGATTGCGCACGGTCCGCCTTTGGCACCTTCGAGATGTCGATCCAGACCAATTCGGTCGAACCGCCGCCAATGTCCACCACCAGCAGGTTGTGGGTCTTGCGGTTTACCAGCGGCGCGCAGGAAATCACGGCAAGCTGCGCTTCTTCCTCGGGCTTGATAATATCAAGCTTGAGCCCTGTCTCGCGCTGGATACGCTGCATGAATTCCGCACCGTTGGCGGCACGGCGGCATGCCTCGGTCGCGACAAGCCGCATCCGCCGCACCTTGTTGCGGCGCAGCTTTTGCTGGCAGATGCGCAATGCCTGAATGGTACGCGTCATCGATCCGCGCGACAATCGCCCGGTTTTCTCAAGCCCTGCCCCAAGCTGGACAGACTTCGAGAAGCTATCGACGACATGGAAACCGCTGCCTTTTGGCTGTGCGATCAGCATGCGACAACTATTTGTGCCCAGATCAAGGGCCGCATAAAGTTCGGTCGATCTGGGCGGAACTGGCGCGGGGCTCAGAGCCGGCGGTACATCGAGCGCGCCCGCACCTTTGGGACGCTGTGGCGCCATGATTGCGCCTTTCATATTGAGTTGCCCCCAAGGTAGTGTTTCTGCGGACAAGGGGCAAGCGGGAAACCAGAGATCCGGCACCGTAAGCTTATCGTCGCCCTCACAACCATCTTGAGAATTATGACGCCCCGCCCCCCTCGCCTGTCGCGGTTGCGCGCTGTAATGTGACCACGTCGCAGACGCCGTTCTGAATGTCGAAAAACGGCGACGGGGACAGATCAACAGCCGCTAAGAAAAACAAGCACAGCAGAGGAATCAATCATGCCCGAAGTTACCATCGTCTATTGGCGTGATATTCCTGCGCAGGTCATCGTCGGCAAAGGCCGTCGCGGGTCCAAGCGTCCGCTGCCCGAACGGTTCGAACAGGCCATCGACCGTGCCGCGATGAAAATCGGCGCGGATGACAGCGATGCCTATCTGGCCGAATGGCGCAAGGCCGATCCCTATACGGTCGACGGCGAAGCCGACGCCGTGGCCGATGCAGAGGTCGCGCGCATCGACGCAGAGTTCGACCGTGACCGCATCAAGACGCTGATTGCCAATGACGGCTGGGCCTGACCGCCCGTTGCCGGTGCAAAAGTTGATCCCCTCATGAAAGAAATGCTCATGTCCCTTTTGAACTTCCGGCGCAAAGAAGCCCCCGTGTCTGATCTGCCTACCCCCGAGGTCGCTTCCTTTTTGCGCGACTACTCGATCGAGGTGATGCCCCGCACGGCGGAAAAGGTCGAAGACTTCCGCGATCTGCTGCCCGAGGGAACACGGGTCTATATCGCGCATATCGATGGCACCCCGATCGAAGACATGGTCGCCACCGCCGCGCGGCTCAATGCCGACGGCTACAAGGTTATGCCGCACTTCCCTGCCCGCATCATCAAGGATCGTGCCACGCTGGAAAACTGGATCGCCATGTATCAGGGCGAGGCTGACGTACGCCAAGCCTTGCTGTTGGCAGGCGGCGTCACAACGCCCCACGGCGATTTCAGCGACTCCATGCAGCTGATGGACACGGGCCTGTTTGACAAACACGGGTTTGAGCGTCTGCACATCGCGGGCCACCCCGAGGGCAACCGCGACATCGACACCGATGGATCACGTCTGCGGGTGGATGATGCGCTGCGCTGGAAGCAGGGGTTTTCCGAACGGACGGACGCGAAGATGGCCATCGCCACTCAATTCGCATTCGAGGCACAGCCGATCATCGAATGGGCCGATAGCCTGAAACACGCGGGCATCGACCTGCCGATCCACATCGGCATTGCAGGCCCCGCCAAGCTGCAAACCCTGATCAAATTCGCCATCGCCTGCGGGGTCGGCCCTTCGCTGAAGGTGCTGCAAAAGCGCGCGATGGATGTCACCAAACTGCTGTTGCCCTACGAGCCGACAGATGTGATCACCGAACTGGCTGCCCACAAAGCCGCCAACCCAGATTTCAACATTACCCATGTGCATTTCTTCCCGCTGGGTGGGATCAAGACGAATGCCAATTGGGCCATTGAAAATGGCGGACCCGCTGCTCAACCAGCCAACTCCGTCTAAGGAAAGACTGAACACCATGACCAGAACTGTCGTCGAATCCAAAACAAAAACAGCGATCATCGGCTTTGACGAGCCCTTCTGCGTGATCGGGGAACGTATCAACCCCACCGGCCGCAAGATCCTCGCCGAAGAGCTGGAGCGTGGCGATTTCAGCCGCGTCGAGGCGGATGCCATTGCGCAAGCCGCGGCGGGCGCGAATATTCTGGACGTGAACTCGGGTGCCGTTTTCTCGAACAAGATGGCCGAAGACGCCCGCTATGCGGATAATAACTTTGTCGAACCGATGCTGATGCCCGAACTGATCCGCGTCGTGCAAAACGTCGTCGACATCCCGCTGTGCATCGACAGCTCGGTCCCCGGTGCGCTGGAAGCGGGTCTAGAGGCCTGCGAGGGTCGCCCGCTGCTGAACTCGGTCACGGGCGAGGAAGAGCGGCTGGAGCTCGTGCTGCCACTGGTCAAGAAATACAACGTGCCTGTGGTTGCGATCTCGAACGACGACACGGGCATTTCCGAAGATCCCGACGTGCGTTTCGACGTTGCCAAGAAGATCGTAGAGCGCGCGGCCGACTTCGGTATTCCGGCCCATGATATCGTGGTCGACCCGCTGGTCATGCCCATCGGCGCGATGGCGACGGCGGGGCATCAGGTCTTTACCCTTGTGCGCCGTCTGCGCGAGGAACTGGGCGTGAACACGACCTGCGGTGCCTCCAACATCAGTTTTGGCCTGCCCAACCGTCACGGCATCAACAACGCTTTCCTGCCGATGGCAATGGGCGCTGGCATGACCTCGGCGATCATGAACCCGATCACCCTGCCCGTGAACCAGACCAAGATTGCCGAGAAGAAGGCCGAACTGGTGACGGCGGGCATTATCCTGCCGGACGAGATCGACGACGAAACCTTTGTGACGCTCTTCGGGATGGGATCGACCAAACCCACCCCCGGCAAAGAGATGGAGGCGATCCGCGCCGCCAACTTCCTGTTCGACCGCGACCCTCACGGCACCGAATGGATCAAGTTCAACAAGGTCGCGCCCAAGGCCGGTCAAGAAGGGCGTGGTCGCGCCGGCCGCAAGGGTGGCCGCCGCCGGTAATGGGGATTCTCCCTACCCCCAAGGTCAAAATCCCCGCAAACCACGGTTTTGCGGGGATTTCTTTTGTGTTCAGGCCAGTGTTTAACCCGTCCAGCGCTTGACCCCACATCCCACACACGCATGATCACGGCGCAAAGCTATACT
The DNA here is from genome assembly GCF_002311545.1 of Sulfitobacter sp. UBA1132. Lineage (NCBI taxonomy): Bacteria > Pseudomonadati > Pseudomonadota > Alphaproteobacteria > Rhodobacterales > Roseobacteraceae > Sulfitobacter > Sulfitobacter sp. UBA1132. Next base: position 227,224 of record NZ_DCAN01000006.1, on the reverse strand, counting down.
ATGCCTTGTATTGTCTTTGACATAGAACGACGGCCCCGAACGCACGGGCCTGCTGTCTAACTTCTGTCAAAGTTTCAACACATCCGTATGCCTAGATTGCTTTGCAAAGACGCAGTCCGTGGGTGAATGAATGACAACGTGCTTTGAAGGTGTAGCTATGCAGCCCGTGTTCTGGGCTGCCGCAAGCGTGAGCGCTGTCGCCGCGGTCGTTATGGTCTGCATGCTGAAATACCAGCACTTCCACGGCAAGCGGTTCTACGGCCTGACCTTCATCGCCATGATCTGGACCCTGATCACCGTCGGGGCCGAAGCCTCCACCCCGTCCTTTGCCTGCCAGTTCGACATGGCCGTCGTCGCATGGCTGGGCAATGCGCTGGTACCTGTGGCGTGGTGCTTCTTTGTCTTCGCCTATGTGCATCAGGCCGAATGGCTGTCGAAAAAGCGTGTGGTGGCCGCGCTGGTGCTGGTGCCCGTGGGCTGCTTTGTCTTTGCCGCGACAAACGCGATGCACCAGCTGGTCTATACCGCCGAGACTGCCATCCTGCCCGGTGACCGGCAGATCACCTATATCCACGGGCCGGGGTTCTTTGCGATAACGGTGCTGCTATACAGCTTTGTCGCCGCGACCTTCTATGCGCTGATCAAGGCCTTCGCCCGTTCGCGCCGCTCTGCCTGGCCGCTGCTGACGATGCTGGCGGTGGTCACGATCACCCCGTTGACCGCCAATGCGTCTTATGTGCTGTTCGGCTTTACCGTCTTCGGGCTGGACCCGACGGCGTTTATGTTCACCGTCGGTATCCTGGCCTTTACCTTCATGCTGCTGACAAACAAGACGATGGATATGGCGTCGATCGGGCAGTCGATCCTGTTCAATACGACCAGCGAACCGGTGATCCTGATCGACAACAACCGCCGTGTCGCGCTGATGAACTCTGCCGCGAAACGCAGCGGGTTGTGCAACCTGTCGGAAGCCGAAGCTAACGCCCTGTTGGCCAAGATCGACACCCGCAGCCCCCGCACGACGGACGCTTCCCTGACCATCGAACAGCGCATCTATGACCCACGTATCCAGGAAATCGAAAGCCCGTTGGATCCGAACGGTGCCATTCTGGGGTGGAGCATCACGCTGGTCGATATCACCGACCGTATCGTCATCACCCGCGCCCTTGAAGACGCGCTGCTGCGCGCCGACGAAGCCAACCGCGCCAAGGATGAATTCATCTCTGTCGTCAGCCACGAGCTGCGCACGCCGCTTACCTCGCTCAAGGGGGGGCTGGCGCTGGCGCTTAGCGGGCGTTTGGGCGAGATCGACGCGCGCATCCGCTCCCCCCTCGAAATTGCGCAGCGCAACGGGATGCGTCTGTCCCGTCTGGTCGATAACATCCTGCTGGCGCAAAAGATCGACGTAGACGCGCTGTCGCTGGACGCGCTGCCGGTCGATCTGGGGGCGCTACTGAAAGAAAGCCTGGAAGAGAACAAGATGTTCGCCGCCGAGCAGAAGATCGACCTCGTGCTGCCGAAAGGTGATCAAACCGCAACGATCACCGGTGACGCCTTTGCCCTCCGCCAGATCATCGACAACCTCGTGTCCAACGCCATCAAATTCTCTGAACAAGGCAGCACCGTTGAAGGCAGCCTGTCTATCCGCAACGGCCATGTGCGCCTGTCGATCAAGGACAGCGGCCGCGGCATCCCCGACGGTATGGAGGGGCAGGTCTTTGGCCGCTTTGAACAGGTCAAGAACGGCGGGCAATATGCGACACAGGGGTCCGGTCTGGGGCTCCATATCTCGCAACAGCTGGCCCGGCAGATGTCGGGAAAATTGTTCTACGACAGCGTTGTCGGCGAAGGCACGACCTTCCACATGGAATTTGCCACCGTCGCCGCACGGCAGCCCGCCGTGATCCTGTCAGCCGCTGACAATACGGACGACACCCCTACCTCCGCAACGACTGGCGACACGCCAGAAGCCGTGCAGGCCTGAGGGCGAAGCCCCACACAAACATAGCTCATTCAAGGGAAGATGGCGGACCCTAGAGGATTCGAACCTCTGGCCTCTGCCTTCGGAGGGCAGCGCTCTATCCAGCTGAGCTAAGGGTCCATCTAGGGGCGGTATAGCCAGACTACCCGCCCCCTGCAATTACAAAATCAGCCTTGGGTCACGCAAACAAATCATGCGCCAGTTCAAGCGCCTCGATCAGCGTGTCGATCTCGGCATTGGTGTTGTACATCCCGAAGGACGCGCGGCAGGTGGCGGTCTGGCCCAGATGCTGCATCAGCGGCCCGCAACAATGCTGACCCGCACGTACCGCCACGCCCTTTTTATCAAGAATGGTAGAGATATCATGCGCATGCGCCGCCCCGTCCAGCGTAAAGCTAAAGATCGCGGCCTTGTCCGGCGTGGTGCCCTGCACCTGCACCCAGTTCAGCCCCGACAGGCGCGACACGGCATAATCGCGCAAGGATGCCTCATGGGCGGCAATATTCTGCATCCCGATGTTCATCATATAGTCCAGCGCCACGCCCATGCCGATGGTCTGCACGATGCCGGGAGTGCCCGCCTCGAACTTCATCGGGGCATCGTTATAGGTGATGCCGTCTTTGGTGACCTCGCGGATCATATCGCCGCCACCCAGAAACGGGCGCATCTCGGCCATGCGATCAGGGTTGATATAGATCGCGCCGGACCCCGAGGGACCATAAAGCTTGTGACCCGTGATCGCGTAGAAATCGCAGCCGATATCCTGCACGTCCACAGGCATGTGCACCGCCGCCTGCGACCCGTCAACCAAGACGGGCACGCCTTTGGCATGAGCCCCTGCGGTGATCGCCTTGACGTCCACCACCGTGCCCAGAACATTCGACACCTGCGTCACGGCAATGAGCTTGGTCTTGGGGGTGATGGCGTCGATCACGGCTTGCGGATCAAGCGCGCCAGCGGCGTCGACATCGACCCATTTGATCACAACACCCTGACGCTCGCGCAGGAAATGCCACGGCACGATATTGGCGTGATGCTCCATCACCGACAGGATGATCTCGTCCCCCGCCTGCAGGTTCGGCATGGCCCAACCGTAAGCGACCAGATTGATCCCCTCTGTCGTGCCGGAGGTAAAGACGATGTGATCCTCGTTTCCGGCATTCAGGAACCGCGCCACAGTGCCACGCACGGATTCATACTGATCGGTTGCCAGATTAGAAAGATAGTGCAAGCCGCGGTGAACATTGGAATATTCATGGCTGTATGAGCGGCTGATCGCATCAATCACGACCTGCGGCTTTTGGGCCGAGGCCCCATTGTCGAGATAGACCAGCGGCTTGCCGTTCACCTCGCGCGACAGGATCGGAAAGTCGCTGCGGATGGCGTTTACGTCATACATCAAGAAGCACTCCTTGGGCGGCAACGCCCACGATAGAGAGAAGCAGGCTAAGCCCCAGAACGATGGCCGCCATAGAAATCAGCAAAACGCCGACAGCCTTGCCCAGTCCGGTAAAGTTAAAGGCGGCGGCGACGAAGTTGACCAATATCCAAAGCCCGATAAGGCCCGTCGCCAAGGATGCCAGCACCGACACCCCCGGAGAGATGAACATCAGCAGGAAAATCGCCACCTGCGCGATGATGCGCAGGATCTGCAAGAACACCACCAGTGCCAGCACATCGCCAAGGTCGCCTTCGCCCCCAAGCGCACGCCCGGCCCAGTAAAGCCCGTGGGTCGTGATCACCAGGACGCCCGAGAGCAGGACAAACATCGCCAGCGGACTGGTAAAGAACGCAGGCATCGCGGGCGTCGGTTGCAGCACCAGACTGACCGAGAAGATCAACGTGTTGATCGCCGCTGCCAGCGCCAGCGCGGTCCACAGCACGTCCCGCCCGAGCTGCCATCCCATGATCTGGTTCGCGGCAGCACGCGGGTCACGCAGGCTGAGCACGACCAGCTCGGTCAGAACCGATCTTGTATCAGGGGCATTCATGAGCGTGTCCGATATGCGACCAGCAACCCGCTGATCCAAAACCATAAAAACACGCAAAGCCAGACCAGACCGACGATGCGCAATTCGATCCCTTCGCCGACGAACCCTGCCGTCAGCCCGTGCAACAGCACAAGCGGGCTGGACGCCAGCAAGGCCCAGAAAAGCGCCAGACGCGTGCTATAGCCGCTGGGGCGGCCGCGCATCACCCTAAGGATGATCTGCGTCCCCGCCGCCAGCATGTAGAAAATCAACGGCGCGATGAACAGCCATGCCAGCAGGGTCGCCCCCAGCAGCATGTCAAGCTCGGTGCCGTTGACATGGGCTTCGCGGGCCAGACGCGGGGTCTGGGCCACGAAAAAGATGAGACACGCGACCATCAGATAGACCAGGTTGCGATCCTCCCGCGGGCCCTGCCCCAACAACCGCCGCACAACGGCGGCGGGGTTGCGGTAGCTGGCCACGATATCGCGTGTCGCCGCCATCAGGCTGCGTGCCGCTCAAGCCACGCGGCAAGCCGTGCGGTGATCTCTTCGCGCAGGGTCTCGTCCTCGATCTCTTCGACGGCCTCGGCCAGGAAGGACAAGGTCAGCAGATCCGTCGCGACGTTATGTGGCACACCGCGCGAGCGGAGATAGAACAGCGCGTCCTCGTCGATCGCCCCCGAAGTGGAGCCGTGCGAACAGGCCACGTCATCGGCGTAGATCTCAAGCTCTGGCTTGGCAAGGAACTGGCTGTCTTCGTCCAGCAGCAACGACTGGCTGATCTGGTAGCCATCGGTCTTTTGCGCACCGGCTTTGACCAGGATCTTCCCTTGGAACACACCGGTCGCCCCGTTGCGCAGTACCTTCTTGAACACCTGACGGCTTTCGCAGTTCACCGCGTCATGGGTGATGAACACCGTGTCGTCGTGGTGGAAATCCCCCCCGTCGCCCACACAGGCCCCCGCCACATGGGCCGCAGCATCGTCACCCGTCAGCTCGATCACGCAATCGTTGCGCGTCATCACGCCATTGGCGGTCAGCGTAAAGGATTTGAACGCGGACTCAGTCCCCAAACGGGTAAAGATGTGCGTCGCGGCACGTTGTTCGTGATCGCGGCCTTGGGCGCGCACGTGGTGGAAAGACGCATTATCCGCGATTTCGACCTCAAGCACACCGTTAAAGCGCGCGGCGACGGGGCCGTTCTCCAGCAGCGTGAATTCAGCGCCGGCGTCCAGCTTGACGACGTGGTGCAGCATGACATCCGCTGTCTCGGAGGTCCGGCGATAAACGATATTCACCGGCTTCGAAACTTTGTCCGTCACATGGATCAGCACACCATCTGCAGCAAAGGCCGTGTTCAGCGCCGCCAAGGGGCGTGCCACAGGCGTCTGGCCGTTCTTTTCCAACGTCCCATAAAGATCACGCGCCCAATGCAGGTCGGCATCCGCTTGGGCCAGCCGTTCGATGGTGATGCCCTCAAGCGCCAGATCGTCCGACGCATCGGCATCGAACACACCGTCGACGAACACCAGCTTCAGCCGGTCGATCTGATCAAACAGGGCCACGTCTTCCGACGCGCGCACCGCGGCAGAGACCGCCTGCGGCTGGGTCAGCGTATCGGGGCGGGTGTATTTCCAGTATTCGTCACGACGCTCGGGCAGACCTGCCTGTTGCAGACGGGACAACGCATCCTTGCGTGCCGCATCGGACCAGCCCCCTTGGGGCAGGTCCAACGTGGCGATCAACGCCTCGGTCGGGGTTTGTTGTGTCGCTGCTTCGGCCATTACGCCACCTCGGACAGGATGTCGGCATACCCGTTGTTCTCGACTTCCAGCGCCAGCTCGGGGCCGCCGGTCTTGATGATGCGGCCATCAGCCATGATGTGCACCACATCGGGTTTGATGTGGTCCAGCAGACGCTGGTAGTGGGTGATCACAAGGAAACCACGGCCTTCGGTGCGCAGCGCGTTCACGCCATCAGCGACCAGTTTCATCGCATCGACGTCCAGACCGGAATCCGTTTCGTCGAGGATGCACATTTTCGGCTCAAGCATCGCCATCTGCAAGATCTCGTTACGCTTCTTCTCACCACCCGAGAAGCCCATGTTCACGGGGCGCTTCAGCATGTCGGCGTCGATCTTCAGCTCTTTGGCGCGGGCACGCACAACCTTGAGGAATTCCGCGGCAGACATCTCTTCTTCGCCACGGGCCTTGCGCTGCGCATTCACAGCGGTGCGCAGGAAAGTCATGTTGCCAACGCCGGGGATTTCAACGGGGTACTGAAAGGCGAGGAACAGGCCAGCGGCCGCGCGCTCTTCTGGCTCGAGGTCCAGCAGGTCGATGTCACCCAGATGGGCGGAGCCTTCGGTGACCTCGTAGCCGTCTTTGCCGGACAGCACATAGGACAGCGTGGATTTACCGGACCCGTTCGGCCCCATGATCGCGTGAACCTTACCGGCTTCGACTTCCAGATCGACACCCTTCAGGATTTGCTTGTCTTCTTCTTCCAGTTTGACCTTCAGGCCTTTGATGCTCAGCATGATGGGTTCCTTTTCTTGCGCTTTGGCGCTGCAATGACAGTGAATTGAGTGAATGAAAACCCCGTCGCGGGGCCGTCATCGGTGTAAGATTTCATGCCGCCCTCCCCGCCTGTAAGGCTTTGGGAAAGCGGGCATAAAGAGCGGTGCGGCAGGCATCTATGCCCGCCTGATAGGAAAGCGGTGACAGCGGGTCGGGCAGAACCGCCGTCGGGATGTCCTCGACGTTGATCGGGGCCCGCAGAGGCCGACCGACCGAGGCCGCGTAATCCAGATATTTCAAGCGCGACTGCCCGATGGGGGCCAGCCAGCTGTTGGGCACGCCGTAGGCATCAGCCACGATCAACCCGTGCAGCGAAGACGCAAACACATGATCACAGGCCGCAATCGCCGCGCAGACATCCTGCGCTTGCCCGCGCGGGCCAATCAGCTGATACCGCGCGTCACTGGCGATCAGAGCCTGCAACACAGGGTCCTCCACCAGCGAATGATGCGGTACGATGCCGATCTTGCCATTGGGCGCGCGGTCTTGCGGCCACACGGCGTTGATCAACAGACCGGGATCGCCAAACTCCGACAGCTCCAACCCCAGCAGCGCGGCAGTGATCGGCCCACGGACCAGGGCGATATCGACATGATCGACAAACCCCGTCCCCTGCACCGGATGCAACAGGCCCGCCCCCCAGATCACCGGGCGGTGATCCTGCGGCTCGCTAAAGTTGCGCTTGACCACCTGCAAAAGCGACCCGATGGCCCAGACCTCCGCCTTGCGCACACCGGCATGTTCCACAGGCCGGCCCGCGACATGGGCCAACACCACAGGGCTAATGGCGTCCCCGAAATTCGGGACCGCCTTCCACCAGTGCAGGCGCAAGGGAGTGGTGTCCGCCGATGCCTGCATCAGAGCGCTGCGCCTTTGGTCCTTACGGTGATCATTCGCCATCCCCCTTGCGCAGCACCAACAGGGCCACACGGATTGCAGCGTAGATCATCGCAAAGATCAGCATCTGGAAGAACGTGTTCTCGAAGGCGACGAGCGTCAGCCCGCCCCCGCGAAACAGCGCCATCAGCACCCAGAAAACGAGTGCGGCAATGGTCACGTCCCATGTCAGCTTGCGCATCATCGCGATTACCCCACGGACCCTTCAAGCGAGATCGCAACAAGCGCTTGTGCTTCCATCGCGAACTCCATCGGCAGCGCCTGAAGCACGTCCTTACAGAACCCGTTCACGACCAGGGCAACCGCCTCTTCCTCGTCCATGCCGCGCGAACGGCAGTAGAACAGCTGATCGTCGTCTACCTTTGATGTGGTCGCCTCATGCTCCACCCGGCTGCTGTTATTCTTGACCTCGATGTAAGGCACAGTGTGGGCCCCGCATTTATCGCCGATCAACAAGCTGTCGCACTGGGTATAATTGCGCGATTCCTTGGCTTTGGGGTGCATGGTCACCAAGCCGCGATAGGTGTTCTGCGCCTTGCCCGCCGAAATCCCCTTGGACACGATGCGCGATTTGGTGCGCTTGCCCAGGTGGATCATCTTGGTGCCGGTGTCGGCCTGCTGCATGTTGTTGGCGATGGCGATGGAATAGAACTCACCCTGGCTGTCGTCGCCGCGCAGAATGCAGGACGGATATTTCCACGTCACGGCAGAGCCGGTTTCGACCTGCGTCCACATCACCTTGGCACGGTCGCCACGGCAGTCTGCACGCTTGGTTACAAAGTTGTAGATCCCGCCCTTGCCGTCTTCATCACCGGGGTACCAGTTCTGAACGGTCGAGTATTTCACCTCGGCGTCTTCCTCGATGATGATTTCAACCACCGCGGCGTGCAGCTGCGACTCGTCGCGCTGCGGCGCGGTACAGCCTTCAAGGTAGGACACATAGGACCCCTTGTCGGCAATGATCAGCGTGCGTTCAAACTGACCGGTGTTTTCGGCGTTGATGCGGAAATAGGTCGACAGCTCCATCGGGCAGCGCACGCCCGGTGGCACATACACGAACGACCCATCGGAAAAGACGGCCGAGTTCAGCGTCGCATAGAAGTTGTCATTCACCGGCACGACCGAACCAAGGTATTTCTTGACCAACTCGGGGTGTTCGCGGATCGCCTCGGAGATAGAGCAGAAGATCACGCCCGCCTTTTTCAGCTCGTCCTGGAAGGTGGTCCCGACCGAAACAGAGTCAAAAACCGCATCCACAGCCACCTTGCGGGGCTCGTCGCCAATCTTCTCTGCGCCTTCGACGCCTGCCAGAATCGCCTGCTCTTTCAAAGGGATACCCAGCTTTTTATAGGTCTCCAGCAGCTTGGGATCGACATCATCCAGGCTCTTGGGTTTTTCCGCCATCGATTTCGGACGCGCATAGTAATACTGCTGCTGAAAGTCGATTTCCGGATAGTCGACCATCGCCCAGTTCGGCTCTTTCTTGGTCAGCCAGCGTTCGTAGGCGGCCAGACGCCATTCCAGCATCCATTCGGGCTCTTCGTTCTTCTCCGAGATCAGCTTGACGATATCGGCGTTCAGACCCAAGGGGGCATAGTCCATCTCGATATCTGTGGACCACCCGTATTTATAGGCACCGCCGACTTCGCGCACGGCATCCACGGTTTCCTGATCAACGCCCTCTTTAACGCCGGTGTTCGGGTCGTCCTTGACCAAAGTGCTATCCATGCTTTTCATCCTTCAACTGGCGGTGCGCATCAAGCGGCCCGCGCCTCGTGTTTCTTCAATTTCGCGGTCCAGGCGTCTGCAAAACGCAAGACCTGTTCTTCTGTGGTGTCCGGCCCAAGCGATACGCGCACGGCACAGGATGCCTCAGCGTCGTCAAAGCCCATCGCCGTCAACACCCGGCTTGTCGCCACCTTACCGCTAGAGCACGCAGACCCCGCGCTGATCGCAAAACCCGCAAGGTCCATCTGCATCACCTGCATCTCACCGCGCCACCCGGGCGTGATAAAGCAAGAGGTGTTCGGCAAACGCGCCACGTCTTTCCCAACAAAAATAGTCTTCTTTGACGCAGCCTCAAGAGCCTTTTCTAGAACATTTCTAAGTTCTGCAACCCGTTCCCATACGCCATCCGCCAAATCCTGCGCTGCGGCAGCGCATGCAGCCCCGAAACCGGCAATGCCGATGACGTTCTCTGTCCCCGCACGACGGCCCAATTCCTGCCCGCCTCCGCGCAACATCGGCTGCATCAATCCGGGCGTATATTCCGGCCCCGCGATCAGCGCACCGATGCCCTTGGGGCCGCCCAACTTATGCGCCGAGACAGCCAATGACGCATGACGACCCACATCCGAACGCCAGCGCCCCAGATCCGACAACTTGCCCGCCGCTTGCACCGCGTCACGGAACACGCTTGAGGGCGACGCGCCCAAACGCGCCAACTCGGCCAACAGGCTTTCCGGCTGCAACACCCCTGTCTCGCTATTGGCACGTTGCAAAAACAGCGTTTTGCCCGCCAAGGCTCCATCCGGCAGCGCGTTCAAATCCACGTGACCATTGCGATCCACAGGCAATTGCTCGGCCTCCGGGCACCAGATGCGCACGGCTTCATGCTCGATCGGTGCGCCGGCCACATTGCCCGCGTCCTGCACCACCCCCGCAATCGCCTCGGTGGCACCGCTGGTAAAGATCACTTCCGACACATCGCAGCCGACCAACGCAGCCACCTGCCCGCGTGCCTTCTCGACCATCATCTTGGCCGCACGCCCTTCGGCATGGACGCTGGACGGGTTGCCTGCCACATCCATCGCCGCCAGCATGGCCGCGCGCGCCTCTGCCCGCAGGGGCGTGGTCGCGTTATGATCAAGATATACTCTCACATCAGCTTCCAAATGGTCCTAAATCCCAGGGAGTGTGAGGGACAGCGTCCCTCATTCCGCATCCGCCTCGTCCACGATGGCAAAGAGGTTCGGCACCGCCGGACAGGGGGCAAGCTCGTTCGCGACAACATCCGACAGCCGCGTCTGGTGCAGAAAGACATAGACCTGTGCGCTCAGCCCCTCCCACAGGCGGTTGGTCAGCGACTGCGCCCGGCTGCCCGATGACCCGCCAGAGGCACCTGCCCCCACATGCATCGCATCGACCTTCTCGTCGACCGCCGCCAGAATATCGACAACGCGAATGTCCGACGCGGGCCGCCCCAAGCGGTAGCCGCCGCCCGGACCACGCACCGACGACACCAGATCGGCCCGGCGCAGCTTGACGAAAAGCTGCTCTAGGTACGGCAGGGAAATGGACTGGCGCGTCGCGATATCGCCCAGATTGACCAGACGATCCGCAGGCTGAAGCGCTATATCGGCCAAAGCGACCATCGCATACCGCCCCTTGGTTGACAGCTTCATCGCAGTGTTCCCTTCCCCATAAGCGCCTGTTTGATTGACGACGACGCCTGAAATGCCTAAACGCAAAGTCTGACCCCCAGAAACGGGGATCACACAAGTTAGAACCGTTCTAAACTGCCCTAGCGAATTCGTCAACTATTCCGCTGCACTTAGAACCCCAAGCAGGGACGCTCATGCCCGAGGTTATTTTTCCCGGACCCGAAGGCCGCCTCGAAGGCCGCTACCATCCACAAAAAGAACGCGACGCACCCATCGCCATTCTGCTCCACCCGCATCCACAATTCGGCGGGACGATGAACCATAAGGTCGTGTATAATATGCACTATGCCTTCTACAATATGGGTTTCACCGTTCTGCGCTTCAATTTCCGCGGCGTGGGCCGGAGCCAGGGTGAATACGATCAGGGGGTTGGTGAACTCTCCGATGCGGCCTCGGCGCTGGATTACCTGCAATCGATGAACAACAACTCCAAGCATTGCTGGGTTGCCGGTTTCTCGTTTGGCGCATGGATCGGGATGCAGCTGCTGATGCGCCGCCCCGAGATCACGGGCTTCATCTCTGTCGCACCACCCGCGAATATGTATGACTTCAGCTTCCTCGCACCCTGCCCGGCCTCCGGTCTGGTGATCAACGGGACCGCTGACCGTGTGGCACCACCCGCAGATACCGTGAACCTCGTGAACAAGTTGCACGAGCAGAAAGGCATCACCATCACCCACCAAGAGATCGAGGGGGCCGGCCACTTCTTTGAAGAGCCGCATATGGAGACGTTGATCACCTCTACCACAGACTACGTGAAGCGCCGCCTGACGGAGACAACCCGCTAATGGCGGATCCGACAGTCGTCGAACTGGCCAATCAAATGGCCGAAGAATGTCTGGCGGTCCAACGCGAAACCGGACAGGAGCGGCTTTTTATGGAAGTCGCTGCTGTTCTGGGCGCGTCGTCGCAGACGATGGAAGAAGCCTTTGTCACGGCGATCCGCACGCGGCTTGCCGCCGCACAGGGGCGTGACTTTATGGCCAAGGCGCTTGCCGCGCACCGTGCAAAGGAAAGCTGACGTATGACCACCAGACTTGAGCAACAGATCGCCTTTCTGAACGAAGCGGACAAGCTCAAGTCGGTCACACGCGGGACGTTGCTTTGCGATGCGTCGCGGGCCGAAAACTCGGCTGAACATAGCTGGCACCTGACGCTTTATGCGCTGGTGCTGGCGGATCAGGCGGGCCCCGATGTCGACATCACCCGCGTGATCAAGATGCTGATCCTGCATGATCTGGTAGAGATTGACGCAGGCGACAACCCGATCTTTGGCAGCTACGACACTGCCGATATGGAAGCGCAGGAACAGCTTGCCGCTGATCGTATTTTTGGCATCCTTCCCAACGACTTGCGCGATGATCTTCGCGCGACCTGGGAAGAGTTTGAAGCCAATGAGACCCCCACAGCCCGCTTTGCGAAATCGCTGGACCGGTTCCAGCCCCCGATGCAGAACCTCGCGGCGGGCGGCGGCAGCTGGGTTGAATACAACGTGACCGAAGCGCAATTCGTGGAAAAAGTGGGCCGCAAAATCCAGACCGGCGCGCCAGGGCTTTGGGAGTTTGCCCGCGCCCGTGTCTCTGCATGGTTTGCCGCACGGGGCTAACCGCCCGCCCCCTCTATCCATCATCCCCCACCACGCGTGTCACACGCCTGTCGCAGCGTGATGATATGGGCTAAGCCGCGCAACTCTTTTCAGTATACCATTGCATACCGACTAGGCATTCATGCCTGAATAGGCTATGCGGGTGTCAGTATCATTTCAAAGGACCGCAGATGATGACCAAGATCAAAGTGGAAAACCCGATCGTTGAGCTCGACGGTGATGAGATGACCCGCATCATGTGGGATTTCATTAAGAAAAAGCTGATCCTTCCCTATCTCGATGTGGATCTGAAGTATTACGATCTGGGGATGGAGGTCCGCGACGAGACCAACGACCAGATCACCATAGACGCGGCCCATGCGATCAAGGAATACGGCGTTGGCGTCAAATGCGCGACCATCACTCCTGACGAGGCTCGGGTCGAGGAATTCGGCCTGAAAGAGATGTGGCGCTCCCCTAACGGGACGATCCGTAACATTCTGGGCGGCGTGATTTTCCGCCAGCCGATTATCTGCAAGAACGTCCCCCGCCTTGTGCCCGGTTGGACCAAGCCGATTGTCGTGGGCCGTCATGCCTATGGCGACCAGTATAAAGCGACCGATTTCAAATTTCCCGGCAAGGGCAAGCTGACCCTGAAATTCGTCGGCGAAGACGGGACAGAGATTGAGCGCGAGCTTTTCGACGCCCCCGACGCCGGTGTCGTGATGGGGATGTACAACCTTGATAAATCCATCATCGACTTCGCCCGCGCCTCGCTGAACTACGGTTTGAACCTTGGCTGGCCAGTGTATCTGAGCACCAAGAACACAATCCTCAAGCAGTATGACGGTCGCTTCCTTGAGCTGTTCCAGCACATCTACGAGACCGAGTTCGAAGATAAATTCAAAGCGGCGGGCATTACCTATGAACACCGTCTGATCGACGACATGGTCGCCTGCGCGATGAAGTGGAACGGCGGCTATGTCTGGGCCTGCAAGAACTATGACGGCGACGTACAGTCAGACACCGTCGCGCAGGGGTTCGGCTCGCTCGGGTTGATGACATCCGTGCTGATGACCCCCGATGGCCAGACGGTCGAGGCTGAAGCCGCCCACGGCACGGTCACCCGCCACTATCGTCAGCACCAGAAGGGCGAGGAAACCTCGACCAACTCCATCGCGTCGATCTACGCATGGACCGGCGGGCTGAAGCACCGCGGCAAGCTGGATGGCAACGCCGAGCTGACACGCTTTGCCGAAACGCTCGAGAAAACCGTGGTGGATACTGTGGAATCGGGTTTCATGACCAAGGACCTCGCGCTGCTGGTCGGCCCTGACCAAGGCTGGCTGACCACAATGGGCTTCCTTGAAAAGGTGGACGAGAACCTGAACAAGGCGCTTGGCGCGCAGTAAGCCGAATGCTTAAAATAAGGGCCATCCTCACCGGGTGGCCCTTTTTCTGTGCACGATCCCATGCGTGACGTGATGTCATGAGGAAAAATATTATTCTGCACTGCAGCACCCCTAGACAGGTCAACATAGCTGCCCTATCTGGGCGATATGACATATGCTGATCCCCTCCACCATTCTTCGCTAGATGATGTTCAAGGCCTCAGCCTTGGGGTCTTTCTCTGCGGTATCGGAATTTTCGTGCTGACCTCTGCCGGTCTGATCACCGGACAGACGGCGGGCTTGGCGGTGATCATCGCCTATCTGACAGGCTATTCCTTTGGCACGGTCTTCTTCCTGATCAACCTGCCGTTCTACTTCCTTGCGTATAAACGGCTTGGGGCCGAGTTCACGATCAAGTCGCTGATTTCCGTGACCATGCTGTCGGTCGTGACCGAATTCCTGCCCTATGGTTTCGCGATCCAGTCGCTCAGCCCTGCTCTCGCGGCAGTGATCTTTGGCGCGCTGGTGGGTCTGGGGCTGCTGGCGATGTTCCGGCACAACGGGTCGCTTGGCGGCCTTGGGGTGGTCGCACTGCTGGTGCAGGACACCACGGGGTTCAAAGCCGGATGGGTCCAGCTGATTACCGACGCCGTAATCTTTTCGGTCGCATTGTTCCTGTTTCCAGCCTCTGTCGTGGGCTATTCGCTGCTTGGCGCACTCGTGCTGAACCTGATCATCACCTTTAACCACCGCCGCGACCGCTATATCGCGACCTGATCCACAGGCGTGTAGCACCCAGCCCCGCTCTTGACACCGGCCCGTGACCGCCGCAGGACTGGGCCGGAAAGCAGCAACGGGGGCGTCAGGATATGCATTACTTTTGGTTGATGATCGCGATCCTGACAGAGACGTTGGGCACCAGCGCTTTGCAAGCCTCGCAACAGTTTACGCGGCTTTGGCCCTCCGTCGGCGTCGTCGTCTGCTATGCGATTTCCTTTTACCTGATGGGGCTGACGCTCAAGGTGATGCCCGTGGGGATCGTCTATGCAATCTGGTCGGGCCTTGGCATCGTCTGCATCGCGGGCATCGGCTATATCGTGTTCGGACAAAAGCTCGACCTCGCCGCCGTGGTTGGCCTGTCGATGATCATCGGCGGCGTGCTGGTCATCCACCTGTTTTCCCACAGCGCCACCCACTGACGCGCGCTTTCTCGGAACCTGCCGCTGGTTTTAGGCGTTAGCGTGTAACGCAACGACCGAAAGTGCCGCATGTTAGACTCACTAAGCTCCGTTTGGGGCACCCTCCCCGACCCTTTGCGCAATCAGCTAGAAGGCTACGCCATCGGGTTCTGGAGCGTCCTGCCGCAGCTTATCCTGTCGATCGTTTTCCTGTGTTTTCTCTGGGCCATCATCCGCATCGTTCAGGCCGTCGTGCCCGGTGCCCTGCGCCGCGCCCATATGCGGCGGTCGCTTGTCGACGTGATCATGATGCTGATCGTGGTGGGCATGTGGCTCTTCGGGGTGCTGATCGCGGTGACCATCGCCTTTCCCACCATCACCCCCGGCAAGGCACTGACCGCCTTGGGTGTCGGCGGTGTCGCCATCGGTTTCGCCTTCAAGGATGTGTTCGAAAACTTCCTTGCCGGTATCCTGCTGCTGATCCGCGAGCCCTTCGCGGTGGAGGATTACATCGAATGCGAAGGGTTTGAGGGTCAGGTCGAAGAGATTACGATCCGCGATACCCATGTGCGCCAGACCGACGGGCAGCTTGTGGTCGCCCCGAACGCGATGTTCTTCAAGAACCCCGTCACCATCCGTACTGCCCGCGATGTGCGCCGGACCACGGTGATCTGCGGCGTGGCCTACGGCGAGGATGTGGATGCCGCGCGCGACGTGATCGCCAATGCGGTGCGCGGTGTGGATGCGGTACGCGACGACGTGCGCGACGTCGAGATTTTTGCGCAGGAATTCGCGGATAGCGCGATCAATTTCGAGGTCACATGGTGGACCGGCTCGCGCCCCATCGACATCCGCAGCAGCCGTGACAAAGTCGTGGCCGCCGTCAAACGCGCGCTGGATGATGCGGGCATCGAGATCCCCTTCCCCTATCGCACGCTGACCTTTAATGAACCGCTGCCCATCGACGACCGCCGCGACAGCACAGAAGACACAGGCACCGGCGGCTAATCGCCTTTAGGGCTAGCTTTCTGATGCCGGGCACGGTAAGCGCTGCGCAAATGCTGCGGTGCGAGAGCGTGCGCGGCCCCCTCCCGTATCAAAGGCATACCCCAATGGACATGCGTAACATCGCAATCATCGCTCACGTTGACCACGGCAAAACGACGCTGGTTGACGAGCTTCTGAAACAATCCGGCACCTACCGCGAAAACCAGGCCACAACCGAACGCGCGATGGACAGCAACGATCTGGAGCGCGAGCGCGGCATCACGATCTTTGCCAAGCCGACCTCGGTCGTCTGGAACAACACACGCATCAACATCGTCGACACACCCGGCCACGCCGACTTTGGCGGCGAGGTGGAACGCATCCTGTCGATGGTCGACGGTGTTGTCCTGCTGGTCGACGCGGCTGAAGGCCCGATGCCACAAACCAAATTTGTGACCTCCAAAGCGCTGAAGCTGGGCCTGCGTCCCATCGTTGTGCTGAATAAGGTCGACAAGGCCGACGCCGAGCCTGACCGCGCGCTTGACGAATGTTTCGACTTGTTCGCCAGTCTCGACGCGACAGACGAACAGCTTGAATTCCCGCATATGTACGCCTCCGGCCGCTCCGGCTGGGCCGATGCGGAGCTGGACGGCCCGCGCAAAGACCTTAGCGCGCTGTTCGAGCTTGTGCTCAAGCATGTGCCTGCGCCCAAGCAGATCGAAAACGCCGACAAGCCCTTCACCATGCTGGCAACCACATTGGGCGGCGACCCCTTCCTGGGCCGTCTGCTGACAGGCCGCGTGGAAACAGGTACGCTGAAAGCCGGCCAAAGCATCAAGGCGATGTCGCGCGACGGCAAACTGATTGAAAACTTCCGCTGCACCAAGATCCTCGCCTTCCGCGGGCTGGAGCAGACAGCGATCGACATGGCCGAAGCAGGTGACATCGTTTCCATCGCCGGTATGTCCAAGGCAACCGTGGCCGACACGCTGGCCGATACATCGGTGAACGAAGCCATCCCGGCCCAGCCGATCGACCCGCCCACCATCACCGTGACATTCGGCATCAACGACAGCCCGCTGGCCGGTCGTGACGGCAAGAAAGTCCAGTCCCGCGTGATCCGCGAGCGCCTGATGAAGGAAGCCGAATCCAACGTCGCGATCAAAATCTCCGACACCCCCGGTGGCGACGCCTTCGAGGTTGCCGGTCGTGGCGAATTGCAAATGGGCGTTCTGATCGAGAACATGCGCCGCGAAGGGTTCGAACTTTCGATCTCGCGCCCGCAGGTTCTGTTCCAGGAGATCGACGGTGTGCGTCACGAGCCCATCGAAGAAGCCACCATCGACGTGGATGACGAATACTCCGGCGCGGTCATCGAAAAGATCACCGGCACCCGTAAGGGCGAGTTGGTCGAAATGAAACCCGCCGGTGCCGGCAAAACCCGCATCATCGCCCATGTCCCGTCGCGCGGGCTGATCGGGTACCACGGTGAATTCCTGACCGACACACGCGGCACAGGTGTCATTAACCGCGTCTTCCATTCCTGGGCACCGCACAAAGGCACGATTCCCGGCCGTCGCGCGGGCGTCCTGATCTCGATGGAAAACGGCACCTCGGTGGCCTTCGCCCTGTGGAACCTTGAAGAACGCGGCAAGATGATGATCGGCGCACAGGCTGACGTCTATACCGGAATGATCATCGGCGAACACAGCCGTGAAAACGATCTTGAGGTAAACCCGCTAAAGGGCAAAAAGCTGACCAACGTCCGCGCCTCGGGCACCGACGAGGCCGTCCGTCTGACCACGCCCATGACCCTCAGCCTGGAAGAAGCCATCGCCTATATCGATGACGACGAGCTGGTTGAAGTGACGCCAAACGCAGTCCGTCTGCGCAAGCGCTATCTGGACCCGCACGAGCGGAAACGGATGGCAAAGTCGGCGTAAACAAAGCGACGCTGGACCGGGGCTTTGCCCCGGACCCCAGGATTTTATACCATTTGGAAAGCGGGGCTGGTTTTGCCCTGCTTTTTTTATGTCTGGCGATGTGTGGGGGGAGGTTTGATGGGGTCAGCGGCCTTGCTTGGCCGCTGACAAGAGCTTGGGTGCGGGCTTGGCCAGCTGGGCTTAGCCGTCGATCTCTACGACCATCAACTCGCGTTCTGACGCGTCTTTGGCGTGGCTCAGCGCCTCTTGGTAGGCGTCGGAGTTGTAGCAATCGACCGCATCCTCGACAGAGGCGAAACGGGCCACAACATTGCGCGGGCGTTCCTTGCCTTCAAGCTGCACGAAGCGGCCACCACGGGCCAGAAAGCTGCCCCCGTGCGCCGCGATGGCGGGGCCAGCAAGCTTGGCGTATTTACTGTAGGCGTCCTCGTCAGTAACCGTGACATGTGCAATCCACAAAGCGGGCATCGTTTATCCTTTCAGAACATTTTCGGCCGCGGCAATCGCGGCCTCGGCGTTTGCGACATCTTTGGCACCGCCCTGGGCCATTTCAGGACGGCCACCGCCACCCTTGCCGCCCAGTTCGGCAACGACTGTCTTGACGATATCAACCGCCGAGATCGTGGCGGCCAGATCGGCGGTGACACCCGCCGCGACCGCTGCCTTGCCGTCGGCGTCAGCGATCAGCAGCACCGCGCCGGACCCGAGCTTGGCCTTATGTTCGTCGATCAGCGCGGGAAGATCCTTGCCGGTCACACCGTTGACCACCTGCGCGATGAACTTGATCCCGTTCACCTCGCGCGGGGCCGCGGCACCGGCATCGCCACCGCCCGCCATGGCCAGCTCGCGGCGCAGCTGAGCGACCTCGTTGGCCAAGGCGCGGCGTTCGTCCAGCAAGGCACGGACGCGATCGGGCACATCCGCGGTCGAGGTCTTGAGCTCTGCCGCGACGCGGGTCAACGCGGTTTCCTGCGTGCGCAGCCACTTGAGGGCTTCGGTGCCGGTCAGCGCCTCGATCCGGCGGATGCCCGAACTGCTGGAGCTATCGCCCAATAGCACAAAGGCCCCGATGTCACCGGTCTGGCGGACGTGGGTACCACCGCAGAGTTCCAGCGAATAGGTCTGCTTGTCCGCGCCCTTGCCCGAACCGGCCTCGCGGCCCATAGAAACAACCCGCACCTCGTCGCCATACTTCTCGCCAAAGAGCGCCTGCGCCCCCATCTCGCGCGCGTCATCCGGGGTCATGATCCGGGTTTCCACGGCGGTGTTCTGGCGGATGTAGCTGTTCACCTCTTCCTCGACCGCGGCCAGTTGGTCGGCCGTCATCGGGTGGTTATGGCTATAATCAAAACGCAAACGATCCGCCGCATTCAAAGAGCCACGCTGCATCACGTGATCTCCCAAGGTCTTGCGCAGCGCCTCGTTCAGCAGGTGTGTGGCAGAGTGGTTCGCTCGGATCGAGGTCCGCCGCGCGTGGTCCACATCCAAGACCGCGGCCTGAGAGGTCTTGACTGTGCCCTCTGTCACCTCGCCGATATGGATGAAGACGCCCGCGGTTTTGCGCGTGTCGGTCACCGTGACCACGCCACTGTCGGTTTTGATCGTGCCGGTGTCCCCGACCTGACCGCCGCTTTCGGCATAAAACGGTGTCTGGTTCAGCGCGATCTGAACGGCGTCGCCCTGTTTCACCTCGGCCACCTGCGCACCGTCCTGGATCAGCGCAACGATCTGCCCCTCGGCGGTTTCGGTATCATAGCCCAGAAAATCGGTGGTGCCGGATTTTTCAGCCACATCGAACCAAACGGTCGCATCGGCCGCTTCGCCCGAACCGGACCACGCGGCACGCGCCTTGGCCTTTTGCGCATCCATCGCGGCGTTGAAGCCTTCAAGATCAACCTTGCGGTCCTGTTCGCGCAAGGCATCTTGGGTCAGGTCGACCGGGAAGCCGTAGGTGTCATAGAGTTTGAACGCGGCCTCGCCCGGCAGATCGGCGCCGGCGGGCAGGCCCTTGAGTTCGTCATCCAGCAGCTTCAGACCGCGGTCCAACGTTTGCTTGAAGCGCGTTTCTTCCAGCAGCAGTGTCTCTGTAATCAGTGACTGCGCCTGCCCCAGTTCGGGGTAGGCCCCGCCCATCTGACGCACCAGTTCGGGCACAAGGCGGTGCATCAACGGGTCTTTCAGCCCCAGCAAATGCGCGTGACGCATGGCCCGGCGCATGATCCGCCGCAGCACATAGCCCCGCCCGTCGTTCGACGGCATCACCCCGTCCGCGATCAGGAAGGAGGTCGACCGCAGGTGGTCGGCGATCACGCGGTGGTGCGTCTTGCCCGGACCATCCGGATCGGTGCTGGAGGCATGGGCGCTCGCTTCGATCAGGTTGCGCATCAGGTCGGTGGCATAGTTGTCGTTCGTGCCCTGCAGCAGCGCCGCGACCCGCTCGATCCCCATGCCAGTGTCGATCGATTGGTTCGGCAGTGCGGTGCGGCTGCCATCCTCGAACTGTTCATATTGCATGAAAACGAGGTTCCAGATCTCGACAAACCGGTCGCCGTCTTCCTCTGGCGATCCCGGAGGGCCACCCCAGATATGATCCCCGTGGTCGTAAAAAATCTCGGAGCATGGGCCGCAAGGGCCGGTCGGCCCCATCATCCAGAAGTTGTCATCTGTCGCGATGCGAATGATCCGGTCGTCCGGCAGCCCGGCGACCTTCTTCCAGATGTCCGCAGCCTCGTCGTCGGTATGGTAAACGGTCACGTAAAGACGGTTGGGATCAATGCCCAGTTCTTTGGTAATCAGCTCCCATGAAAAGGCGATGGCCTCGGCCTTGAAATAGTCGCCAAAGCTGAAATTACCGAGCATTTCAAAGAAGGTATGGTGGCGCGCGGTATAGCCCACATTGTCAAGGTCATTATGTTTGCCCCCGGCGCGCACGCATTTCTGCGCTGTTGTCGCACGCGAATAATCGCGGGTTTCGACGCCGGTAAACAGGTTTTTGAACTGCACCATGCCGGAGTTCGCGAACATCAGCGTGGGGTCGTTTCGCGGCACCAGCGGGCTGGACGGCTGGATCGAGTGACCCTGCTTTTCAAAATAACCAAGGAAGGTTGATCGGATATCGTTGAGCGTCTTCATATGCGGGGCCTTTCGAGGGGCAAAAACAATTACCTTCGAATACCCTCGCGACAGAGCACTGTCCACAGGCAGCCCCCATGAAAAAAGGCGCGCCCTGGGGGCACGCCTTTTCTAACCACTTGCGGTGCAAGCCTTTACGCTTCGAGGATATCCGCGTCGTCGCTGTCAGAGCCGTCGAAGTCCAGCCCGTGGGCCGCGCGGATCTTGTCTTCGATCTCATTTGCCATGGCGGTGTTTTCTTTCAGGAAGGTCTTGGCGTTTTCACGCCCCTGCCCGATCCGTTCATCGCCATAGCTGAACCACGATCCCGATTTATCAACCACGCCAGCCTTGACCCCTAGATCCAGCAGCTCGCCCATCTTGGAGATCCCTTCCCCATACATGATGTCGAATTCGACCTGCTTGAACGGTGCGGCGACCTTGTTCTTGACGATCTTGACCCGTGTGGCGTTGCCGACCACCTCGTCACGATCCTTGAGCGCGCCGATGCGGCGGATGTCCAGACGGACGGAAGAATAGAATTTCAGCGCGTTCCCACCGGTTGTCGTTTCGGGCGACCCGAACATAACGCCGATTTTCATCCGGATCTGGTTGATGAAAATCACCATGCAGTTCGACCGCGAGATCGAGCCTGTCAGTTTCCGCATTGCCTGGCTCATCAGACGGGCCTGCACCCCGACAGAGCTGTCGCCCATATCGCCTTCCAACTCGGATTTGGGCGTCAGCGCCGCAACGGAGTCGACCACCACCATATTCACAGCACCGGAGCGGACCAACGTATCCGTAATTTCAAGCGCTTGTTCGCCGGTATCAGGCTGGGAAATCAGCAGCTCGTCGATATCAACGCCCAGTTTGCGCGCGTATTGCGGGTCAAGCGCGTGTTCCGCGTCAACAAAGGCACAAACGCCGCCGTTTTTCTGCTGCTCCGCAACACAATGCAGAGTCAATGTGGTCTTACCCGAGGATTCCGGGCCGTAAATCTCGATGATCCGCCCCATGGGCAGTCCGCCGATACCAAGCGCGATATCCAGCCCCAACGAACCGGTCGAGCTTGCCTTGATGTCCTGAATGGCCCCCTCGGCCCCCAGCTTCATGATAGACCCTTTGCCGAACTGGCGTTCAATCTGTGCCAGCGCGCTGTCCAGGGCCTTTTGCTTCTCAGCTTGTTTCTTGTTGTCCATAGTCAAAAGATCTGCCGTTGCCATGATAGGTTATCCTCTTACTGTCACAGTGGTCTGCAAGCCGCAATCATCATGCCCCGACCATCTTGATGTTCTTTCTATGTTCCATATGAGATCAAAATGAGAACATTACAATGTATTTGTTTGCCCTTTCATCTATTTATTGAACTGATTAACATTCGGTTGATACGCGAAAATTACTATTCGACTGACGAAAGGTTTTCTTTCAAGTGCTTGTTTTCTTTAAGGAACGCCTTGCGTTTTTGTCGGTGCCAAAAACCGGAACCACAGCCTATGAAACCGCTTTGGCCCCCCGGGCGGATATGGTCATTTCTGAACCGCCCATGCTGAAACATGCGCCGGTCTATCGCTACAACCGGTTTATTCGCCCGATGTTTCTGAAAGTCTGTGACACGGAGCTTGAATTGATGGCCGTCATGCGCGAGCCGATCAGTTGGCTGAGCAGTTGGTATCGCTATCGCCAGCGGCCCTTTATGCAGGGTAAGCCCAATGCCACCTTTGATGTGAGTTTTGACGAATTTATCCTTGCCTATATGAAGGGGAAGAAACCAGGATTTGCCGACGTGGGCAGCCAGCTGAACTTTATGGCGGCGCAACCGAACGGAACGGGCATAACCCATTATTTTCGATACGAGAATCAGGATCGGTTAAAAGATTTTCTTGAACAAAGGCTCGACGTGACGCTTGATCTGAAACAAGAAAATGTGTCCCCCCAAATGGACCTGCATCTTTCCCCGGAGATAGAGCAACGTTTCAAACGCAAATTCGCAAATGAATTCGCGCTTTACGACTCGATCGAGTAGCAACCAGCCAGCCTATTGGATCTGACTGTTCACAGTATTCGTCAGCTCCGTCAGCGAAAACGGTTTAGGCAGGAAAACAGAATTGGGAATCGTCATCTGGGCATCGCCGAAACTATCCTCGGCATAGCCAGAGACAAAGACCACAGGCACCCCCGGGCGTGCTTTCAGCGCTTCGCGTACCCAAGTGGGGCCATCCATTCCCGGCATGATCACATCGGTCACAAAGACATCAATATTAAGCGCTTGGTCCTCAAGAGTTTTTAGCGCCATCTCGGCCGAGTCGGCTTCTAGAACGGTATAGCCGCGCATGCGTAGCGCGCGGCTGGCAAATGCGCGCACCGGTGCCTCGTCTTCGACCAGCAAAACTGTCCCGTCCTCTCTTTTCGATCCGGTCGGGGAAGCGGCTAGTTTCATCGGCGCTGATGCCTCCGCGCCCTTGCTATGGCACGGGAAATACAGGGTGAAGGTGGTGCCTTCCCCGATCGTGCTATCGACGAAAATATAGCCCCCCGACTGTTTGACAATACCGTAGGCGGTGGAGAGGCCCAGCCCCGTCCCCTCGCCGGTCCGTTTGGTGGTGTAGAAGGGTTCAAACACTTTTTGCAACCGATCCCGCGGGATGCCTTCGCCCTCGTCGGTGACCTGAACAGTTACGTATTTCCCGACGGGCACGGTCACCCGATCACGTGTAAGCGGTTCAGTCAGCTGGGTATTTTCTGTCGTGACCTTGATTTCTCCGCCCATGGGCATAGCATCGCGCGCGTTCACGATCAGGTTCATCAGCACCTGTTCCAACTGGCGTTTATCTGCACGGATGGGTTGCAGGATCGGGTCATGGCTGAGGGTCAGGGTCACCGTTTCACCAACCAGACGATTAAGCAAATGGGTCAGGTCGGCAAGCGTGTCGCGCATATTGACCGTCTCGGGGCGGAGCGTCTGCTTGCGTGAAAAGGCGAGCAACTGCCCCACCAAAGCCGCAGCGCGGTTGGCATTCTGGTCGATCTGTACCAGATCGCTGTAATCACGATCGCCCGGGTCATGGCGCAGAAGGAGCAGGTCACAGTGGCCGGAAATAGCGGTGAGCAGATTGTTAAAATCATGGGCAACGCCCCCAGCAAGCTGCCCGATAGCCTGCATTTTTTGACTTTGGGTAAACTGCGCCTCCAACGATTTAAGCTCGGTCGCGTCATGTAGCACGGCGATAAGCGTGGGCGTGCCGCCTTCGGAAATCAGGCTTAACCTTATCTGGACAAACACTTCCCGATCGCTGCGTTTGAGCCTGAGGAACTCGGGCTTTTGCAGCAATCTCCCTTCCAGCGTATCTTGCAACCAGTCCGAGATTGACCGTCCCAGCCCCTCCATCACGTCGGCAAGCGACACGCCTTCCGTCAATTCCGCGCCCACCAACTGCTCTGCCGGGGCGTTGAAGGACATAACCTCGCCGCTTGGGGCGACTTTGATGAGCGGGATCGGCAGGTTTTGAAGTGCGGACCACCCTGCGTCCTGAAATCGGTCGTTTGCATGGGGCAGAAAATACAATGCGCGGCGGTTGGCCGAGGCTCCGATCTCGGCGACGGTCATGCATATGGGGCCTTTGGCAGTCTGCACGGTGACCATTTCCCCCGATGCGATGGGGATATCGCCGATGATCTGATTCAACGCCGTCACGCGCCTGCCGACTAGACTGCGGGCCGCGGCGTTCATGAACAAAATGACGTTCGAGTTGCTGGCCATGACCATTGGCAACCCGTGATCGCTGGTGCCAGCGCCGTTTTCGGACGCGTCCCACAAGGTTTCGAGCCGCCAAAATAGATCCTCCCCCACGCGGTGCGCGGACAGGCGCATGGTGCCGTCACGGGTGTTGATGTCTTCTTTCGCAGCCCCCCCTTCCGTCGCCTTAGCCGCGAGCCGAGACGACAGCGCCTCTGGGTCCGCGAAAAGCGGCGCGAGCAGGTCGGCGATGGTGGGCTGTGCCGGACGCAGAAAGGTGGTTAACGCGACGTTGTTCTGCGCAACGATATCGCCTTCCTTGGTGGTAAGTACACAGGGGTTCGGATCATCAGCCATCGTGGTTTTCGCCGCCGTACGCTGCGCGCGTTGCGCCCGCTGGCGGCGCAGCGCGACCACAAAGTTAACCAAGACAGCAAGGCCGACAGTGGCGCTGGCGGCCTGTAGAACGATGGCCAGAGAGCGCGCCGGAGCGATTGAACCAAGGATGGCGGCGAAGATAACAAAGGCTGATAGCACCAGCCAACGCTTACCAAAGACGATCTGACGAGCCGCACTTTCTTGAGCCAACACTTTCCCCCTAAATCATGAAACCGAGTTCATTTAAACTTAGGAGGGTTAATGTGCTGTTAATTTCGTATCAGGTCAAAGGAAATAACATCTTCAAGTTGTTTCAAAGATCCTTCAACGACGCTTAAAATGTGCCGTGAAAAAACCGTCACCCTGCGCATCTACATGGAAACGCTTGGTAAATACCTGCGTCCAGTCCGGGTTCCGCGACAAAAACGCCGCGGCCCGATCTTCGTTTTCAGATTGCAGAACCGAGCATGTCGCATAGGCCAGCGTCCCGTTTTTGGCGGTCAGCGTGGCAGCGTGATCCAGGATTTTATCCTGAATTTGTGTCAATTCTTCCAGACGACCGGCTGTAAACGTCCACTTGCCTTCGGGCGACCGGCGCCACGACCCGCTCCCCGAGCAGGGAGCGTCACATAGAACGACGTCAAAAGCGCCCGCCCCGTCCAGCTCATCGGTGGTCACCTGTCTGACGGTGACACCAGCGCGATCTGCGCGCGTGGGCAGATCCACCATTCGACGCGCGTCGATGTCGTGGGCAAAGACAGTCGCATCGCGCCGCGCGGCCATTGCCAGCGCCTTGCCGCCGCCACCTGCGCAATAATCAAGCATCCGCTCAGCTTCGGGAAGCGCCGCTACAACCGCTTGGCTGGTCGCATCCTGCAGCTCAACATCACCGTGTAAGTAGCTGTCAGAGTTGCGAAGTTTCCGCTCCCCCTCTGTCACCGTCAGGGCGGTCGCGCAAAGGTCATTCCTGCGTGTTTCGATACCGGCTTCGGCCAACGCCTCTGCCACATCCGTGACCGTTGCCTGCGCCGTATTCACCCGGACCGAGATCGGTGCCCGCGATTGCAGAGCCTGCGCGACAGCTTCTGCGTCTGCCCCAAGCGACGCCTGAAACAGCGGTATGATCCAGTCCGGCAGGTTCCACAGGGTCGCCATATCACTTGACGCGTCGGGGGTCGTGGCCTCTGCGTCCGACAACGGCAGCGGCGCGTGACCTTGCCCGTTGAACAGCGGCGCAAGGTCGATGCCCTGCGCCCGTAAGACGCCAATCATCAGCGCCCGCCCCGTGTCACTCCCCCCAAGGTGCGCGGCCAGCCGCCGCTGCCGCAAGACATCGAACACATGATCGCGCACCGCAGCACGGTCCTTGGACCCTGCATAGCGGCTGCCACGGGCCCAACGGGTCAAGGCTTGCTCCGCCGGGACACCGTCCGCCATTGTGTTCAAAATCTCGATGGCGGCAGAGATGCGAGCGCCGGGGGTCATGCTTGGGTCACGTAGATTACGCCTTTGATTTAAGGGATTTACCCGATGCGGTAGTTCGGGCTTTCGCGGGTGATCTGCACATCATGCACGTGGCTTTCAGACAGACCCGCATTGGTGATCTTGACGAAAGTGCAGTTCTTGCGCATCTCTTCGACCGTGGCGCAGCCGGTATAGCCCATGGCCGCACGAAGCCCGCCGACCAATTGGTGCACAACGGCATTGGCAGAGCCTTTATACGGCACCTGACCTTCGATCCCCTCTGGCACCAGCTTGTCCGATGCGGCGTCTTTCTGGAAATACCGGTCGGCAGAGCCGCGCGCCATGGCGCCAAGGCTGCCCATGCCGCGGTAGCTTTTGAAGCTACGGCCCTGGTACAGGATCACCTCGCCGGGGGATTCATCGGTGCCCGCAATCATGCTGCCGACCATCGCGCAGGACGCGCCTGCCGCAATCGCCTTGGCGAAATCGCCCGAGAACTTGATCCCGCCGTCAGCGATGATAGGCACATCGCCCGCGGCTTTGGCGCAATCCATGATCGCCGTCAGCTGCGGTACCCCGACGCCAGCCACCATGCGGGTGGTGCAGATCGACCCGGGCCCGATGCCGACCTTAACGGCATCCGCGCCCGCATCGATCAACGCACGGGTCGCGTCCCCTGTGGCGACGTTGCCCGCAACGATCTGCACTTCAGTCGACAATTCTCGGGCACGGCGCACCGCCTCTGCCACGCCGGCAGAATGGCCATGCGCAGTATCGATCACGATCATATCAACGCCCGCCTCGACCAATGCTTGCGAGCGTTCATAGCCCGCGTCGCCAACGGTCGTCGCCGCAGCAACGCGCAGACGGCCAAGGTTGTCTTTGCAAGCGGTGGGGTTCAGCACGGCCTGTTCGGTGTCTTTCAACGTCAGCAGACCCGTCAGCTTGCCCTTGGCGTCAGTGACCAACAGCTTCTCGATCCGGCGCGCCTTCATCAGGCTGATCGCCTCGTCGCGGTCGGCGGGCTCTTGCAGCAGCGCCAGATTGTCGGAGGACATCATCAGGCGCACCGGCGTGGCATCATCAGAGGCAAAGCGCATATCACGGTTCGTCACTATGCCCACAACGCGGCCTGCTTCATCAACAACGGGGAAGCCCGTGACACGGTAGCGTTCCTGTAGCTCCTTGGCATCGGCCAGCGTCTGGTCAGGGCGCAGGGTGATCGGGTTGTAGACGATACCGGATTCAAACCGTTTGACGCGGCGCACTTCCTTGGACTGTTCGTCGATCGTGAGGTTGCGGTGAATGACCCCCATGCCCCCCGCCTGCGCCATGGCAATCGCCATGCGGCTTTCGGTGACCGTATCCATCGCGGAGCTGAGCAGCGGAATGTTCAGCGCGATCGATTTGGTAACGCGGGTCCGCGTGTCAGCCGTAGACGGCAACACGTTGGATGCCGCAGGCACCAGTAGTACATCATCAAAGGTCAGAGCCTCACGAATCTCCATTTTGCACCTCGGCTTGCATGGGTTCATTTGGCGGTTTCATATTTCATGGATGGGTTTGATTGGAAAGACCCATTTGCACGCTAACTGCATTGCTTGACGCGCATACGTGATCCGCGCAGCCGCTGTCATGGGGGTACAGGGGCACAGACAGGCGCAGATGGCAGGAATTATGCCGCATCGCGGCTTTCACCTGCCGCCTGCTACGCTATGGTGCGCCAAAGTGTTGAGGATAAAGACAGATGAGCAACGATCCCCTTGTGGTATTCACGCCTTCGGGCAAACGCGGTCACTTTGCCAAGGGCACGCCGGTGCTCACGGCGGCGCGGCAGTTGGGCGTCGATCTGGATTCCGTCTGCGGCGGGCGTGGCATCTGTTCGAAATGTCAGGTCTCGCCCGGATATGGGCAGTTCTCGAAGCACGGGGTGACCGTGGCACAGGACGCGCTGTCTGAATGGAACAGCGTCGAACAACGCTACAAGGACAAGCGCGGTCTGATTGATGGCCGCCGTCTGGGCTGTCAGGCGCAGATCATGGGCGACGTGGTGATCGATGTGCCCGCCGAAAGCCAGGTACACAAACAGGTGGTCCGCAAACGGGCCGAGGCGCGCGATATCGTGCTCAACCCGTCGACCAAGCTCTTTTACGTCGAGGTGCAGGAACCCGACATGCACGACCCCTCGGGCGATCTGGAACGGCTCTGCGACGCCCTGCGCGATCAGTGGCAGCTTGAAAATGTCACCGCCGATCTGCAAATCCTGCAAACGCTGCAACCTGCGCTGCGCAAGGGCGCATGGAAAGTCACCGTCGCCGTGCATTTGGGCGATGATGAGAACCCCGCCCGCATCATGCATCTCTGGCCCGGCTTCTACGAAGGGTCGCTGTACGGGCTTGCGGTCGATCTGGGCTCCACCACCATCGCCGCGCATCTGTGCGACCTGCAAACCGGAGAGGTCGTAGCCTCTTCCGGCGTGATGAACCCGCAGATCCGCTTTGGCGAAGATCTGATGAGCCGCGTCAGCTATTCGATGATGAACGAAGGCGGCGCGGCAGAGATGACCCGCGCGGTCCGTGCCGGCATGAACACATTGTTCGATGAAATCAGCACCGAGGGCGGCATCGACAAGGGCATGATCGTGGATGCGGTGTTTGTCTGCAATCCGGTCATGCACCACCTGTTTCTGGGCATCGACCCGTTCGAACTGGGGCAAGCGCCCTTTGCGCTGGCCACGTCAAACGCGCTGCGTCTGCGCGCCATGGACCTGGACCTGAACATCCACCCTTCTGCCCGCGTCTATCTGCTGCCCTGCATTGCGGGCCATGTGGGCGCGGATGCCGCCGCCGTCGCCCTGTCGGAAGCCCCCGATAAATCCGACGATCTGGTGCTGGTGGTCGATGTGGGCACCAACGCCGAAATCCTACTGGGCAACCGCGATAAAGTGCTCGCCTGTTCGTCCCCCACCGGTCCCGCCTTCGAGGGGGCGCAGATCAGCAGCGGCCAGCGCGCCGCCCCCGGCGCGATCGAACGGGTAGAGATTGACCCCGTCACCAAGATCGCCCGGTTCAAGGTGATCGGCAGCGACCTGTGGTCCGACGATCCCGCTTTCCTATCTCAGATCGGTGCCAGCGGCGTGACCGGAATCTGCGGCTCGGGCATCATCGAAATGGTCGCTGAAATGCGCATCCACGGGATCGTCGACGCCCCCGGCCTGATCGGCACGGCTGAACAAACCGGATCGGCCAATGTCTTTGCCGACGGGCGCACCAATTCCTATCTGGTCTATGATGGCACTGCCGATGGTGGCCCGCGCATCACCGTGACCAACCGCGACATCCGCGAAATCCAGATGGCCAAGGCAGCGCTTTATTCCGGCGCGCGGTTGCTGATGGATAAATTCGGCGTCGATCACGTGGACCGCGTTGTGCTGGCCGGTGCCTTTGGCGCCCATATCAGCCCCAAGCACGCGATGATCCTAGGCATGATCCCCGACGCCCCGCTCGACAAGGTGACATCCGCCGGGAACGCCGCAGGCACCGGCGCGCGCATTGCCCTGCTCAACACCTCCAGCCGCGCCGAGATCGAAGAGACCGTCCGCAACATCCACAAGATCGAGACCGCCATCGAACCCCGCTTCCAAGAGCATTTCGTCAACGCCTCTGCCATCCCCAACGCGGTAGAGCCCTTCCCGATCCTCAACAGCATCGTCACCCTCCCGACCGAGACCTTCAACACCGGCGGCGACAGCTCCGGCGGCACCCGCCGCCGCCGCCGCCGCTAAGGTCTGCCCGCAACCATCGGCAAAGGGCGCGTCAGGCAAAAACCCCGCTTGACGCACCCGCCACATCGGATTAAGTCACCTCACGGCGCGCGGGTATGGTGAAAAGGTATCACGGCAGCTTCCCAAGCTTTAGTTACGAGTTCGATTCTCGTTACCCGCTCCAATATTTCCTAAAGTCATCTCAACCCTTTTCGGGGATCGCGGCATGTATCGCCGCCAAGTGCCGTTTGTCGATCATCGCCCTTGACCCGACCGGTAGCATTCCGCCGTGCTTTGCGGCAGTATCTCTTTCGTAGCTTTGCCATGTCGCCCGAAAGGATACACCAGATGTTGAATTACATGTTCTTTTCGCTGCTGTTGATCCCGGCGATGGCCACCGCTGAAAAACTACCCCCTGCATCAGAACTTTTGTCAGACTGCACCGCGCCGCAGACAGATCCGAACGCCGTGCATCAATGTCTCCTTGCAATGGGCGATCAGGTGGAGCGTGACATGGTGCGCGCCTATCTCGATGCCCAAGCGGCGCTGGCTGCGTTTGATCAGGCGTTTTCGCGAAAGGCCGATGCCTCGGCGAGCGCGTTGCTTCAAAGCTCTCAGATCGCATTTGAAGAATACCGCAAATATCACTGCGCGTTTCCCGAACGCTTGTCGTTGGGGGGAACGGCCGCGATCAACGTGACGCTGAGCTGCCGGATTGACCTGACGCGATCGCGCATCGAGCAGTTGCAAGACTACGCCACCGCACGCTGACGCCCCCGGTCCTTTGGCGCGTTACCGTGCGATGACGATATCCGCGCGCAGACCGCCCAGAGTGTCCGAACTGCCCAACCGCAGCACGCCGCCATGCGCGCGGGCGATGTCGGTTGCGATGGCAAGACCAAGGCCCACGCCGCCGCTGCCACTGTTCTGATTGCGCGCGGGGTCAAGCCGCGAGAACGGGCGCACGGCCTCGATGCGGCGATCCTCGGGGATGCCGGGGCCGTCGTCCTCTACCCTGATCCGCAGGGTTTTATCCGTCAGCAGCACAGATACCTCGGCCCGCGCCCCATAGCGCACCCCGTTCGAGATCAGGTTATCCACCGCGCGCAAAATCGCCATGCGGCGCAGCCGGACGGTGCCGGTGCCGTCGCCTTCGGGTGGGAGCAAGGTCACATTGCGACCAGCGCGTTGCGCATCCTCGACCGCGGTCTGCATCAGGGCGTGCGGGTCCAGGGGTTCGGCCTCCCCCTCTGCGGTGCCTTTGGCGAAATCAAGGAAGGCATCCAACATGCCTTGCATATCATCGACGTCCTGCAACAGCGGCTCCGCGTCGTCTTCGTCGATCATCGACAGGCCAAGCCGCATCCGCGTCAGGGGCGTGCGCAGGTCATGGCTGACCCCCGACAACATCAAGGTGCGCTGTTCAATCTGCCGTTCGATCCGTGCGCGCATATCGACAAAGGCCGCCCCCGCCGCCCGCACCTCGACAGCGCCTGTGGGGGTATATGGCACGTGACGCCCGCGGCCAAAGGCTTCGGCCGCGCGGGCCAGCCGCTTGATCGGGCGCAGCTGGTTGCGCAGGTAAACGAAGGAGATCAACGTCATGACAAAGCCGAAGCTGAAGGTATACACAAACAGCTGATGCGGGTTCTGCGCCGAGATCCTGCGCCTCTCGAACTGGAGATCAAGCGGGCCAAAGCGCGACTGCACATAAAGATGCACCCCCGACGGCCGCGTCAGATCAAGGCTCAGGAAGGATGGCAGATACTCATCGAACCGCGCCACCATCACCCGACCGGAATAGTCATACCACGACATCCGGTTGCGCGTCGGCACCTCACTGGCGGACACAGGCGTCACCCCCATGTCCAGCGCGGCCAGCCGATCTTGCACCGTGGCGGAAACGGCAGCGGCGGAGGGGGCATCATCGACCACCTGCATGACCAGTTCGACCTCGCGCAGGACCGTATCGGTCATCTGGTTCGTGACACCCTCATAGTTCCGCTGTGCAAAGATCACGGTCATCACAAGCTGCAAGATCACCACCGGCAAAAGCAGGATCAGGGCAGCACGCCCATAGATGCCGCGGGGCATATATCGTTTGAGCCAGACGAAGAACATGGGATAGACCTTAGCCAGCCCCCTGCCCCAGCGAAAGGCCAAACCATGCTGCCCCCTGACGACTTCGACCCCACCATCGGTATTGCCGAGATCTTGGAACCGGGCTTGCGCCGCATCGTGGCCGACAACCCCTCGCCCATGACCTACCGTGGCACGAACACCTATCTGCTGGGCACGCGCGGCCTCGCCGTGATCGACCCCGGCCCCGCGTCGCCGCGGCACCTGCAAGCGATACGCGATGCCATCGGACCCGACCAGCACATCAGCCACATCATCGTAACCCATACGCATCTGGACCATTCGCCCCTGGCGCGCGACCTTGCCCGTGCCTGCGGCGCGCCGATACTGGCCTTTGGCGACGCGTTTTCTGGCCGCTCTGCGGTGATGCAACAACTGGCCGCCGTGTCCGATATTGGCGGCGGCGAAGGCATTGATGCAGAGTTCATCCCCGATCGCCCCCTAACTCACGGAGAGACCATCGCCGGCGACGACTGGACGCTGAGCGTGATTCACACCCCCGGCCATATTGGTAACCACATCAGCCTTGGCTGGAATGACGCCTGTTTCACCGCAGATCACGTCATGGGCTGGGCCAGCTCGCTGGTGTCGCCGCCGGATGGGGATCTGACCGATTTCATGGCATCTTGTGCCGAACTGCAAAAAAACGACTGGCGGGTGTTCTATCCGGGACATGGCGCTGCGGTGACCGACCCTGCGGCAAGGCTCGATTGGCTGGTGTCGCACCGTCTCTCGCGCGAGGCTGATATCCTGCGTGCCCTCGGCCAAGCCCCTGCCACCGCCGCGCAACTCGCTGCCGCGATCTACACCGAAACCCCGCCTGCGCTAATGGGTGCCGCGACCCGCAACGTCCTTGCGCATCTGATTGACCTAACAGGCAAAAACCGCGTCGCCCCGGTTGAATCCCTCTCTGCGACAGCCACCTTTCGCCGGGTCTGAAAATCTTTTGAAAAAATCTGGAAAAAAGTGGCAAAACCCTCTGGACGCCGGAAATTACCATAGCTATACGGTGCAGACCGTTCCGACGTAGCTCAGCGGTAGAGCAGTTGACTGTTAATCAATTGGTCGTAGGTTCGATCCCTACCGTCGGAGCCAATATAAACCCTTTAAGTCAATGACTTAGAGGGTTTTTATTTTTCAATACTGTCTGGTGCTTTTGTTGACGGAAGCATTACGGAAGCAGTAAGCTGCTGACTAAGTGAGTTGATTTTTCGCAACACATTAAAAAATCCCATTCCGATCTAGATCGCAATCAGCTTGGCCTGCTGGGGACATTCACAGTGCGGCTTACCCCTTACGCTATCCGCCCTGCTGCATCACCAAACCTAAGCGACACAAGCGCCGGTGCTCACGGCCCAAACCTGCCGTTCACGTCCATCTCAAGATGCTGAAGTGCAGCCCGTCATTGCGGATTTTCGCCGCAATCGCGAAATTGAGTGTCGTCTGAATTCACACAATGCGGACTTTTCGGACCTTCGCTGTGGCTGCACCAGTGACCGCTTCGGCTAACCGTTCAATAAAGGGTATTTTTGAACGATGAAGCAGACACAGCGAACAACTGTTCTCCGCAGCTGTCGTTCGAGGGTATTTGTGCAGAAATTGATTTTATTTCGGATGTTGTTGAGTATGTGTATCAACACTGGAGATGCATGAAAATCCAGATAGTCTGTGAAAAAGCATAGCCTCATGGGTCTAACATGAATGATCTACAGTCAAAACTTGCATGGTTTGCAAAACGAAAATCCGAGATTGATCTGGAAGCTCAGCAAAACAAAGGCCAAGTTCGTCGACAGGATATGTGGAGCAGAAACTACTTCAAAAATCCATATTTGGCACGTGCAACCGATGATGAGTTCTTGGCCAGATTTTGTGATGTATTCCACAACCAAGTTGACTTGGACGATCAAGGGCGAATTAGTATGAGACCAGTGATGGAAAATGATGCTTGGATGTTTCAGCGCTGGAGCCATTTATTGGCAGAACATGGTCTGCGAGGCGGGCTTACAGGTGACATGATGGCAGCCGCCAATACACCGTTGGACCGCTACTTTGAAGATGGTGAACCTTCAGGAATTAAACTTTTTCGGAATGTTAGAGATGTTGAAAAAAGCGCTTTAGTAAAATTCTCGCGCCGAGAATTTATTAAAAGCATGTATCAGCATGGCAAAATCCGGATTGCCCCAGCCTCTGCATACGCGGATGGTAATCTTCTTCATGCCCAACACGATTTGGAAGTTCAGCGGGATTTCATGATCCCTACCGCAGAGATGTTATTGAAGGGCTTTCAGCATGTTAAAATCGAAGGTCAAAATTATGATATTTCACAAGGTGACGTGCCGATTATAGAAACAGTTCCGAATTACTATGTATATTGCATGTGCCGCGAGATAGATCGGCGTCTTCCTACCGATTTTGCCTCTGACGCGGCCCTTGTAATTCATGATCCAAAGCAATTTCAAAGACGCTTTTTTAATGCTCTGCGAGAGAAGCTTGGTGGATGGGACATGAGAAATGGTGAAGTCACATATTATGATCCATACACGGACTATAAACGTCATCAAGTTCTAGAAATGACGAAACATCTTCGATTTTACTATCAAAAAGAGTTTCGACTTTTAGCGCGACCAAAACAAGTAATCGCACATGATTTAGAGCCGTTCTTCATAGAAATCGGAAGTTTGGAGGATATTTCAACTCCACATTTCCTTTAGGTGCTAGAGAATGAGATGCAGAGTACTGATTTGAAAGTGTTCTAAAGCCCTCGTTTTTGACACCTGTGCAAACCGCCTAGTCTAACGCTGCAACAAACCCCGTTCAAAACCCAAACATTTGTTGAAGGTTTTTGGCTTGTTGCTGATAGCAGACACTCGTGGTCGATGCAGCATCGGTCACTGTGGGCTCTCTGCCGCCATTAGATCGATCGCAGCATAATCGCCAGACCCATCGCACGCCCCAAACGTGAACGGCCCGAAGCCGCCGTTGACCGGTGATCCAAACGCTGCATTGCAGTTTCCCTGAAGCAGCCGTTGAACATATCGTGCAGCATTTATGTGGGCCAGAGGGCGACTGTGAACGGGAAAACTCAAGGACTGGAGGCGTGTAGCGACCCGCTATGACCGATGCCCAAAGATGTTTCTGTCAGCCATCGCCCTCGCAGCTCTCGTCATCTATTGGTTATCGATCCTGACCCTAATCGGTCGAAGGAAGGCCAAGCCCTGAACAAAACTATCCCAAAATAGCGGACACTACGGGGAGTAGGTCATCACCGACTACTACCTCTCTGCTTTAGATCAGTTGCGGAATTCATTCATCCAGCAAACCCATCAACAGAAAAACGGACATCAATCAGGCTTGCGATGCTGAAGGTCGATGAAGTCCGCGTAAGCCACATGGCCTGATAACTTAGGAACATCCTTCTCGCTGGCTTTGCCGTTGCTGAGCACATGACGAAATGCGCGCAGGCGATTTCTGTACCCCTTAGTCAACCGAACTTTACCTCCGTGAACAAGTAGTCCATGAACCTTCAGCCTTGAGGGAGCCGTAGCTACTTCGAATTTCTTCTCAGCTACTGTCCAACCATCCTGCTCAATTATAGCCTTTATCTTTTTATCGATTCCTTCAGGCATTGCGCCTTTTCCAGAAAAGACAATATCGTCTGCATAGCGCGTGAATACCAAGTTTAACTCTTCTGCCAGAGTAGTTAAATTCCGATCCAATTGACCTAATACAATATTTGATAAGAGCGGACTTGTGGGTGCGCCTTGTGTGAGTGCGCCGTTGAGGCATACCAGCTTTCCGAGCAATGCTAGGCTGTCCATGTTTGCGTAGCCTAACTCTGCTAACGCTTGCCGGACACGGGCTGTTTTAACCGAAGGAAAAAAGTCTTCGATGTCAGCTGACACTATCCACTTGGCGTTGCAGTGTTCCGTCGCAGCTGTAACATGGGACCGCCCCGAAACGAAGCCATGCACGCAGTCTGGAGCAACCCAAGCTGCACTCCAATGAAAGTTAAGCCATCGTTGGATGAGCTTAAGTGATACCCTTGGGGCTGTTATTTGACGCTCGCCTTTTCCCTTTGGGATAAAGAAGGTCCGGTAAAGCCGATTGGTTTTGGTCAGCATGAACCACACAAATCCTGGATTGTACCCAAACATTGTGGCGATAGCATCTGGCGAGCTTATTGGCGGTAACCGACTGGCGCAGCACTGTTGGATTAACGCCGCTTCGTCTGCTGTGCAGTGCTCTCCCAACAACTTGATAAGCGTATCGGGATCTTCTGCAATAAAACAGATTTTCTCAAGGTCAGGGTGTGGAAACCTCATTTAGCAAAGTAACCTTTCAAGAGTACCGCCATATCTATTTGGCGTTTCGAAGGAGCGCCAAATAGATATGGCGGGTCCTTCTAAGTTCTGGTCTTGGCATAAGGGCATGATGCACACCCGCGCCTGAGGTTTCCACAGTTTACATGTACTAGTCGAGGCGGTTCATCGCAAGTGCTCTGCTAACGTCAGGGCTGTTTCGATTTCTCCGCGTTCCCGCGGCATTGAGGCCTTTGAGCGTGAGGATGTATCGCTTGTCAGGTCTGCGATAGACGAGGCCTTTCTTCCTCCATCGATCTAGTATGCGGGTTAGCCATGCTTCGGTTGGTTCATCAAAGCCAGCCTTTGTGAGCTTTTCTGCAAGCTCTTCAACCGACACGGGGGCCGCCTTCCGCACTCGGCCAAGTATTGCCGTCACCGTCGGGAGTTCTAATGAGTTTGAGAAAACAAAACTTACTTTAGTTACGCCCAAATACCCTAACAACTCAGTTGTTTTGGCTTCTATGACGCCTTTATCTGCATTGCTGGCTTGATCGGTAAGCTCCACAGACACGAGAGCTGAGCCATTGTCGAATGCAACAACTGACCCTTTTACGGCATGTTGGAACTTGTCTATAAGCATCGCGCTGACAGCTTTGTCCAGACTGGCTGCTTTTTCGTCAATAAATGCAATCGAAATTTTAATGCTCTGGTCTTTCAGCATTTTTTCAACGGTACGTATCATCCGCTCTGATGGTTGTTCCGAGCCATTGCTGTCGTAAGCCCTCGCAAGAAAAACCATAAATGCGTTCTCTTGGTCAGGGTTTGCAACCACTGGTCCAAGAGGCGTTATACCCTTTGAAAGAAACGCGTTGAGGACATCAGCTTTGCTAGGCATTAAATTGATTCCAAGCTCGTAAAATTGTTCGGCAATGAGCAGCTGTTTGTGTTGTCCAGCCGCGTGCATCGGATACGTCGATGTTACTGAGAGAGTAATTGTCAGCCGCTGTGAACACGATAGCCTCTTCTGGCTCGTAGTCAGCGACTACCCGTGTAACATTTGCTGCCAAAATGATGTCTCTCAGTCTCTCTATTGAGAACATTGCCTGATCTATACTCTTAATCAGGTCTCTATCACGATTTTTTTCAGCCCGTCTGCGCTCGATTTTAAACGTTTTTAAAACTTTGCCGTTAAGCACTTTGGGATAATCGGCATGTGGAAGTGTGGACCACTTGCTATCAAGTTGCTTCATCATTTCGCGAGACTGCAAAAAGACGGAGTAGTAGAAGCGGTTGTATGCCGATCTAGCAAACGCATCTTTCTGGTCGGCAGGTGCTGCCATGGCCTGCTTCTGTAGGTGGAGTGCTACCCGATGCATGTTTTCGTTCTGTATCATAGCGATACGCTACAGATTACGGCGGATACTCTGCAAGGCTTAGCTGACATCCTGAGGCGACTTTTATCGAGTCGCCGCTGTGAAGTACTAAGTTTTTATACTTGATGCTCTACGGCAACATGTCGATGCTTGATCGGTGCCGCAATGATTACTCGCAGAGCTACACATGTAAGCAGCATCCTATATGAGCCCTACGAGCGCCCTGCAATCGCGTCCAATGGCGCTTTACGGATAACATATTGACTTAAAATTACAAATCCCCCCACACACACGAACTCGAACCGCGGACCTACTGATCAAAAATCAGTTGACCGAATGTCCGCTTCCTCGGATCTTCAATGAAAGTGGCGCATTCGTAGCGAATGACCGGAATCCGCCCTTCATGTAGCATTTAGCCCTACAAACCGATAGCGATCCTTGGCGCTTTGCAACTTCTTAGCGGTGTCCTCTGGTTCAGCCTGTGCCATGTCTTTCAGATCGTTCAGGGTGGTATCCAAAAACCTTGGCAGGTCCTCATCCTCAACGCCGTGTAACGCTGCCAACGTAATGTGTGAACCGAACACTTGCCGCATGATCAAGCTGATGTGGCTTTCTTTGTGAACCTCCTTCATCGGATTGGGATCAGCACCGCTGCGCATTTCCAGCAGATCATCGTTCATTTCTGCGACCACGGTTTCCCATATCAGATGATTGGGCCAGCGGCTGCGATTGGGATCATCGTTCGGGGCGGTATAGCGCACGACGTCGCCCGTATGCCGGACCAGATCGCCAAAGAGGTCGAACAACCGGCCCCAAGTGCGGATACCCCACGTATCCTTCAAGTAATCTTTGCCAGCCCGAAACTCGATGCGCCACACGCGGCTGATGGTGGGGTCGGTGGCGTCTATATATGCTATATAGGGGTCGGGTTTCTCTACGTAGGATAGCATAGGGGAACTTGGGCCAGCGTGAATTTCCCTACGTAGCGTATCATAATGTAGGAGCGGCAAGCCCTGCCTACGTAACGTATCGTTCCAGATCGCCCACCAGTGTGTCTTGGACCGTGCGATCACCTCGGCGCGTTTATCGTATACGATAACTTGGCGGTTCGGCATCTTCCCCAGCGTGACCGATGTGGTGCGTCCCGACTTTCCGTTCACTGATTTCTCTGTATCGGTAATGTGGTCGCGTCTGCCCGTGCCGCTGTGCATGACAAAATGCTCCGGCTGCAAAGTAAAATCCGGCGCGAACACATCAACGCAAAAATCAACACGGGCGATGCTGACGTCCTCGGCTTGAAACCGGATGCCCCACGCGGCCAGAGTGTCCTCTACGTGAGCCTTAGCGCGGCCAAGACCGTTGAGGGCCAGAAACCGCGAACCGATGCTTATACGGATGCCCCAAGGGTCTTTGGGGTGGGGGCGCTTGAAAGCCCACGACGCGCCGTCTGTCCCGCCGTCCAGCAAGAACTGATATCCCGCGCCACCGTGGTGCTTGAGGTGGAATTCAACGTCGCGATAGGTGCAAAGAACGGGGGCGTTGTCGGTCTTGGCGCGTGACTGTTCACTTTCCAGATGCGTCAGAAAATCTGGCGTCAAAGTAGCCTTGATTGACAAGGCAATCGTATCAAAACCTTTATGCAAAATGGTCATGTCCGGAATGGTGGATGTATTTCCAGAGGGGGGTGCTACTACCACCCCCCTTGGGGCGCGATTGGTTGGCTGATTTGATGTTTGATCGGGATGGCTGGTGCCTCCGGCGGGGCAGCTTTTATTTTGGGGCCGAACTGGGTTTTTGCGGGGTGACTTATTTGGCTGCATTTGCTTGCCTCGCGATCCAGTTTTCGGCGCGTTCTGCGGACTTTGCGACATTCAACAGATCGGCGTGACCGTAGCTGGCGGTGCTTTGCCATTGGCCTTCGCCGTTCTTGTAAGAGCGAGCTAAATCAACGGAGTAGAAGCCGTCGTTATCCCAGATGGTTGCGGTGATAAGTCCAAGTCGAAACTTGTAGGCGGGCGTTTTTGTCATTGTGGAAACCTTTGTGTTTGAGAGAACGGCAGACAAAGTAAGGGCGCGAAGCTGCGAAACCTCGCGCCCGTTTGAAAGCCTTTCGGCCCCAAAATCCTCAAAGGTGCTGCCAAGCCCTCTGAGGCAAAGCTTGTGTGTTAGATCGTTTGACTGGTGTTGCTAACCGTACGGGCTGCGATCCATTTTTCCAGATCGGTGCGACGGTAGCGCACAGAGCGGGACGACACTTTTACAAAGTCAGGCCCGCCACCACGGTGCCGCCAATTCTGCAGAGCACGGACAGAATAGCAAAGGATCGACGCGGCTTCGCGCTCATTTACGAGGGTGGATTTGTCTGTTTCCTTGATGTGCATTCGGTGACCTCACGTCGGTTGCGTTACTTGATGTGAGGACAAGGTACGTAGGCGATGCAACGTAAAAAATAAAAATCGGCATAGTGAAATCAAGAAAATCACTGAAAATAAAATTCATTAAATTCAGTACATTAGATTAAATGAAAATCGGGACTGCTAAATCAAAAAGTTCTCTAATCTAAGATTTTGGGCGGCCCCGTTGCCGCCAATGGTCTGGCGCAAAGGCTTTCCAAAGATCAGCGAATGTGGTTTTGCCATTCGGGGAAAACCCCTTTAAAAATAGGCGTTCACAATCTTCCCTATTCGGCTTTTTGGAGTTTGCTGCAATCAAGTTGAGAAACCAATCTCGCATTTCAGAAAACTGTTCCGAACCCTCACGTTTTGCCAAACGGACCTCAATATCGAAAGGCCCGTCAAGCCAATCATCAAAAGCTTTCCGCTCTACGAATCCTATAGCGCGTTTTGTGCCGCTGAGATCGGACGGCGCATAGATCAAGGATTGTGCGAAACTTACGCGGAAGGTCGCGTGACGCACCCATTTATCCCATTCGACCTGCAAACCAGTCCCAAAGATCAAGGTAAGTTCACGATGGCTGAATGCTCTTGCAAGACGTCGCTGAACACTTGCACCGCGATCAAAATTCTCTTGGTTTTGTTCGGGGACACGTAATGCGTCGCTCAATTGGTCTCGCTTTAACCTAGCAGAAGCCGCAGCGGCTTCTGCGGCTATTATATCCGCTTGGTGCGACTGGTATTCCACGTCGGTCGCGTTCTCGGGGTAATGCATACGCAAGAATTTTGCTTGGCTTAAATGTTGGTCAAAATCCCGCGCAGCGTTCTTGTGGTTTTGACGCAAAACCGACAAATCGGCCATGGGGCGATAGGTGGTTTCGTATCCCGTCCAGATGTCGCCATACATTGCGTGACCCGTCCGCCAATACACCTCGCTCAACACGTAGAATAGACGGTGGTCCCACATCGCGCAATCCTCACAACGTGCCACCTATCGGTGACCTGCTTTAAAGTGAAGGTACTTAAACCGCGTTTCGCCTCAAGACGCCACAGTTCCCAACGTGGCTGCAAGCCGATTGGCAATCTGGCCCGCTGCTCTTTGAACAGCATCATCGGACAGATGAGCATAGCAAATCTACCATTTCCATCAATGCGCGAGCCTCGCGGGGCAAGATTAGCTCACGATACGCAGCTTGGGCTGCGCCACCACGGATCGCCTCATAGCTCCAGCCAAACGACTGGCGACCGATCCTGCGGCCTTCTGTACGGCCTCATCTGCGAAGTGCGAATAGCGCAGCGTGGTCTGCAAATTCTTATGACCCATGATTTCTTTCAAAAGAAAGGGGTCAATCCCACTCATGACCGCGACACTGGCATAAGTGTGCCGCAGGTCATGCATGCGAACATCATCAATTCCCGCTTTCGCTTTGATCCGCCGCCACGGTTTTTGCAGATTGATCAGGTGGCCCTCATCATTTTCTCCTAAGATTACGTACGGATTGCCAGCTACACGCGGCAACGACATGATCACTTCATAGGCTTCACGCGGTAAAGGAATACGCCGCCGCCCCGTCTTACTGTCAGGCAGTTCTAAATGACGGGCGGTCACGTAATCCCATTGCAGCGTCAGAATCTCTCCTAAGCGGCATCCGGTCAGCATTAGTAAATATATCGCTGGAACCACGTAAGGCGTCTCCTGCCCCGTTTCCAGCGCCTCTGCGAGCACGTCACCTAGCCTCGCTTGCTCATCATCTGACAAGTAGCGCTTTTTCTCTTCCTCTTTGAACTTCTTAATCCGACGTGCTGGGTTTGCGCCGTCTTTGCGCATGCCCCAGTCTTCTGCCAAATTGAACATCTTGGACAAAATGCTGACGGCACGATTTGCCATATATGGTCGGTCACGCATGCCATGATGAAAAGCCACGATTTCTGCGCGGGAGATATCAACGATTTTACGCGGCCCCAGCTTGGGCTTGATGCAGGTCCGAACAACAATTTCATAACCCTTGCGGGTTGACGGCTTGCAGTGGTGTTCAGCGTATTCAGTCAGAAAACGGTCACATAATGCCGCCATCGACGGCCCGCGCAAATGCTGTTGACGATCCTCAGAGGGATTGCCTCCTTTCGCTACCTCCCCCAATAGCTTTCGCGCTTCGTTACGGGCTTCCTCAGCGGTCAACGCGCCATGCTGCCCAATCGAGCGACGTCTAGTCCTCCCGCCTGCCCTATACTGCACCAGATATGATTTCCGGCCAGATGAGAACACGCGAACACCAAATCCAGACAGCTCCGTGTCCCAGACAAGATAGTCCTTGCCGCTGACTTCGAGCGCTTCAACTGATCTCTTTGTTAACTTTGACATTGCTTGCACCTTTTCATTTTGCCCCTCTCGTCCTCCATTTACGGAAGCACTACGGAAGCACTGAGCAGCGAATTATAGCGCTGAAGATGAGTCACGAGCGCACAAGCGGTCAAGAATAGATGTTCATTATCAATGATTTATGACCATCAAGCGTATATCGGAGAAAACTGGCGAAATGGCACTGACGGGGCTGTTAATCAATTGGTCGTAGGTTCGATCCCTACCGTCGGAGCCAACTTCCCCTTAGGTAGTTGGCGGTAAACGAAAAAGCGCTCCTTCGGGGGCGCTTTTCGCGTTCTGGGGGCCTGCGTGGCACATCCTTTGCGTTTTAGCTGATGGGGTGCCTCCCTCACGCGAAACGCTGCGCAGAACGGCGCGATGCGCAGGGGCGCGGCGCGGTGGGAAAAGGAACAAATTTCGGGAAATATGGGCAACGGTGCCAACCGGATGTGAATCAGCCGCAGGCACTTGGGTTACCGGAACGGGCGGGCGCGATGACTGCGCCCGCCCGATCAGTTTTTAGGACTTCATCGCGGCAAGCACAGCATCGCCGGTGATCGGCAGATGACGCACACGCGCGCCCGTCGCGTTGAAGATCGCGTTGGCAATCGCGGGAGCGATCACGGTGGTGCCGGGCTCGCCCAGGCCAACGGGTACTTCGGTGCTTTCGACAAAGTCGATTTCAAGCTCG
The DNA here is from genome assembly GCF_002311545.1 of Sulfitobacter sp. UBA1132. Classification (NCBI taxonomy): domain Bacteria; kingdom Pseudomonadati; phylum Pseudomonadota; class Alphaproteobacteria; order Rhodobacterales; family Roseobacteraceae; genus Sulfitobacter; species Sulfitobacter sp. UBA1132. The sequence goes on along the minus strand of NZ_DCAN01000006.1, from coordinate 183,557 downwards.
GGCACATCGGCCAGACGCAGTGGCGTATAGGCCCCGAGGTTCAGGTCGATGACGTTGCCGTTCTCGATCCGGGTACCTTCATGCAGCGCCAAAGACAGTCCCCAAAGCGCTGCACCTTCGCATTGTGCGCGCGCACCGTCGGGGTCCACCACGGTGCCGCAGTCAAACGCCAGCCACATCTTCTGGACATCGACCGCGCCCGTTTCAGGATCAACCGCCAGCTTGACCGCCGCCGCTGTCCAGGTCGGCATGCTGCGCGACTGGCCATAGGTGGTGGCAATACCGATTGCGGTGCCCTCTGGCAGCTCTGCACTGCCATAGCCCGACATCTCTGCCACGCGCTGCAAAACAGCGGCCTGACGTGATGCCCCACCAACCGCGTTAGGCGCAGAGCCCGCGTTGATGCCTTCGGCCTTCAGGTGATCCAGACGGAACTGCAGCGGATCGGCACCGACTTTATGCGCCGCTTCATCCATGAAGCTTTCTACCGCGAAGTTGGTCCAGCCCGGTCCGACAGACCGCAGCCAACCGGGACGGAAGGTCGCATTCGCCAGATCGTTCGAGATCGCCCGCACCTGATGCGCACCCACCGTGTACCAGTGATCGGCACCGTCGATGGCAAAGGGGTCATAGGGTTCTTCGTTGACACCTTTGGGCATGAAACCCGGTGCCATCACCTGCGTCGGCCAACCGGCTGCGGCGTGGTGCTCCATACCCGTGACCGATTTGGCATCATCGAACGCCATGCGCAGTTTTTGCACGGACGGCGACCGGATGCTGTCGAACTGCGCGTCTTCCTCGCGCGAGAAGACCAGTTTGACCGGCTTGCCAACCGCTTTCGAGGCAAGCGCTGCGGGCACGATATAGTCGCCATTCAGGCGACGGCCAAAGCCCCCACCCAGCATATAGCTGCGCATCACGATCTTATCGGCGGGCACTTCCAAAGCGGCGGCCAGCGTGGGCAGGATTAGCGATTGCCACTGGTTGCCCGCGTGGGTTTCCCAAACACCATCGGCGTTCTGGAAAACCGTGGCGTTCACCGGCTCCATCTGGAAGTGCAGCACGGATTGCGTGGTGTATTCGGCTTCGAGCATGTCGGCGGCGGCATCAAAGGCAGCGGTCGTGTCGGGCTGCTCTGTGTGCAGGATCGACCCTTCCTCGCCCTGGATCAGCTCGCGCGACCGCGCCTGGATATCCTCTTCCGAGACATTCGCCGTCTCGCCCGAGGTCCAGTCGACGCTGATCTCGTAGGTCGCCGTACGCGCCGCGTGCAGCGTTTTGCCCAGCACCACAACCCAGCCCGGCACAGTGCCCGACGGGTCTTCGATCACCACAGTTTCAAGGTAACCCTTGATGTCCTTGGCACCGCTATCGTCCACGGCATTCACCTTGGAGCCATAGCGCGTCGGCGGCAGCATCGGCACGCCGTACACCATCCCGTCGACCTTGGCATCCAGACCATAGATCGCCTGACCCGTGGTTTTCGTATCCAGATCAAGCGGATGCACGTCCTGGCCCACAAGGCGCAGGTCAGCGTGGGGTTTCAGCGGCAGCGCTGCCAGCTCTTCTTCGGTGAAGCTGCGGTCAAGCCCCTCGGCCACCAGATCACCATAGCTGATGGTTTGCGTGCCATCGGTCACCGCACCGTCGCGTGCGGTCAGACCCGAGGCATCAACACCCCACTTTGCCGCTGCGGCTTCGATCAAGGCGGTCCGGCCAGCGGCCCCCGCTTGACGGTAGACAGGCCAGCTTTGCCAGATCGACCAGCTGCCGCCGGTGACCATCAGGCCCCATTTCTCGGCCGTATCGACATGGGTGATGTGTACGTTTTCCCATGCGACTTCCAGCTCGTCCGCCAGAATACGCGCGATGGCGGTGCCGACGTGTTGGCCCATCTCGGCGCGGATGATGTTGACGTTGACCTGACCCTCGGCGTCGATCCAGTACCACATCGACGGCTCGAACGTGTCGCCATTGGGCGTGACCGGCGTGCCATCCGGCACCGCAGGGTTCATCGCCGCGTTCGACGCCTGCGGGAAGCCGAATGCAACGCCAACGGCCGTCATGGAGACAAGGAATCCACGGCGGGTCATCTGGGGTTGCGTCTCTGCGCCTGTGAGGCGGGAAATCAAATTAGCCATTGTCGGAGCCTCCCATAGCGGTGGCGGCGTCGCGCACGGCTTGACGGATTCGGGTATAGGTCATGCAGCGGCACAGGTTGCCGGTCATCACCGCGTCGATGTCGTCATCGCTGGGGTTGGGCGTGTCTTTCAGCAGCGACGCTGCCTGCATGATCTGACCCGACTGGCAATATCCACACTGCGGCACGCGCAGGTTCCGCCACGCTTCTTGCACAGGGTGGTTGCCGTTTTCGTCCAGCCCTTCGATGGTGGTGACCTTCATACCTTCGACATCCGAAAGATAGGTGATGCAGGACCGTGTGGCCGTCCCGTCGATATGCACGGTACATGCGCCACAGGCGCCGATGCCACAGCCGAACTTGGTGCCGGTCAGTCCGATCTCGTCACGGATCGCCCACAACAGGGGCGTATCCGGCTCTGCGTCGACAGAGACCTGCCGTCCGTTCAATTCGAATTCAATCATTAAGTCGTTGTCCTTGGGTAATTTTTGCCTAGGGCGGAGGGCGCGTATAACAGCGTGGTTTCGAACTGGTCAACATAGGTTTCATGGCACCCTTTGACAGGTCTGGACCAAGATGATCACGGGATTGTCAGAGGTCCATGCGCGATACGCGTTTGTCGATCTTACACGGAAAGTGCACTTGGCGAAAGAATATTTCGTCACCACTCACACACGCATGATTTTCCACAGCGCAGTCTCGCCTTGTTTATCCAGTCACCGGCAGGTACTGCCCCCCATCACCAGACTGTATAGGACAGTCCGGTCATCAAGGGTCCGGCAACGTCATGGCGCAAAATTCTCTGATCTACAAAGTCGAGCTTTCGGTCTCGGACATGGATCGCCACTACTACGAGACCCACAAGCTGACCGTGGCCAAACACCCTTCGGAAACCGATGAACGTCTGATGGTCCGTCTGCTGGCCTTTGCCCTGAACGCGCATGAGCATCTTGAGATGACAAAGGGCCTGTCGACCGATGATGAACCCGATATCTGGCAAAAAAGCCTGAGCGACGAGATCGACGTTTGGGTGGCTCTCGGGCTGCCAAGTGAAAAGATCATCCGGCAGTCCTGCAACAAATCCGCGCGGGTCGTGATCTATCCTTATGGCGGCAAAACGGCAGAGGTCTGGTGGGACAAGGTCCGCAGCAGCACCGCCCGTTTCGACAAGCTCGAGGTCGTCAATCTGGCAGAGCATGACACCGCGGCGCTGGCAAAGCTGGCCAACCGCGCGATGAAGCTTGGCGTGCATATTCAGGACGGTGACGTGATGGTCAGCGTCGATGACAGCGTCGTCTACCTGACGCCCCAGACGTGGAAAGACGCAGGCTGACGCGCCACTGGCGTCGGGGGTGACCCCTCGCCAGCGCGCACTTAAGCGAAACTTGTGCCGCTACTGCATGGAGTGGAAGCCGACCATATTGCCCTCGGTATCCTGACACACGAGGATCCAGCCAAACTCACCGATGGATGTTTTCGGTTGCGCGACGCTGCCGCCCGCGCTGGTCGCGCGTTCCTCTTGGGTGGCGCAATCCTCGACCATGAAATAGACAATCGTGCCCCCGACCCCTGGCCCCGCATAAGGCGCTTTGGTCAGCGCGCCCCCCGCGCCATAGGCTGTCATCTCGGTCGGGAAGCTCATCATCTGCATCTCACCGCTCGGGTCTGGCATCGGCTCCAGCTTGGTGTCGAGCATGGCTTCGTAGAACCCGACCGCCCGATCAAGGTCGTCCACATAGATATCGAACCATCCTACGGCATTCATCTTGGTCATTTCCTATCCCTTTCAGATGTTTGGTTTTGTCGTAAAATCGAATTGCCCCGCCGCTCAGACCGCATTGGAAGCATCAATGCGCCGCTCAAGATGCCAGATCTTCGATACAATCTGCCACCCCTGCGCGCCCTTCACGAAACCAAGGTGATCGACGAAGACATTGTCATGGGCGCGGATGCGGATTTTCACCGTTGCACTTAGCGGCGACAGCATGTCGATCATCAGCACCTCTGCCTCGCGCGGTTGGCCGGTGCTGGCAGGAGAGACGCGGGCCCCGACATCGCGGCTGAAACTGTCGATCGGCTCTACAAAGACCGTCCCATTGTCGCCGTCAAACAGGCTTGATTCCGGGTGGAACACGGCATTCAGCTTGTCGGTGTCACACTCGTGTATCGCGTCAAAATAGGTCTCTATCGCGCTCAGCAGGTCAGGGTGCAGGGTCATGTCAAACCTCCGGTATGTGTTGCTGATCCAAGATTGCCATTTCTGCGAAACCCGCGATACTGGCTATATTGACAAGCTTCGGTCGGATTCTGCCAAAATGTCCCAAATTGCGCCCCGAAACGCCCCCTTGGTCTGTGCGCTTGCCTATGACGGGCTGTGCACCTTCGAATTCGGCATCGCGGTAGAGCTTTTCGCCCTGCCCCGACCCGAGTTCGCGGATTGGTACCGCTATGCCACCGTTAAGGCCGAACCCGGTCCGATCCGCGCCACAGGCGGCATCACGATCGAAGCGCAAGACGATCTTGATCTGCTGCGGCAAGCCAGCCTGATCATCGTGCCCGGCTGGCGCGGTGCCGATGCCCCTGTCCCGCCCGCGCTACGCGCCGCCTTGCAAGACGCCTATGCCCAAGGCGCGCGGATCGCGTCGATCTGTTCAGGTGTCTTTGTCTTGGCCGCGGCGGGGCTGCTGACAGGCAAAAGCGCCACAACCCATTGGCGCTACACCGATAAGCTGGCCGCGCGCTACCCTGACATATCCGTGGACCCTGATGTGTTATTCGTGGAAGACGACCGAATTTTCACCTCGGCCGGATCGGCGGCGGGGCTGGATCTGGGGCTGCATATCATTCGGCAGGATCACGGCGCGCAGGTCGCTGCGTCTGTTGCCCGCCGGCTTGTCCTTCCCGCACAACGCGATGGCGGGCAGCGCCAGTTCGTGCCCCGCCCCGAGCCCAAGGCGCGGATGGGGTCGGATCTTGCGGCGCTACAGGATATGATCCGCGCCACACTTGACGAGGACTGGCCGATGGCGCGTATGGCGCAAACTGCCGCGACCAGCGGACGCACGCTTGCCCGCCGGTTCCGCGAAGAGACAGGCGACACCCCTCTCAACTGGCTCAAGCTTGAACGGGTATCCCGCGCCGCTGAACTGCTGGAAAACAGCGCCATCCCGCTGGCCGATATATCAGAGGTCTGCGGCTTCGGCTCGGCCGAGAGTTTTCGCCGCGATTTCCGCAAACTGATGGGCGTCCCTCCGATCCGGTATCGCGAAAGGTTCGGGGCTGCCGCCTAGTCCCGACCCCTACGCGCGGTTTCCTGAACCCTCTGCACAAACGCGGCTACCCTGCACCCGTCGCGTTTGTTAGGGCTTTGACGTAGCATACCAGAAAACCCCGAAGCAGAAGGCGTCGCGTTTTATGTTGACCAATAGTGATCTTGTGGAACTGACCGAATTTCGCCGCGCGCTGCACCGCCACCCCGAAGTCTCTGGCGAAGAGGTAGAGACCGCAAAGACCATCGTTCACGCGCTAAAGCCCCTGTCGCCCACCCGCATCCTGACAGGTCTTGGGGGGCATGGCGTCGCGGCGGTGTTCGACAGCGGCACGGCTGGCCCGACGGTCCTGTTCCGTGCCGAGCTTGACGCCCTGCCGATAGAAGAACGCAACAGCGATATCGCCTGGTTGTCCGAGGTTGCGGGCAAAAGCCACGTGTGCGGCCACGATGGTCATATGACGATGCTGCTGGCCTTGGGGCGCATGATCGCGCGCAAACCGGTTGCCACGGGGCGCGTGGTGCTGATGTTCCAACCCGCGGAAGAAGACGGCAGCGGGGCCAAAGCGGTGGTCAGCGACCCCGCATTCGACGCGATCAAACCGGATTGGGCCTTTGCGATCCACAATGAACCGGGCAGTCCGTTCGGCTTTGTCTCCACCCGCGTGGGGCTGATCAACTGCGCGTCGATGGGGCTCAAGGTCAAGCTCAGCGGGAAAACGGCCCATGCCGCCGACCCGCAAGACGGGGTATCGCCCGCGCTCGCGGTGGCACGGCTTATCCCCGCGCTGGATGATCTGGGCCACGGCGACGGCGGCCCGCGCAACGACGACTTCCGGCTGGTCACCGTCACCCACGCCACTATAGGAGAGCCGACTTTCGGCATCGCGCCGGGTGCAGCAGAGGTGTTTGCCACTCTGCGCACCGCCGGCGATGCGGGGCTGGAAAACCTTGAGGCCGCCGCGCGCGAGATCGCATCAACGATTGCCGCTGAATACGGTCTGGGCGTCTCTTTCGAGGTGCACGACCATTTCGCCGCTTCGATCAATGACGCAGACGCCTATGCCGTAGCGACCAAAGCGATGGAGGCGATCGGCGTGCCTTTTGGCGAGGAAAACGTACCGATGCGCGCTTCGGAGGATTTCGGCGTATTCGGCTGGGGGGCCAAAGCCGCGATGCTGTGTCTCGGACCGGGGGAGGATCACGCGGCCTTGCACAACCCCGACTATGACTTCCCCGATGACCTTATCCCCATCGGCAGCGGGATCTTTGACCGCATCGCCCGAGATCTTCTGGGCACAGCGTAACCCGCCCCCTTCTGAACGCGCCGGCCAAGCCCGCTAGTCCTGCGTCGCCAGCAAATCGGTGATCAGCGCATAGGTCGCACGAACCCGCGCCTCGTTCGGGTAGTTGCGGTTGGCAAGCACAACGATCCCAAGGTCTTGCCCCGGCAGTAGCGCGACATAGCCGCCGAACCCGTTGGTCGCGCCGGTCTTGTTCAGGATCACGTCACGCTGCGGCGGCAACGGTGGGGTCAGGCGGGTCGCGGGCTGGGGCGACAGGATAAAGTCATAGCCGTTGCCCGCCTCCATTCTGGCGACCTCGACAGGCCAAGGGTACTGCTCCCATATCATGTCTTGGGTGTAATAGGCCGTCTCTGCCTGCCCCTGCCGTGTGCGTTCAAGCGCTGCGGTCAGCGCGGGATCTGCGCGACCGCGCCCCAGCTCCAGATCCAGCAGGCGCAGCATATCGCGGGCGGTCGATTTCACCCCATAGGCTTCATCTGCCAACACGCCGGGGTTAACGCGAATGGGCGCATCCGTCTTGCGGTCATAGCCAAAGGCATAGCGATCCATCGCGTCATCCGGCACGTCGACATAGGTGCTGCCAAGCCCCATCGCGGGAAACAGCACATCCTGAGCCGCTTGGGCAAAGGACATCCCCATGGTCTGCGCCGTGATATGCCCCAGCAAGCCGATGCTGAGGTTGGAATAGCGGCGTGTCCCCGGTTGCGGCGGTTGCCAGCTCTCTAGCCAGCGGATCAGCTCGGGCACATTGCCCACCTCGCCGGGGACCTGAAGCGGCAAGCCACCGGTGACATGGGTGGATAGATCAACCAGCCTTATCGCGCCGAAAGCGGCCCCTTCAAGCTGGGGTATGCTGTCCGACACGGGCGCATCCAGATCAAGCATACCGCGGCCTTCTGCCAATGCGGCCAACGTCGCGGTGAAAATCTTGCTGATCGACCCGAGCTCAAAGATCGTATCCGGCGTCGCCGCGACATTGCCTTTGCGCGCCGCCACACCCGTTGCATAGAAGCTGTGCTGCCCCTGCCAGGTGATGCCCACGACCAATCCGGGGATTCGATACTGCTCGATTACCGGCGCAAAGCTGGCACCTGCGATATCGACAATCTGCTCGCTTGTGGCGCCTTGTGCGAACAGCGACGCGGGAAGAGCAAAGGGGACCGACAGCACGACTGCCAGCGCGAGGTTGGGGGATTTCATATCTGCTTCGACCTATTTGTGAGTTTTGCCGACGTCATTAAGCGGCACGGCTTCAACGCACAAATGCGAAAATGCGCGGGCGGACCGATGCGCGCCCCGCCGCTTGCCGCTTTCACAGTAATTTCCCTTGGCTTCCCGATTTCGCCCGCTACCTTGATGCCCAAGTTGTACAAACCAGTCACTTTTTACGCCAAGGAGCCTGTATCTCATGAAAAATTCCCTTCGTATCACCGTATCCGCCGCGACCCTTACCGCGGCACTGGCCTCGGCCGCGGCCGCCGACATCACTGTCTCGTCCAAGATCGACACCGAAGGCGGGCTATTGGGCAATGTCATCGCCCTGGCGCTTGAGGACGCGGGCCTGCCCGTCGAACGCCGCCTGCAACTGGGCGGCACGCAGGTTGTCCGCGAGGCGCTGCTGTCCGGCCAGATCGACATTTACCCCGAATACACCGGCAACGCGGCCTTCTTCTTTAACGAAGCAGACAGCGACGTGTGGAAAGACGCCGAAGCCGCACACGCCCGCGCGGCCGAGCTCGACTCCGCGCAAAACGATGTCACATGGCTGACCTCGGCCCCTGCCAATAACACATGGGCCATCGCCGTGACCGGCCCCGTGGCGCAAGACAACAACCTGACCACCATGTCCGATTTCGGCGCATGGGTCGCGCAGGGCGGCACGGTCAAGCTCGCGGCCTCGACCGAGTTTGTGTCCTCCCCCGCGGTGCTGCCCGCGATGCAGGACACCTACGGGTTTGAACTGAACGCGGACCAGACGGTGATCCTGTCCGGCGGCGATACAGCGGCCACGATCCAGGCCGCCGCACGGGGCACATCGGGTGTGAACGCCGCGATGGTCTATGGCACCGACGGCGGTGTCGGTGCCACAGGTCTGGTGGTGATGGAGGATGACAAAGGCGTGCAGCCCGTCTACGAGCCCGCCCCCATCGTCCGCGCCGAGGTGCTGACCGAATACCCGTCGATCCCCGAGGTGCTGAACCCCATTTTTGAGGGGCTGGATATGGCGACGCTGCAAAAGCTCAACGGGCGGATTCAGGTCGGCGGTGAGCCGGCAGAGGCCGTGGCCCGTGATTACCTCACCCAAGCCGGGGTGCTGGACTGATCCGGGGCACGATGTCCTTGCAGACCTCTCGGGCGCGACTATCCGCGCCGGGGGTTCTATTTGCCGTTCTGGGGGCCGCAGCGATGCTGGCCCCCTTTATGACGCTGGCCGCAAACCGCATCGTGGCGGGGGACGCGGTGCCGATCTGGGCGGTGGTCCCCGTATCGCAGATGATCCCCGGATTGGCAGCGATCGTGGCGGGGCTGGCGTTAGGCCTGCCTGCAAGACACGTGGGGCTGCGTCTGGCGGGGCCGCTTGTGGGGCTGGCGGGATTGCTGTGGCTGCTCGTCCAGGGCGCGCCAGCGCTGCTGGAGGGCGCGGGCGATTACGCTAGGGTCTCTCCGGCGGCGGGGTTCTGGTGCTTGCTGGTGATCTTTGCCCTGCTCATGGCCGATGCGATCACCGCGATGAAACCGGGGCCCTTTCAGCGCGCACTATTGCTGACAGCGGTGTTGGGGGCCCTGTCCGTCGTGCTCGGTTCTGGTGCGCTGGCACCGCTGTCGGTGATGCAGGAATTTGCCGCGCGCCGTGACGCCTTCGCGTCCGAGGCGACGCGTCACCTGTGGCTGGCCTTCGGGTCGCTTGGCATGGCGGGGCTGATCGGCTTTCCCATCGGCGTTCTGAGCCACCGCAAGCCCGCGCTACGCAGCGCGATCCTGCCGGTGCTGAGCTTTCTGCAAACCATCCCCTCGCTCGCCATGTTCGGGCTGATGATCCCCCTGCTGGGCTGGGTCAGTGCCACCGTGCCCGGTGCGCGCAGCATGGGCATCGCGGGCATCGGATTTGCACCGGCCTTTGTCGCACTGGTGCTCTATTCGCTGCTGCCCGTCGTGGGAAACACCGTGGCCGGACTGGCCGCCACGCCGCCGCAAGCCCTGAACGCCGCGCGCGGGATCGGCATGACAGCGGCGCAACGCCTGTGGCGCGTGGAACTGCCCATCGGCCTGCCCGTGATCCTCACCGGCCTGCGTATCGTGCTGGTCCAAAACATCGGGCTGGCGGTCATCGCGGGGCTGATCGGCGGCGGCGGCTTTGGCACATTCGTGTTCCAAGGGCTGAACCAGACCGCGACAGACCTGATCCTGTTGGGCGCGCTGCCCACGGTCGCGCTGGCCCTGACGGCGGCTATCGTGATGGATATTCTGGTCGACCTGACCCGCCGCCTCCCCAAGGAGACCCCATGATAGAGATCGACAATATCACCAAAATCTACGACAGCGCCCGCGCCGTCGATGGCGTGTCGATGACCATTGATACCGGCACGATCACCGTTATTGTGGGCACATCCGGTTCGGGCAAGACAACGCTTTTGCGGCTGATCAACCGGCTGGAAGAGCCCACTTCGGGAGAGGTGCGGATCAACGGACAATCAACGCTCGACGTCAAACCGCATATCCTGCGACGGCGGATCGGATATGCCATTCAGGGGCACGGGCTGTTCCCGCATCACACGGTCGCGCGCAATATCGGCGCGGTGCCGCAACTGCTGGGCTGGACCCGTGACAAGATCGACGCCCGCGTGGACGAACTGCTTGATCTCTTCTCGATGGCACCACAAGAATTCCGACACCGCTACCCCTCTGAACTGTCGGGCGGGCAACAACAACGGGTCGGCGTGGCACGGGCTCTGGCCTCGCGCCCTGATCTGATCCTCATGGATGAACCCTTTGGCGCGCTCGACCCGATCATCCGCACCCGCGCGCAAGAGGATCTGCGCCGCATCCAGCAGGCGCTCGGCTCCACCATCATCCTCGTGACCCATGATATGGAGGAAGCCATTCGTCTGGGCGACCGCGTGGCGGTGATGGATGGCGGCAAGCTGGTGCAACATGCCACCCCGGCAGAGATCATCACCCACCCCGCGACCGATTTTGTGGCCGATATGGTGGGCGATGTCGAACGCCCGCTGCGGCTGCTTTCCCTCACCCCGCTGGCTGAGGTGATGGAGGACGGTCCTGCCAACGGCGCGCCCCTGCCCCGCGAGGCAAATCTACGCGACGCGCTGTCGGCCTGCCTGTGGACAGGGCGCAGCGCCGTGCCGATCACCGATAAGGGCAAGATCATCGGCCGCGTGACGCTGGACGCGATCCGCGCCCGCGCCGAGGTGCACGCATGACAGCGGGCAACCTGCTACGCGCCGGTTTGCTGGCGCTGTTGCTCGCTCTGGTGCTACGGCCCGATTGGTTCGCGCCGCTCTTTGCGCCGCTGGCCCCGGCGGGTGGTCCGGTCATTTACGCACGCAGCTCTTTGCTGTCGCTCTCGCTTAGCCATTTGGGGCTGGTGGCCCTTGCCTCTGTCGCGGCGACGCTGGTGGCGGTGACGCTGGCGATCTTTGTCACCCGTCCTGTGGGCGCGTCCTTCCTGCCGCTGTCGCGCACGATCACCAATATCGGTCAGACCTTCCCCCCTGTCGCGGTGCTGGCGCTTGCCGTGCCTGCCTTGGGGTTCGGGGCGGGGCCGACGCTGGTGGCGCTGTTTCTTTATGGGCTGCTCCCGATCTTCGAGAACGCGATCACCGCCCTATCAACCCTGCCCCCCGCCACGATGGAGGCCGCACGCGGCATGGGGCTGAACCGCTGGCAACGCCTGTGGCGGGTGGAGCTTCCCCTCGCCCTGCCCGTGATCCTAACCGGCATCCGCCTGTCCGTCGTCATCGCCCTTGGCACCGCCACCATCGGCTCCACCGTTGCCGCGCGCACCCTGGGCGAAGTCATCATCGCCGGGCTGCTGACCAACAACACCGCCTATGTGCTGCAGGGCGGGCTGATCGTGGGCCTTTTTGCGGTGCTGATCTATGACGCGATGGCCCAGCTTGAACGCTACCTGAGCCGTCGCATGGGGGGGTAAACCGCGCCGAGTGGAAGCGCGCCGATCCGCCGCCCGCGCAATTGCGCCCCCTGTCCAAGACTTGTATCACACCCCTATGATCCGACAGTTTGCCCCCTTTGTTCTCACCCTCTGGGCCGCGCCGCTGGCCGCGCACCCCCATGTGTTTATCGACACGCAGCTCTCGCTTGTGGCCGACGATCAAGGGCAACTGACCCATGTGCGGGTGACCTGGCAATATGACGCGCTCTATTCCTTGCTGGTGACCGAGGATATGGGCCTTGATGCCGACGGCGACGGGGCGCTCACGAAAACGGAGCTTGCGACGCTGAACGGCTTTGACATGCAGTGGGTCGACGGGTTCAACGGCGATCTGGTCCTCAGCGCCGAGGCGAACCCCATCGCGCTGTCCGGCCCGACCAAGATTGCGACGCAGTTTGACAACGGACAGATCACCACGATGCACACCCGTGCGCTGGAAACCGCAGTTCCCGCGGGGACAGCGATCACGATCAAACCCTATGATGCGACCTATTACACCGCCTATGATATCACGACCGCAATAGACACCACGCGCGCGCCGACCTGTCGCGCCCGCGTCGCCATGCCCGATGTCACCGCCACGATGGAGGCGCTGCAACAACAGCTTGCCCAGCTGGATGCCCAGACCGATCCTTCCGAAGCGGGTCTGCCGGATATCGGCGCGCAAATGGCCCCCACGGTGAATGTGACATGCGCCGCGCCCTGACCGTGATCGCCTTGGGCGTGGTCATCGCCCTTGCCGCGCTGTGGTGGACCGGCGGCTTTGATCGGCTGGCGCAATGGGCTGCGGCGCATCAACGCGCGTTTCAAAACAGCATCGCCCTCTCGCTGCGTGCTGTGCGTGCGGGCCAGCCAGAGGCGGTAACCGCCCTGCTTTCCGCCTGTTTCGCCTATGGTGTCGTGCATGCCGCAGGCCCCGGTCACGGCAAGGTGTTGATCGGCGGCTATGGCGCGGCCAAGGCTGTGCCGATGCTGCGCCTGTCGGTGATTGCGCTGCTGTCGTCGCTGGGTCAGGCCGTGACGGCGGTGGCTCTGGTCTATACCGGCGTGAGCCTGTTGCACTTGGGGCGCGAGCGTATGATTTCGCTGACAGAGGCGATTATGGCCCCCGTCAGCTATGGCGCGATTGGCTGTGTGGGGCTGTGGCTGTTCTGGCGGGGCCTACGCCATTTCCGCGCGACGCTTCCCGCGCCGCAAGATCATCACCACCATCACCAGCACGACCATGAAGGTATCTGCGCCACCTGTGGCCATGCGCATGGCCCCACCGCTGAACAGGTTCGACAGGCAACCACCCTGCGCGAGACGCTGCTGCTGATCGGATCTATCGCGGTGCGGCCCTGTACGGGGGCGTTGTTCGTGCTGATCATCACGCTTCAGATGGGGATCGCGGGCGTCGGGATTGCTGGTGCTTTCGCGATGGCCTTTGGCACCGCGACCATTACCATCGCCGTGGGTCTGGGTGCAGGTGCGTTGCGCGGCGGCGTGCTTGCCGGGTGGGCCAGTACCCCCCGTGCAGCCCAGATCGCCGCCCTGATCGAGCTTGCCGCGGGGCTTGGTGTGGCCCTGTTGGCGGGCGGATTGCTGCTGCGGGCGATCTGAGTTTACCCGCTCGACAAGCGGGGCGGCCAAAACTATCTATAATCCATGACCCAACCTAGATCAGAGACCCACTCCGCCCGGATCGCGCGCATATTGGCCGACCGCATCATCTCGGGGCAGTTGGCCCCGGGCGCGCGGTTGCGGCAAGACCACATCGCGCAGGAATTCGGCGCAAGCCATGTGCCCGTGCGCGAAGCCTTCCGCCTGCTAGAGACACAATCACTTGCAGAAAGCCTGCCAAGACGCGGATTTCGCGTCACTTTCTTCGATATGGCAGAGCTTCGGGAAGTCGCCGAAATGCGCGCCAGCCTCGAAGCGCTCGCCCTGCGGCACGCCGCCCCCAACCTGACGCCCGATATCCTCGCCAAGGCGCATAAGGCCAACCTGCAAGGCGACAGCGCCCAGAATGTACATGAATGGGAAGAAGCAAACCGCTGTTTTCACAGATTAATTCTTGAACCCTGCCAGATGCCGCGGCTGATGCGGTCGATCGACGACCTGCAAGCGGCAAGCGCGCGGTTCATTCTGCGGGCGTGGCGGACAAATTGGGAAGCCCGCACCGATCACGACCACCGTCTGATCCTCGACGCGCTGCGCAAAGGTCAGGTGGATCTGGCCTCCACCACGCTCTCGCGCCATGTGGGGTGGATCGGCAAGCGCAGTCGCACCCTAAAAAATCAAATCGGTTCAGGCACTTCCGAGTTTTTCAGATAATTATCTATAATCTGAATTGTCAGAAGGCGCGTCCTTCGTCCTACTGGGGTAGACCTTGAAAGCTATCACTCGGAGGAAACCAGATGGCACTTGCGATTACATCCCTACCCCGTAACCCGTCCTTCGCGCAGGGGCTTGGCCTCGCGCTGGCCGGTGCCGCGCTGATCACGTTGGGGGCCAAGGTCCAGATCCCGTTCTGGCCCGTGCCCATGACCCTGCACACGCTGTCGGTCTTTCTTGTCGCCCTCACCCTTGGCCCGCGTCTGGGGCTGGCGGCCATGGCGGCCTATCTTGGGGCCGGTGCAGCGGGGCTTCCGGTGTTCTCCGGCACGCCTGAACGCGGCATCGGGCTCAGCTATATGGTCGGGCCGACGGGCGGCTATCTGCTGGGCTATCTTGTGGCGGCGGGTCTGACCGGCTGGCTGGCGATGGGGCGCGGCTGGATCGGGCGCGTGCTGGCGATGCTGGCGGGGCTGACCGTGGTCTATGCCGGTGGTCTGGCGTGGCTGGCGCTGTTCGTGCCCGCACCCAAGCTGCTGGCCGCAGGGCTGACCCCCTTCCTGCTGGGCGATGTGGTCAAGGTGCTGCTGGTGGCGACACTGCTGTCGGGCCTGTCGCGGCTGAAAGGGCGTGATCAATGATCCGCACGGACTGGACCCTTGACGAAGCGGCAGCGATCCACGCGCTGCCCTTCCCCGACCTGATCCATCAGGCGCAAACGCTGCACCGTGCGCATTTCGACCCCACGGCGATCGAAACCGCCAGCCTGCTGAGCATCAAGACCGGCGGCTGCCCCGAGGATTGCGGCTATTGTTCGCAATCGGCGCATTACGACACCGGCGTCAAAGCGACCAAGCTGATGGGCGCGGAAGAGGTCATCGCCGCTGCCAAACGCGCCAAGGATGCGGGCGCGCAGCGGTTCTGCATGGGGGCTGCATGGCGCAGCCCCAAGGACCGCGACATGGACAAGCTGACCGATATGGTGCGCGGCGTGGCCGATCTGGGGCTAGAGACCTGCATGACGCTGGGGATGCTGTCGCCCGAGCAGGTGACCAAGCTCAAGGATGCCGGGCTCGATTTCTACAACCACAACATCGATACCTCGCCCGAGTATTACGCCGAGATCGCCTCGACCCGCACGATGGAAGACCGCCTTGAAACGGTGGAACATGTGCGCAAGGGCGGGATCAAGGTCTGCTGCGGCGGTATCCTTGGGATGGGCGAGGCAGAGGCGGACCGGATCAGCATGCTGGTCACCCTCGCCACGCTGCCCAGCCACCCAGACAGTGTGCCGGTGAACCTGTGGAACGCGGTCAAAGGCGTGCCGGTTCAGGGAAAATCCGAAAAGGTCGACCCTTTTGCGCTGGTCCGGCTGGTCGCCTTGGCGCGTATCCTGATGCCCGCCTCGGTCGTGCGTCTCTCCGCAGGCCGCACGGGGATGAGCGACGAGCTGCAATCGCTGTGCTTTCTGGCGGGTGCGAATTCGATCTTTGTGGGCAACCAGCTGCTGACCACCGAAAACCCGGCCACGTGGAAGGACAACGACCTGCTGCAACGGCTCGGCATGCATGTGGCACCGGCCAAGCCCGCGTCCAGATCGGCCAAGATCGCGGCGCAGTAGATCCGCCCCTGACACGTGCAAAAGCCCGGCCTGATATCCTCGGGCCGGGCTTTTTCGTGTCGCGCCTCGGCTCGCGCTTAGGCGAAGATGATCACCGACTGCATGCCGTCTGCGACCATATCCCCATCTGTATTCCAGACCCGCATGACCTGAGAGCTGTAACCGCCGTTGCCCGCCGTCAGCTGTGTCTCCATCATATACCAGCCGTCGCGGGTGTTGGCGTGATCGGACAGCAGGTTGATGATCCAGTTCATTGACGAGTTCGGCCCCGGCCGCGTCATCATCGGGAAGGCGGCGGGGGGCAGCACGTCGCCAATGGCGATCAGCCCCTCGAGCGTCCCCCACATCGCCGGATCGCGGTGCCGCGCCCAGATCCGGACATAGCCGCGATCCGCACCGGAGAACGGCAGGCTGCCCTCGATCAGCTTGACCTCGAAGTTGACAAAGAACCGTACCGGCGGGCGTTTCAGCGCGGGCGGGAAATAAGAGGGCGTGTCGTCCGGCCCTTGGGGGGCGGCGGGCGCGGTATGGCCTACGCTCAATTGGCTTTCCTGCGCATGGCCGAAGGAAAACGTGCCCGTTGCCGCGACCTTGCCGTCGATTTCAGCGCGGGTGGCGATGGTGGTGATGTTGCGCCCTTCGCGCAGCACCTCGGCATGGATCGTGGGCGGCTGCGACACGGGCGCGGTAAAATTGATCAGCGCCGACCGCAGCGCGGGCAGATCGGGGCGGTCCCGACGGGCCGCATTGACCAGCAAGGCACCGGTAAATCCGCCAAAGGCCGTACGCCCCTGCGCCCAGTTCTCTGGCACCTGATAGCGCGGCGCGGTGCCGTCCTGCTCTGCTGTGGCCAATACCTCGGCCAGGGTCACATCTGTCATGTCGGGTCCTTTATACGTCTGTCACCGCGCGCGGGCGCGCTGTTTCCCAATCGATGCCCGCAAAGCCAAGGGCGCGCAAGACACCCTGCCCCTGAAACGCCACGTCACCCAAAACGCACCCCCGCGGCAAAAAACCTTTGGCGGGATCGAATAGAGCTGTTGACGCTCAATGTGTAATTCACATATTCATGAAATATGGAATCACTACTCACAGACCGGCTCGCCACCCTGAGCCACCCGCAGCGGCTGGCCGTGTTTCGGCTGCTGATGCGGCGCTATCCGGATGCCTTGCCTGCGGGGGAAATCACGCAGGTGTTGGCCCTGAAATCCAGCACGGCATCGGTATATCTGTCGGCGCTGACGCAAGTCGGGCTGATCTCGCAGCGGCGCGACGGGACGCGGCTCTTGTATACCATCAACCTTGATGCAGCGGGCGAGGTCGTATCGGGGTTGTTCGTGGATTGTTGTCGGGGGCGCGCTGATCTCTGCCCGCCCCCGTTCTCTGACCTCATTAACAGGACGCAGATGATGACCCAGACAAAGTTCAACGTGCTTTTCGTATGTACCGGCAACTCCGCCCGTTCCATCTTTGCAGAGACGATCCTGCGGGACATGGCGGGCGACCGGTTCACCGCCTATTCCGCGGGCACCCTGCCCCGGTCCGAGCTTAACCCCCTTGCGGTCGAGATGCTGCACGCCAAGGGCCACAGCATCGATGCGCTGCGGTCCAAACATATCTCTGAATTCCAGACCGCCGATGCGCCGCAGATGGATTTCGTCTTTACCGTCTGTGACCACGCCGCAAACGAGGAATGTCCCACCTGGCCCGGCCAGCCTGTGTCGGGGCATTGGGGCATGCCCGATCCCGTCAAAGCCGAAGGGACAGAAGCGGAACGCCGGCTGGCCTTCCAACAGACATATGGCGCGCTGCACAACCGGCTGCTGGCCTTTACCGCCCTGCCTTTCGAAGCGCTGGACCGCGCTGCATTGCAAAAACGGGTCGATGCCATCGGGGCCGACCCAGTGACCACAGGATAAACCACCATGACAACCTATGCTTTGAACGGCCTTGGCCGCATCGGAAAACTCGCCCTGCGGCCCTTGCTGGAACAGGGGGCCAAGATCGCCTTTATCAACGACGCCGTTGGCGACCCCGAGATGCACGCCCATCTGCTCGAATTTGATTCCGTTCACGGGCGCTGGCCTGCGACCTTCAGCGCAGAAGATCATGCGATCACCATCGATGGCACGCGTATCCCCGTGACCAGCACCAAATCGATCACAGACCTGCCGCTGGAGGGGGTGGATGTGGTGATCGACTGCACCGGTGCGTTCAAGACAGAGGCCAAGCTTGCCCCCTATTTCGAGGCGGGCGTGAAAAAGGTTGTTGTCTCTGCCCCCGTCAAGGACGGGCCGACGGCGAATATCGTCTATGGCGTGAACGACGACACCTATGATCCAGCCACGCACAGCATCGTCACCGCGGCGAGCTGCACCACCAACTGCCTTGCCCCCGTCGTCAAAGTCCTGCTGGAAGGGATCGGGATCAAACACGGGTCGATCACCACGATCCATGACGTGACCAACACGCAAACCATCGTGGACCGCCCCGCCAAGGACATGCGCCGCGCCCGATCGGCGCTGACCAACCTGATCCCCACCACCACCGGGTCGGCCACGGCGATCACGCTGATCTATCCGGAGCTGACCGGCAAGCTGAACGGCCACGCCGTGCGGGTGCCCCTCCTGAATGCGTCGATCACCGATTGCGTGTTCGAGCTGGAGCGTGAGACGAGTGTGGAAGAGGTCAACGCCCTGTTCAAAACCGCCGCCGAGGGGCCGTTAAAGGGTATTCTGGGCTTTGAGGAACGCCCGCTTGTGTCGTCGGATTACACCAATGACACCCGCAGCGGGATCGTGGATGCGCCATCGACGATGGTGGTGAATGGCACACAGGTCAAAGTCTATGCGTGGTATGACAATGAAATGGGCTATGCGTACCGTCTGGTGGATGTGGCGCTGATGGTGGGCGGCCAGCTGTGACACGCCCTGCCGGTTTTACCGCCTATATCACTGTCACCGCCGCCTATTGGGCCTTTATGCTGACCGACGGCGCGCTGCGGATGCTGGTGCTGCTGCATTTTCACACGCTCGGGTTCTCTCCGGTACAGCTGGCCTATCTGTTTGTGCTCTACGAGATCGCGGGCGTGGTCACCAACCTGTCGGCGGGCTGGATCGCGGCGCGCTTCGGGCTGACCTCGACGCTCTATGCGGGGCTGTCGTTGCAAGTGGTCGCGCTGCTGGCGCTGACACAGCTTGATCCGGTATGGAGCGTCGCCGCCTCGGTCGTCTTTGTCATGCTGGTGCAGGGGCTGTCGGGCGTGGCCAAGGATCTGGCCAAGATGAGTTCTAAATCCGCGGTCAAGCTGCTGGCCCCCACCACAGGGGGCGGCTTGTTCCGCTGGGTCGCACTGCTCACCGGATCGAAGAACGCGGTCAAGGGCGCTGGCTTTCTGCTGGGTGCGGGGATGCTGGCGCTGCTGGGGTTTGTGCCGTCGACGCTGGTGATGGCGGCGATCCTGTTTGTGATCCTGATCGGCGTCATCATCGGTATGCCCGCGGGCCTGCCCGTGGGGCGCAAGGATGCCAAGTTCACCGAAGTCCTGTCCAAAAACCGCAATATCAACTGGCTCAGCGCCGCGCGGCTGTTTCTGTTCGGGGCGCGCGATGTGTGGTTTGTCGTGGGCATCCCGATCTATTTCTACGCCGTGCTCTCCGATGGCAGCGTCGAAAGCAAGCGGGAGGCTTTCTTTATGATCGGCAGCTTTATGGCGGTGTGGACGATCCTCTATGGGGCCGTGCAAGGCTGGGCCCCGAAGATACTGCGGGCCACCGGCCGGACCGAGGGCGACACGCTCGCGCAGGCCCGCCACTGGAACCTTGCGCTGGTGGTCGTGCCTGCCCTGCTGGCCGCGCTGGTCTGGATCACGCCTGCGCCGTCCCCCGCGCTGACGGTGACGATTGTCATTGGCTTGCTGGTGTTCGGGGCGATTTTCGCGGTGAATTCGGCGCTTCATTCCTATCTGATCCTCAGTTTCACGGATGCAAAGCGGGTCACGATGGATGTGGGGTTCTACTATATGTCCAATGCGGCCGGTCGGTTGGTAGGCACGCTTTTGTCAGGCTTCACCTATCAACTGGGGGGGCTGGCGCTGTGTCTTGGCACCGCGGCGCTGATGCTGGCGCTGAGCGCCTTGGGGACGGCACAGCTGCGCCCTTCGCAAACGTCATGAACTGCGGCGCGCGGGGATGTCCCCGCGCGCCCAATCTTAAGGGACCGCAACCACGCCGTTGCGGTTGTCACGCCAGATCACCGCGACAAGCACGGCCGAGGCGACCCCCGCGACCAGCGTCGTCGTCAGCCCCGGAAAGCTGAAGGCAAAGCCCGCGATCCCCAGGGGCAAACGCAACCAGGGCCGCACCATACCGACGCCCAGCAGATAGCCCTCAAGCCCGCCGGACAGCAGCGTGATGCCGATGATGATCGACGGCAGCACATAGATCAGCGGCGTCAGATCGCCCTGCAGCACCAGCGCAGGCTGGAACAGGAAGAACAGCGGCACAAAGTAGATCACCACCCCCAACCGCATCGCGGTGAAGGAGGTCAGCATAGGCTTGGCCCCCGCAATCGTCGCCGCCAGAAACGCCGCAGCCCCTACCGGAGGCGTGATCACCGACAGCATCGCGTAGTAGACGATGAAAAAGTGCACCGCGACCGTGTTCAACCCGCCGATTTCGATGATCGCGGGCGCCAGCGTCACTGCAAGGAAGATGTAGGCCACAATCGCAAGCCCCGCCATGCCCATGATAAAGCAGGCCAAAACCCCAAGCGCGATCACGAGATAGACGTTATCCCCGCCCAAAGCGACCAGCCCAGAGGTCATCGACCCTGTCACACCGGTGATGGTCAAGGCGCTGACCACAAAGGCGATCGGCAGGATGATCGCTGCGGTCTGTGTGACCAGCGTACCCACCTGACGCAGGGTTTCAAAGATGCGCGCAGGTGTCATCATGGTCTCGCGTTGCAGGAAGCTCAGCGCGATCATCAGCGCACTGGCGTACCACGGGGCGTAATATTCCCACCGCATATACAGCAGGCCCCAGACCAGAAAGATCATGACCAGCAGGAAGGGCCAGCCGCGCTTCATCACCTCGCGGGCCGAGGGCAGGTTTTCGGGTTTCATCCCCACCAGCCCCTTGCGCGCGGCATAGGCGTCGACTTGCAGGATCAGGCCAAAGTAGAACAACGCCGACGGCAGGATAGCGGCCACCATCACGGTCGCGTAATCCACACCGATGGTGATCGCCATGACAAAGGCAATCGCCCCCATCACCGGCGGCATCACCACCCCGCCGGTCGAGGCACAGGCCTCGATCGCGCCAGCGTAATGGGGCGGGTAGCCGACTTTTTTCATAGTCGGAATGGTGATCGACCCGGTGCCCGCGATGTTCGAGAAAATCGACCCCGACAGCGACCCGAAAAAGGCGCTGGCCACGATCGATACTTTCGCTGGACCGCCGCGGTACTTGCCAAAGCCCGCATTGGCCAGATCGATAAAGAACTGCCCTGCCCCCGTAGCGATCAGCACGCCCGCAAAGACCAGAAAGCCCAGCACGATCTCGGCCACGATCTTGGTGGTGATGCCCATCAACCCTTCGGTGCGGAAGACATGCGCCTCTATCATGCGTTCAAACGTATAAGGGATGCCCATCAGCAAGCCGGGGAAGTAATCGGCCACCAGCGGATACAGCCCCAGCACCAGCACCACGAGCAAGAAAGGGATGCCCCCCGACCGGCGCGCGATTTCAAGCATCAGCAGCCAAAGCACGACACCCGCGTAGAAATTGGTCCAGCCCGCCTGCACGATCTCCCATGCATACATGGAGAACCACATGCAGATGCCAAAGCCCAAGGCGGCCGCCACGATGTCATAGATCGGCACATGGGTGTGCGATTTCACCGCTGGCAGCGCGATGAACGCCGCCGCAAGGAAGGTGCCGATGAAGACCCAGTAGTACTGCCCCTCGATCAGACGCCGCCCGCCGATGGGAACGCCGAATACATAGGCCAGCCCCATCCCGAGGCCAAAGGTACACAGCAGCACAAAAGCGATGCTGGTGAACGAGAATAATCCCCCCAGTCGCGTCGTCTCGGACGAGGGTTCGACAGCCGTTTCAGCCGCCGGAGGGTGTTGTGTTGCTGACATGGATGATCCTGAAAATAAGGGCGCTGTGGCAGTGTCTTAGGAGGACGGAGCACGTTGTGCTCCGTCCTGTCTTATGCCGTCGATGACGGTCCGGCGCGGCGTTACAGACGCGAGCGGAACGGCTCCAGCCCGTCGGTGTGCTTGGCCAGAATGTCGAGATACTCCTGGTTCTCGAAATTCATCTCGACGCCCTGCTCCATCGCCTCTTTCATGCCGGCGTTGCGTGCCGCGATCCACGCGTCCATCTTCTCGATGGCCTCGTTGTTCCAGGCATCGTCTTCTTCGGTCCACGCCCCGATTTCACGCAGGTATTTCACCGTGCCTTCGTGCACAGGGATCGGGTTGGCATCCAAGAAGTTGCGGAAATGCTCCAGCGACATGCGGGTCGCCAGCGCGTGCGATCCTTTGTAGTTGTCGTGGGATTCATTCATCCACTTCGCCATGTTATAGACGAAATCCTCTTCTGCGGTGACCGGCACGGCATAGACGAAGTTCGACGTCATGGATTCGACACCCTTGGCGGTGCTCACCCCCATAGAGATGGTCGAGGGGATCGTCATGGGGCGGTAGCTGAGGTAGCCGTCCCAGCCTTCTTTGTTGGCGGGGTCCATCGGCAGCCAGCGAATGCCACCCGGTGCGCCTTCCATTTCGGACAGAACGGAAGAGATCGGCGAGCAATAGGCCACATCGGACTTCCCCTCGACAACCGAACGACAGTTTTCACCGTAGCTGGAGGCCGGGACGAATTCGATCTTTTCCTGTGCTTCTTCGGGCGTCATGCCGATAAAGGCAGGCAGGGCCTGGGTGATCGCAGAGACAATCGCGGGCGAGAACACGCCCGAGGTGACGCGCACGCCGCCTTTCCCAATATCTTCAAGGCTTTGAAGCTCGGAATCGCCAGCCACAACAAAGCCCCAAGGCGTGTCGTTGTGGTGCCACAAGATCCGCTGCGGCATGGGTTTCGCCGAGGCGTAGCCGCCGACCCCTTCCGCTTGCAGCGCCATTTCCGACGCGGAAACCGACGCGATCGCGATGTCTTCGCGGTCGGTCAAACGTTTGTAGCGCATGGGCTCGCTGTCTTCGGGAACGATCCGCACGGTGGTGCCGGTTTCCTTTTGCAACGCAGGCCCCCAACCGTTGGTCGAGGCAAAGCTGCCTGTCGACGTGCCCGGCGTGGCAATCACGAGCATGCGCGGCCACTCATACTCCTGCGCCATCGCGACGCCCGAAAGCGCCATGGATACCGCAAAGGACCCGACAGCGGCCTTGGCAAAACGTGTCATATTCTTCATGTGGTCTCTCTCCCTGTTGTACATCTTTGGATTGTTCGGGATCGCAGGATCACGGGCACCGCAAAAGCTGCGGATGCCCATGCGCAGGACGCAGATGTGATCTTTGCAGATGTCACGCAGCACCTCCCAATGCTTGTCGCGACGCGTCCGGAATGACCCGTAAAACGGGCCAGAAAACGCATCCCCCCGAGTGTCGGCCCCCTCCTCCCGAGGGTATCCGACTCAATCTGTCAATCAGCCTAGGGGCAAGATATTTCGATGCCAATACCGCAGAACAGAACTTGATACCGCAGCCACGCGGGGTCTTTGCGCGATCACCCCTAGTTTGCTGATGCCAAAGGGTTAACACCGCAGAATATGGGAAATGTGACGTTACGTTGCTTTGGGTTACGAGGCGTTGTTTCGGCTGACAAGCGTCAGGAGAGCTGTCCAAACCGCACCCGTTTTGCCCAAAATATCGCCACCTTTGGTTGAATATTTTGCGGCTTGCACCGTTTGCCGAACTTGGCTACGCCTAAAGCAACGACGCTGCACGCCCCCACGGGGGGCCGCAGTTCCAACATCTATCCGTCGGGGTGCCCTAGGGGGCTGAGAGGTGCGTGCACCGACCCGTCGAACCTGATCCGGGCAATACCGGCGTAGGGAACGGGTATCTTTGTGCAACGGCCTTGGGTCCACGCCACAAAGCTCATTCTTGCGTCTGCTTGCCCACCACCGAAAGGCGAGCCTGTGACCAAGACGACCCCCATTTCCCTGACCATCGCCGGATCCGACAGCGGCGGCGGTGCCGGTATTCAGGCCGATATCAAGGCGATGTCGGCCAATGGTGTCTATGCCGCCAGCGTGATCACCGCCGTGACCGCGCAGAACACGCGCAGCGTCAGCGCGGTACACGAGATCCCCGCCCCCATCGTCGCGGCCCAGATCGATGCGGTGCTGTCCGATCTTTCGGTGCAGTCGATCAAACTGGGCATGTTGTTTTCTCCGCAGATTATTCAGGCGGTGGCCGCTGCGCTCTCCGCGTTTCGGGGGGCCATCGTGGTCGATCCGGTGATGATCGCAAAATCCGGCGATGCGCTGTTGCAAGAAGACGCCGTCGCAGCGTTGGTCGCGGATATCCTGCCGCGCGCCGATCTGCTGACCCCCAACCTGCCCGAAGCCGCCCGCCTGTTGAACCAGCCCGAGGCCGACAGCGCCGACCAGATGGTCACGCAGGCCCGCGCGTTGCTGGAAATGGGGCCGAAGGCAGTGCTGATGAAGGGCGGCCATAGCGCGGGTAATATCTGTAGCGACGCGCTGGTCACCGCAGAGCGTGTCACATGGCTTAGCGCGCCGCGCATCGACACGCGCAATACCCACGGGACGGGATGCACCTACGCCGCGGCCATCGCCGCGGGGTTGGCCCACGGCAACCCCCTTGGCGCGGCGGTACAGGCCGCCCATGACTATCTGCACCGCGCCATCATCGCCGCGGATCAACTTGAGATCGGCACGGGCCACGGTCCGGTGCATCACTTCCACGCGGTCTGGTCATGACGCAGGTCACCATCATCGGCGCGGGCGTTGCGGGGCTGTGTACCGCGCGTGTCTTGCTGGATCGCGGGATGCGCGTGCATCTGATCGACCGTGCCCGCCAGCCCGGCCCGCAAGGGTGTTCTTGGTGGGCTGGCGGCATGCTTGCCCCGTTTTGCGAAGGCGAAAGCGCCGAAGAACCGGTGATCCGGCTGGGCCAGCAAGCGGCAGATTGGTGGGGCCAGCACACCACATCGCTGCACCGACGCGGGTCGCTTGTGATCTCTCCGGCGCGGGACAGCAGCGATCTGACCCGCTTTGCCCGCCGGACCACAAGCCACCAAACCCTGACGGGCGCAGGGATCGCGGCGCTTGAACCCGACCTTGGCGACCGCTTTGCCAAAGGGCTCTATTTCCAGACCGAGGCCCATCTGTCGCCCCGCATTGCGCTGGCAGAGCTGTGGCGCGGGCTGGTGGCCGATGGGGCCAGTTTCGAACAAGACGAGGCCGACCCCGACGCGCTGGCGCACGGTGGCATCGTCATTGATTGCCGCGGCTATCACGCGCGCGCAGATCTGCCTGAGTTGCGCGGCGTGAAAGGGGAAATGGCGCTGCTGTCCTGCCCCGACATCGAGATCACCCGCCCCATCCGCGTGCTGCACCCACGTGTGCCGATCTACCTCGTGCCGCGCGGTGACGGGATCTACATGCTCGGGGCCACGATGGTCGAAGGCCGCGCCGGTGCCCATGCCAGCGTGCGGTCCGTGCTTGAACTGCTGAGCGCGGCCTACGCACTGTCTCCCGCCTTTGGCGAGGCCGAGATCCTAGAGATCGGCGTCGACAGCCGCCCCGCCTTCCCCGACAACCTGCCGCGCATCGAACGGCAGGGCAATCTGATCCGCGCCAACGGTCTGTATCGCCACGGTTTCCTGCTCGCCCCCGCGCTGGCGACCATGGTGGCGGACCTGATCCTTGACGCCAAAACACCGGAGATTTTCCATGAAACTACAGCTTAACGGTGCCCCGCTCGACAGCGACGCGCCCACGCTTGCCGCCCTGCTAGAGGCCGAAGGATTCGGCGGCGCGAAAGTCGCGACCGCCGTCAACGGCAGCTTTATCCCCGCCAGCCTGCGGGCCAGCCACCCCCTGTCCTCCGGCGACAGCATCGAAGTGCTCGCCCCCATGCAAGGAGGCTGAGATGCGCCCCTTTTACGGAGAAACCCTTGCCAATGGTCTGATGCTGGGCACCGCGCAATACCCCTCGCCCAAGGTGCTGTCAGACGCCTTTGCGCGCAGCGGGGCGGCGGTGGCGACGGTCTCGCTGCGGCGCGAAAGCGGGCGGGATCGCGCCGGTCAGGACTTCTGGGAACTGATCCGCGCGCTTGACGTCCATGTGCTGCCCAACACCGCCGGATGTCACAGCGTGAAAGAGGCCGTCACCACCGCCCATATGGCCCGCGAGGTGTTCGACACGCGCTGGATCAAGCTCGAGGTCATCGGCGAGGAGGACACGTTGCAGCCAGATGTCTTCGGTCTGGTCGAGGCCGCCCGCATCCTGAGCGAGGACGGGTTTCAGGTCTTTCCCTACACCACCGAAGACCTTGTGGTCGCGGATAGATTGCTGCGGGCGGGCTGCGAGGTGCTGATGCCCTGGGGCGCGCCCATCGGGTCTGGGATGGGGCTGAACAACCTTTTCGGGCTGCGCGCCATGCGGGCGCATTTTCCCGACGTGCCGCTGGTGATCGACGCGGGCATCGGCCTGCCCTCGCACGCCGCACAGGCGATGGAACTGGGGTTTGACGCGGTGCTGCTGAACACCGCTGTCGCCAAAGCCGGTGATCCCGCCGCCATGGCCGAGGCCTTTGCCACCGCGATCCGCGCCGGACAGCTTGCGGCTGATGCGGACCCGATGCCGCCCCGCGATATGGCCGCGCCCTCTACCCCCCTGATCGGAAAGGCGTTTCTGGAATGACCCTGGACCGTTTCTACCCGATCTTCGACAGCGCCGCCTGGTTGGAGCGGCTGGTGCCCCTTGGCATCAAACTGGGGCAACTGCGGATCAAGGACACGCCCACCCCTGCCCTGCGGCGCGACATCCGGCAGGCCAAGGCGATCTGCGCCAAACACGACTGTACCCTTGTAATCAACGATCACTGGCGTATCGCGCTCGACGAAGGGTGTGATTTTATCCATCTGGGACAAGAGGATCTGGACAGCGCCGACCTCACCGCCATCCGCAATGCGGGCGCACGTCTGGGCATCAGCACCCACGACAAGGCCGAACTGACCCGCGCCCTGGACCTGCGCCCCGATTATATCGCCCTCGGCCCGATCTACCCGACGATCCTGAAGCAGATGAAGTGGCATGCGCAGGGGCTGGACCGTCTGCGCGACTGGCGTGAACGCGTGGGGCAGACCCCGCTTGTGGCCATCGGGGGCATGTCGGTCGACCGCGCGGCGGGTGCCTTTGACGCCGGTGCCGATTGCGTCGCGGCGGTGACCGACATCACCCTGAACCCCTCGCCCGAGGATCGCGTCACTGCATGGCTGGGGGCAACCCGATGACCCGCTACGCCCGCCAGATGATCCTGCCGCAGGTCGGCCCATCGGGCCAAGAGACGCTGGCGGCGGCGCGGGTGGTGGTGGTCGGCGCGGGCGGGCTGGCGGCGCCGGTACTGCCCCTGCTGGCGGGGGCCGGTGTGGGGCATGTCACGCTGGTGGACGGTGATGACGTGGCCCTGTCGAACCTGCACCGCCAGACGCTCTTTACCGAAGCCGATATCGGCACGCCCAAGGTCACCGCCGCCGCCCGCGCCCTAACCGCGCGCAACAGCGCGTGTACCGTGGTGGCCCACCCCGTGACCCTTGGGCCGGATACCGTGGCAAAGCTGTGCCATGATGCGACGCTCGTACTGGATTGCGCCGACAGCTTCGCAGCAAGCTATGTGCTGTCGGATCATTGCCTGCATGCGAACCTGCCCCTGATCAGCGCCTCGGCCCTTGGGTTTGGCGGCTATGTTGGCGGGTTCTGCGGCGGCGCGCCGTCGCTGCGGGCGGTATTCCCCGATCTGCCGGACCGCGCGGCTAGCTGTGACACGGCGGGGGTGATGGGGCCGGTTGTCGCCACGATCGGTGCCGCACAAGCACAGATGGCGCTGGCCTGCCTCCTTGGACTGTCGCCGTCCCCTTTGGGGCAATTGATCAGCTTTGATCTTGCCTCCTATCGTTTTGGCGGCTTCCGATTTGATACCGCGCCGGAGCCTGACCACGGTTTCGGATTTGTCGCGCCCTCGCAGATCCGCGCAAGCGATTGGGTCGTCGATCTGCGTGGGCCGGATGAGGCCCCCACAGCCGCGACACCCACAGCGCGGCGCATCACCCTGCCCGATTTCCTCCGCAACGCTCCCCGCCCCACACATCAGCCCCGCGCGGTGATCGCCTGCCGTTCGGGCCTGCGCGCGTGGCAGGCGGCGACCCATCTGGCCAGCTACTGGCATGGCCCCATTACCCTGCTCGCCATGGGCGAGCCTTCCCCGTTGAAAGGACAAACCGATGAAACTTCGTAACATTCTGGCCGCGCTGGCGCTGACCTCTGGCCCGGCGCTGGCGCAGGACGAGATGGTCTTGCTGCTGGACTGGTTCGTGAACCCCGACCACGGGCCGATCATCGTGGCACAGGAAAAAGGGTACTTCGCCGAACAGGACCTGAGCGTAGAGGTCATCGCCCCCGCCGATCCTTCTGACCCGCCGAAACTGGTCGCCGCAGGCAAGGCGGATCTTGCGATTTCCTATCAGCCGCAGTTGCACCTGCAAATCCACGAAGGCCTGCCCCTGCAACGGGTCGGCACGCTGGTGGCCACGCCGCTGAACTGCCTGCTGGCGCTGACCGATGGTCCCATCGCCTCTCCTGCGGATCTGGCAGGCAAAAAGGTCGGATTCTCAGTCGGCGGTGTCGAAGAGGCCGTGCTTGGCGCGATCCTGACCCATCACGGGCTGTCACTGGATGATGTGGAGCTGGTAAACGTCAACTGGTCGCTGTCACCGTCGTTGATGTCCGGTCAGGTGGATGCGGTCATCGGAGCCTTCCGCAATTTCGAACTGAACCAGATGGATATCGAAGGCGTCGATGGCACTTGTTTCTACGTCGAGGAAGAGGGACTGCCGCCCTATGACGAGCTGATCTACGTCGCGAACCGCGACACGATGGACAAGGACATGATCGCGCGGTTTCTGGCCGCGACCGAGAAAGCGACGCAATATATCGTGAACCACCCCGAGGAAAGCTGGGAGGTTTTCGCCGCCACCTCTGCCGATCTGCAGGACGAGCTGAATGCCCGCGCGTGGAAAGACACGCTGCCCCGTTTCGCCCTGCGCCCCACGGCGATGGATGCCGGACGCTACGCCACATTCGAGACGTTCTTGCATGACGCGGGCCTGATCCCCGACATCTCGCCCGTGTCGACCATCGCCATTGATGTGACCGCCCGATGACCGCGCCGGACTATGGCCGCAGCTTCGCAATGTGGCGTGCTGCTGCGGCACAGGATTGGCAGGACTACACCCACCATGCCTTTGTCGAAGGGCTGCGCGATGGCAGCCTGCCGCGCCGTTGCTTTGTGAACTATTTGATCCAAGACTATGTTTTCCTTGTGCATTTCTCTCGCGCTTGGTCGATGGCGGTGGTCAAATCGGAAACGATGGAAGAGATGAAGACCTGCGCCGCCACGGTAGATGCGCTGGTCAATCACGAGATGGCGCTGCATATCCGCACCTGTGCTGCGGCGGGTATCAACGAAGCGGCGCTTTTCACCGCGACGGAAGCCCCCGCCAACCTCGCCTATACCCGCTATGTGCTGGATGCCGGGATGCAGGGGGATTTCCTTGATCTGATGGCGGCACTGCTGCCTTGCGTCATGGGCTATGGGGA
This sequence comes from Sulfitobacter sp. UBA1132, assembly GCF_002311545.1. Taxonomy (NCBI): domain Bacteria; kingdom Pseudomonadati; phylum Pseudomonadota; class Alphaproteobacteria; order Rhodobacterales; family Roseobacteraceae; genus Sulfitobacter; species Sulfitobacter sp. UBA1132. The sequence continues at coordinate 153,835 of NZ_DCAN01000006.1, read as the reverse complement.
GATCGGGCAGCGCCTGGCCGAGACCCGCAGCGCCGACACGCCCTATACCGAGTGGATCGAGACCTACGCCGACCCCGACTATCAGGCGCTATGCCAGACGGTGGGCGCGATGGTCGACGCGGCGGTTGCGCGGCGGATCGGTGACCTTGAAACCGCCCCCCGTCGCGCGGCACTGCAAAACCGCTTTTCCACGGCCACACGGCTAGAGGTCGGCTTCTGGCAGATGGGGCTGGACCTGCCATGACCCCGCCGCCCGCGCTGCGTCTGACGGGACAACACCGGATTGACGCGCGCCCCCTGTTTGACGTGGATATGACCCTGGCCGCGGGGGCGTGGACCTGCTTGCTCGGCCCGTCGGGGGTGGGCAAATCCACGGTGTTGCGGCTGCTGCTGGGGCTTGAGACGGGCGGCGCGTTTGACGGCACGATCACCGCCTCTGACGGGCAACCGCTGGCGGGGCGGATCAGCTATATGGCGCAATCCGACCTGCTGTTACCCTGGCTTACGGTGATCGAAAACATCATGATCGGCGACCGGCTGCGTGGGACCACGCCTGACAGGGACCGTGCCTCCGCCATGCTTGCGCGGGTCGGTCTGCAGGATCATGCCCATAAGAAACCCGCCGCCTTGTCGGGCGGGATGCGGCAGCGGGCAGCGCTGGCGCGGACCTTGCTGGAGGATCGCGCGGTGGTCTTTCTGGACGAGCCGTTCTCGGCGCTGGATGCGGGCACCCGCGCCGCGATGCAAGAGCTCGCGGCAGAGCTGTTGCACGGGCGGACCGTGCTGCTGGTCACCCATGATCCGGCAGAGGCGGCACGGCTGGCCGACCATATCCTGATCCTCTCTGCCGCCGGCGTGCAAAGCTGGCCCGTCCCCGCGCTTCCCGCGCCGCGCCCCGTCACCGCGCCCGAGGTTTGGGCCTGCCAAAGCGCGCTGCTGTCCCATCTTCGGGGGGTGCCTGCATGAGGCGATACGACATACCGCTAGCGATCCTGCTGGGGCTTGGTCTTTGGCAGGCCGCAGTGCTGCTGACCGACGCGCCGCACTATATCCTGCCCTCGCCGTGGCGCGTGGCGCAGGCGGCATATCGCGCCCGTGAGACGCTGATCGAGAACGCATGGGTCACCACCGTCGAGGTGCTGCTGGGGCTGCTGATCGGCACCGCCTTGGGGGCTGTCACCGCGATCCATCTGGCGCTGTCCAAAACGGCAGAGCGTTTGCTGCTGCCGCTGCTGGTCTTTACCCAAGCCGTGCCGGTTTTCGCGCTGGCCCCGTTACTGACGCTGTGGTTCGGCTATGGCATGGGCTCCAAGATCGTGATGGCGGTGTTGATCATCTATTTCCCGGTGACATCCGCCTTTCACGACGGGCTGACCCGCGTGCCAGATGGCTACCGCGATCTGGCGCAATCGATGGGCGCGCGACCGTTGCGGTTCATGCGCTACGTACAAATCCCCCACGCGCTGCCAAGCCTTGCGACGGGGCTGCGGCTGGCGGCGGTCTATGCGCCGATCGGGGCGGTGATTGGCGAATGGGTCGGCGCGTCAAAGGGGCTGGGCTATCTGATGTTGCTGGCCAATGGCCGCGCCAAGATCGACCTGATGTTCGCCGCGTTGATCATGCTCGCCTGTTTGACGGTGCTGCTGCATCTCTCTGTCGGGCTGCTGGCGCAACGACTGACCCGCTATGCCGAAGGCCGCAGCGAAAGCGGGATCACGCGCAGCACCCGCGCGTGATCCTTTCGGTTCTTATTCCGCGTTGGGCCGCACCCGCGCGCCGCTTTTATCGGCAAAGGCCGCAAGGCGGGCGCGCGCGTCAGGCTGCGTATTGACCACACCGGCGACCACGGCTTCGGCATAGGCGGCATCCATTGCCGACATGTTCTGCATATGGCTCACCGCGCTACAGATCGCGAAGTTCGACAGCGGCAGGTTCTGCGCCGCCTTGCGCGCCAGTTCCATCGCCTTGTCCATGCTGGACCCTTCGACGATATACTGCGCAAGGCCCAGATCGACGGCCTCTTGCCCCTGATAGACGCGCCCGGTGAGCATCATGTCGATCATCCGCGCCTTGCCGACCAGATCGGTCACACGGATCGTAGCCCCCCCGCCGGTGAACAGCCCGCGCTGGCCTTCGGGAAGCGCGAAATACGCGCTTTGGTCCATCACCCGCACATGGGCAGAGCTGGCAAGCTCTAGCCCGCCGCCGACAACGGCCCCTTGCAATGCTGCAATCACGGGCACGCCGCCGTATTCCATCTTGTTGAACGCCTCGTGCCACCGCAAACAGACGTGCATGAAATCGGCGGGGCTGCGGTCTTCGTCATGGTGTTCGATCAGATCAAGCCCGGCGCAAAAGTGATCCCCCGCGCCCGCTAGGACCACTGCACGCACACCAGCGCGCGGTGCGGCGGAAAAGAAGGTGACCAGCTCCTCGATCGTGTCGATGTCCAGGGCATTCCGTTTGGTGGGACGGTTCAGGGTCACCACCCAGACGCCATCGTCATGCGCCTTGATGTCCAGGTTACGGTAGCTGGTCGGATCAATCTGAACGGCCATATGAATTCCTCCTCCTATGGGGCCGGCAATTGTGGTCGGCCCCGCTGCCTTGCTGCTGCAAGGGCTTGCTGAATATATGCAAAAGGCACTCCCACCTTTTACGTGACTGTGCATTGAGTAGCGCGCCAAACACAGCCCGTCTATCGGTCATCCGCCGATTTCAGCGCGGTGACTTCCCCAAGGGTAACGGAGGCGCAGGGATTCGCCCCGTCGTAATCTGCCGGAGGCAGCAAAACCGTTTGAAAACGCACTGTTACCGTGTGAATCCCCGCCAATCCGGGGCACAGTCAGAAAAAAATCGAAAATAATCACCGGGGCGGCAAAAATGGGGTTGAACCCCGGCTGAACCTTGGGGTAGTAGAGCGCTACCGGGTCGTTAGCTCAGTTGGTAGAGCGCTTCGTTTACACCGAAGATGTCGGGAGTTCGAGCCTCTCACGACCCACCATTCCACCAATACAATTCAGTTCTTTCAACGCAACCTGCGCCGACGGCGACGGGGTTTTATGCGTTTGATGTCAAGGGATTGCCTGCGCGGCCCGTGGCGTCAGCAAGGTGAAGCCCTTGATACGACAAAGCCCCTCACCAAGGTGAAGGGCTGCTGCGGGCGTCATGCATTCGCGCCGAAAATTTTAAGCGATTTTCGCCCTCAGTCGTCGGGTTGATCAGCGGTATCGCCGCCGCCCTGCCCCTGTGTCACTTGCCGCACTTTGACGCGGATCATCTTGCCGTTTTTCAGCTCTTTCTCGTTGATCACTTTCAGCTTGCCGAATGGCAGCAGGTTCAGCTCGCGGCTGTCCGACAGTGCTTCGCCCAATACGGCGAGCATGGCATCAACGACGGGTTTCGCATCGCGCTTCTTCACGCCCGACCTTTCGACGACTGTGTCAATCAGCTCTTTCTTGCGCATCACGGGGCCGAGGATCACAGGGCGCGGTGCTTCGACCACAGCAGGTGCTGCGGCGGTGTCGGGTGCGGCTGGTTTAGGCGTTGTGGTTTTCTTGGGCGTGGTCATTTGACGTCTCGTCCGTTGGGAAGGTTTCATCAAACCCTAGCGGGGCCACCGGGGGAAATCCAGCGGTGCTTGGGGATGACGCACCCCTGCGCGAAAATCGGGGACGTGCGCACGAAAAAAGCCGCCCCGAAGGGCGGCCTGATGTCGGTTTGATCGTTGCTTAATGCGCTGTCGCGCTATCCCCTGCAGCATTGCGACGGGCCAGCGCGGCGGCTGCGGCGGCATCTTCTGCCTCCTGATCCCATTCGATCGCTTCGGGCTCGCGGACCAGCGCATGTTTCAGCACCTCGGACACGTGTTTGACGGGAATGATGGTCAACCCTTCTTTCACGTTATCCGGGATATCCGGCAGGTCCTTTTCGTTCTCGGTCGGGATGAGAACCGTTGTGATCCCACCACGCAGTGCCGCCAACAGCTTTTCCTTCAAGCCGCCGATTGGCATCGCATTCCCGCGCAAGGACACCTCCCCCGTCATCGCGATATCGCGGCGCACGGGGATCTGGGTCAGCACCGACACGATTGATGTCACCATCGCCAGACCGGCAGAGGGGCCGTCTTTCGGCGTCGCACCATCGGGCACGTGGACGTGGATATCCAGCGTGTCGAACTTGGGCGGCTTCACCCCGATCTTGGGGCTGATCGACCGCACATAGCTGCTGGCCGCGTCGATGGATTCCTTCATCACATCGCCAAGCTTACCGGTGGTTTTCATCCGACCTTTACCCGGCAGGCGCAGGGCTTCGATCTGCAACAATTCGCCCCCGACCGAGGTATAGGCCAATCCGGTTACGACACCGATCTGATCCTCAAGCTCGGCCAAGCCGTAGCGGTGCTTTTTCACGCCGAGGAAATCCTCGATGTTGTCGCCCGTTACGGTGATCTCGTCGGCTTCCTTCTTGACGATCTTGGTCAGCGATTTCCGCGCAACCTTGGCGATCTCGCGCTCAAGGTTCCGCACGCCGGCCTCGCGGGTGTAGTAGCGGATCATGCTGGTCAACGCACTGTCTTCAATGGCAAATTCCTTTGCCTTCAGACCGTGGTTCTTGACCTGCTTGGCCACAAGGTGCTGTTTCGCGATCTCGCGCTTCTCATCCTCGGTATAGCCCGACAGGGGGATAATCTCCATCCGGTCAAGCAAAGGCCCGGGCATGTTGTAGCTGTTCGACGTGGTCAGGAACATGACATTCGACAGATCGTATTCCACTTCCAAGTAGTGGTCGACGAATGTGCCGTTCTGTTCCGGATCAAGCACCTCGAGCATGGCCGACGCAGGGTCGCCACGGAAATCCTGACCCATCTTGTCGATTTCGTCGAGCAAGATAAGCGGGTTCGTGGTTTTCGCCTTTTTCAGCGCCTGAATGATCTTGCCGGGCATGGAGCCGATGTAGGTCCGGCGGTGACCGCGGATCTCGGATTCGTCACGCACGCCCCCCAGCGAGATGCGAATAAACTCGCGCCCCGTCGCCTTGGCAACAGACTTCCCAAGCGATGTTTTACCCACACCGGGAGGGCCGACAAGGCACATGATCGGGCCTTTCAGCTTGCTGGAGCGTTGCTGCACGGCAAGATATTCGACGATGCGTTCTTTAACCTTTTCAAGGCCATAGTGATCATCATCCAGCACCTGCTGTGCCTTGGCGAGGTCTTTTTTGGTGCGCGACTTCACGCCCCACGGGATCGACAGGATCCAGTCGAGGTAGTTGCGCACAACAGTAGCTTCGGCAGACATGGGCGACATATTCTTGAGCTTCTTCAGCTCGGCGTCGACCTTTTCCTTGGCCTCTTTGCTCAGCTTGGTGTCCGCGATGCGGGCTTCCAGTTCGGCGACTTCATTCTTGCCGTCTTCACCATCGCCAAGCTCGTTCTGAATGGCCTTCATCTGCTCGTTCAGATAGTACTCGCGCTGCGTCTTCTCCATCTGGGATTTGACGCGGGTCTTGATCTTTTTCTCGACCTGCAGAACGGACATTTCGCCCTGCATAAGCCCGTATACTTTCTCGAGCCGCTCGGAGACGGACAGGGTTTCAAGCAGGTCTTGTTTCTGCTCGACCTCGATGCCGAGATGCCCCGCGACCAGATCGGCCAGACGTGCAGGCTCGGACGCTTCGGTCACCGCCGACAGCGCTTCTTCGGGGACGTTCTTCTTGACCTTGGAATAGCGTTCAAATTCTTCGGCGACGGATTTCAGCAGCGCCTGAGTGGTGGTCTCGTCACCGGGCTCTTCCGTCAGATATTCGGCAGAGGCTTCAAAGAAGCTATCGTTTTCAAGGTATTCAGTGATGCGCACCCGCGCCTGCCCCTCGACCAACACCTTCACGGTACCGTCGGGCAGCTTCAGCAGTTGCAACACATTCGCCAAGACGCCGGTGTTGAAAATACCGTCGGAATCGGGGTCATCCACGCCGGGGTCAATCTGGCTCGACAGCAGGATCTGCTTGTCATCGGCCATGACTTCTTCAAGGGCGCGAACAGATTTATCGCGGCCCACGAAAAGCGGTACAATCATGTGGGGGAACACCACGATATCGCGCAAAGGCAATACCGGGTAGGATGCGTTCAGAGGCTCTAACATGCTCTTTTCCTTATACTGCAAGATGACACTGGCCCCTACCTTAGGCGACCGTTCGTTCATCTCCTGTTCTGAGTAGGATATCTGGGGACCCTACCCGCCTGTTTCAATCCCCATGATGCTGTGATCCGTTCGTATGCGGGCCATCTGGCGTGAGGGTCGCCCTAGAATGAACCGCCACCGGCGGACAGACAAGCGCGGATCGTATGATTATCCGCGAAAACCGCCAAGAACCATGGTTAACCGGCCCGAATGACAAAAAACGGGCCGGAAATGTGCTTTTTCGCGTTTAACGAGCTTACTCTGCCGCGACCTCTTCGAGGAAGGGATAATCGGTATAGCCCTCTTCGCCACCGGCATAGAAGGTTTTCGTATCCCCCTCGTTCAGCGGTGCGTTAAGTTCGAGCCGTTTTGCCAGATCGGGGTTGGCGATATAGGGTCGGCCAAAGGCCACCAGTTCAGCCTTGCCGCTGGCCACGGCATCGATCGCCATGTCGCGGTCATAAAGGTTATTTGCCATGTAGACGCCGTTGAACAGCGACCGCAGCTTGCCAAGATCTTCGCCGCTGTCCAGATCGCGCGACTGGCCGGTCGAGCCTTCGACCATGTGCAGATAGGCCAGATTGTACTTGTTCAGCGCATCCACGACGTAGGTGAACGTCTCTTGCGGGTCATCATCCGCGATGCCGTTCGCGGGCGAGAAAGGCGACAGGCGCAGGCCGACGTGATCGCCGTCCCATGCGTTTACGACACCGTCCAGCACTTCGAACAGCAGCCGTGCGCGGTTCTCGACCGACCCGCCATAGGCGTCATCACGTTTGTTGCTTGAGGTCTTGAGGAATTGGTCCAGCAGATAGCCGTTCGCCCCGTGGACCTCGACCCCGTCAAAGCCTGCCTTGCGCGCCATCTTGGTTGCGTGGACATAATCGGCGACAATGCGTGGCATCTCGTCCAACTCCAACGCGCGCGGTTCAGATGTCGGGGTCATACCGTCTTTGGTAAAGGTCTTCACCTCTGCCGCGATGGCCGAGGGGGCGACGGGCTTTTGTCCGTCAGGCTGGATGTCCACATGGCTGATCCGGCCCACGTGCCAAAGCTGGATCACGATCTTGCCGCCCTTGGCGTGCACCGCGTCCGTCACCTTTTTCCAGGCAGCAACCTGCCCTTCGGTGTAGATGCCGGGGGTTTTGATGTAGCCTTTGCCTTCGGCGCTGATCTGGGACGCTTCGGTGATGATGATCCCGGCACCGGCGCGCTGTGCGTAGTATTCGACGTGCATGTCGCCGACTTCGCCACTGTTGTCATCAGCGCGGCTGCGGGTCAGCGGGGCCATCACGATGCGGTTCGCGGCCTCGATGCCACCGACCTTCAGGGGGGTGAATAATGCCTCGGTCATGGAAAACTCCTTTGCGGTGTTGTTTCTTGTCTACAGCACCTAACCTTCCGCCCCGTCATCGCAAGGACGGGGCGGAAGGTTTATTCCATTCACCGCAGGGTTTTCCTAAAGCGGGTCGATGTCGCCTTGGGCACGCTGGCTATGAAAATCAGCCTGCCAGGCGTCAAATGTCCCCGCCGCAATCGCGTCGCGCATACCCGCCATGATTTCCTGGAAATAATGCAGGTTATGCCATGTCAGCAGCATCCCCGAGATCATTTCCTGACTACGGAACACATGATGCAGATAGGCCCGACTGTAGTTCGAGCACGCAGGACATGTGCAGGCTTCGTCCAGCGGACGCGGGTCATCGGCGTGGCGTGCGTTCTTGATGTTCACAACGCCGTGACGCGTGAACACCTGCCCCGTCCGGCCAGAGCGTGAGGGCAAAACGCAGTCCATCATATCAATCCCGCGGGCCACGGCCCCGACGATATCATCCGGCTTGCCCACCCCCATCAGATAGCGCGGCCGATCCACGGGCAGCATATCCGTGGCGAAGTCGAGACAGCCGAACATCGCCTCTTGCCCCTCACCCACGGCAAGGCCGCCCACAGCGTAGCCGTCAAAGCCCACGTCGATCAGCGCCTTGGCGCTTTCCTCGCGGAAGTCACGTTCCAGCCCGCCCTGCTGGATACCAAAGAGCGCATGACCCGGGCGGTCGCCAAAGGCCTCGCGGCTGCGCTTGGCCCACCGCATCGACATCCGCATCGAGTCCGCGATCCGCGCGCGATCCGCAGGCAGCGCGGGACATTCGTCAAAGCACATGACGATATCGGAGCCGAGCAGCTTTTGAATCTCCATCGACCGTTCGGGGGTCAGTTCGTGTTTCGACCCGTCCACATGGCTTTTGAAGGTCACGCCCTTTTCCGTCAGCTTGCGCAGCCCCGACAGGCTCATCACCTGAAACCCGCCGGAATCGGTGAGGATCGGCTTGTCCCAGTTCATGAACTTATGCAGCCCGCCCAAACGGTCGATCCGTTCGGCAGTGGGGCGCAGCATCAGGTGATAGGTATTGCCCAGCAGGATATCCGCACCGGTCGCGGCGACGCTTTCGGGCATCATCGCCTTGACCGTGGCGGCAGTGCCCACAGGCATGAAGGCCGGCGTGCGAATATCGCCCCGCGGGGTAGAGATGACACCGGTACGCGCCGCACCATCGCGGGCCTGAAGATCGAACGAGAATTTTTTCATGACTGCGGCTATAAGATGTCCCCCGCATAGGCGCAATCGCGCAGTTCAGCCGCGCGTTCCACAAGGCTGTCATGGAAGCACCGTAAATCTGCGCTATGTCCAGCCGGAACCGCCGGGGCGCTGCCCCGGGCCCCGGGATTTATGCCATTTGGAAGCCCGTGTCGTGGCTTGAGTAGACGCAGGCGACCTGCTAGGCGGCGGGATGATTTAGCTGTGCCGGAGTGCGTGACATGCAAGAATTGACGTTTGGCTGGGAAGAATGGGTCGCCCTTCCCGAATTGGGGCTTCCCGCGATCAAGGCAAAGATCGACACCGGCGCGCGCACATCCGCGCTGCACGCCCATGACATCGAAGTCTTTGGCCCCGCGTCCAAGCCCAAGGTCCGGTTCAACGTGCATCCTGTGGCTGGCAATGAAGACATCACCATCACCTGCTCCGCGCCCATCATTGACCGGCGCGAGGTCACCTCGTCGAATGGCGAGGCAGAGCTGCGCTATGTCATCTCGACCAAAATGGATGTCGCGGGGCAAAGCTGGCCCATTGACGTGACCCTGACCAACCGTGCGGGCATGACCAGCCGCATGTTGCTGGGCCGTCAGGCGCTGACAGATCACATCACCATCTCGCCCACCGAGAAACGGTTGCAACCGGATCTGAGCTATGACGTCTACCATACCGCCGCTGTGCGTCACCGCGCGCCCAAACGCGCATTGCGGGTCGCCGTGCTGAGCCGTGAAGCCAGCAACTATTCCACCTCGCGTCTGGTCGAAGTCGGCGAGGCCCGTGGCCATACTGTCGAAGTGATCGATACCACCCGCTGCTATATGGCGATCAACGCCATGGCCCCCGAAGTGCATTACGATGGCAAACGTCTGCCGCGCTATGACGCGGTGATCCCGCGGATCGGTGCCTCGGTCACGCCCTATGGCTGCGCGGTGATCCGGCAGTTCGAAACCATCGGGACCTACTGCGTCAACGGCTCTGCCGGTATCTTGTCGAGCCGCGACAAGCTGCATGCGCATCAGGTGTTGGCGTCGAAGAAAATCGGCATGCCGACCACCGCTTTTGCGGCCTCGCCCAAGGACACGTCGAACCTCATGGCGCTGGTGGGCACCGCGCCGCTGATCGTGAAACTGCTGGAATCCACCCAAGGCAAAGGTGTGGTGCTGGCCGAGACCAAGAAGGCGGCGGAATCCGTGATTGATGCTTTCCGCGGGCTCAAGGCAAACTTTCTTGTGCAGGATTTCGTCAAGGAAGCCGCGGGCGAGGATCTGCGCTGTCTTGTGGTGGATGGCAAGGTCGTGGCCGCGATGAAGCGCACCGGCGCGGATGGCGATTTCCGCTCCAACCTGCACCGTGGCGGCACCGCTCAGGTCGTGCGCATCACCAAGGTTGAACGCGACACCGCCCTGCGTGCGGCACGGGCCTTTGGTCTGGGCACTGCCGGTGTGGATCTGCTGCGGTCGGACAGCGGGCCAAAGGTGCTAGAGGTCAACAGCTCTCCTGGGTTCGAAGGGATCGAGAAAGCCACCGGCAAGGATATCGTCGGCATGGTCTATGATATGATCGAAGCGCGGGTAAAGCCGCAGCCGGTGCGCAAGCGCAAAGCTTAAGTTCCGCATTGGTTCGCGGGTCCGCCCTCTGGACGGTGCCCGCTGCAATCCCTATATAAACGATAAGAAAAAGGAGCGAGGCCCCGATGACTGACAGCACACAACCTCTTGAAGGCACCCCTCTGATTGCGCCCTCGTCAACGGATCATCCGCTGTACGAGCAGATCACCGAAGCCTGCCGCACTGTCTATGACCCTGAGATTCCAGTGAATATCTATGAGCTGGGGTTGATCTACACGATCGACATCAACGCGGAAAACGAGGTCAACATCAAGATGTCCCTCACCGCGCCCGGCTGTCCCGTCGCAGGCGAGATGCCCGGCTGGGTCGCCGATGCGGTCGAACCCCTGCCCGGCGTGAAAACCGTTGATGTGGAACTGGTCTGGGAGCCCCCATGGGGCATGGATATGATGTCTGACGAAGCCCGTCTTGAACTGGGCTTCATGTAAGCCGATAGGCTGAAACCGGGGCGCATTTCACGTCCCGGTTGATTTTACATGACTTTCACGCAATGGTCGCATCATTGTAACATAGGGTAGCCACACCGCTGCCAGATGATTTTATTTGGAGCGATCATGCGACTAACTACTGCCCTTACAGCTTTGGCTTTGGCCCCCACCGCGCTGCTGGCCGACGCCCACAGCACCCCCGTCCCTGTCGAATACGGTGCCCGTCCTGCTTATCTGGTGGACAAGCTTCCCGATGGCGACCTCAAGGACAAGCTGGCGTCCTGCATGGGCCAGACCGCGTCCAAATCCGATTTCTCTATCGGGCACCGCGGCGCGCCGCTGATGTTCCCTGAGCATACCGTACAGTCCAACGTTGCCGCCGCCCGCCAGGGTGCAGGCATTCTGGAATGCGACGTGACCTTTACCGCCGACCACGAACTGGTCTGCCGTCACGCGCAGAACGATCTGCACACCACCACCAATATCCTCGTCTCCGATCTGGCCGAGAAATGCACCACCGGCTTCACCGCGGCTGCGGGCGATGAGGGTGCCAGCGCGGAATGCCGCACCTCGGACATCACCTTGGCAGAGTTCCGCACCCTGACGCCCAAGATGGACAGCGCCGACGCCACCGCCACCACCGCCGAAGACTATCAGGGCGGCGTGGCCAGCTTCCGCACCCAGCTGTACAGCGACGGTGCCGATCTGATGACTCACGCGGAATCGATCGAGCTGTTCAAATCCCTCGGCGCGAAATTCACCCCCGAGCTCAAGTCCCCTTCGGTCGAGATGCCCCATGACGGCTTCAGCCAGGAAGACTATGCGCAGAAGATGATCGACGAATACAAAGCCGCGGGCATCCCTGCCTCGGACGTTTGGGCGCAGTCGTTCAACCTGGATGATGTGCTTTACTGGATCAAGGCAGAGCCCGAGTTCGGCAAACAGGCCGTCTATCTCGTGGAATGGAGCGAAGGTTTCGACGAACAGGACCCCAGCACCTGGACACAGGATTTCGCCCAGTTGAAAGAGCAAGGCGTGCAGTACCTGGCCCCGTCGCTGAACATGCTGCTGACCAACAAAGACGGCGCTCTGGCCGCCTCTGACTATGCCAAGAAAGCCAGCGAAGCCGGTTTGAACCTGATCGCCTGGACGCTCGAACGCTCCGGTCCGCTGTCCACGGGCGGTGGCTGGTATTTCCAATCCGTTGGCGACATCATCACCGACGACAGCGACTATCTGGTCGCGCTGGACGTGCTGGCACAGGACGCTGGCGTCAAGGGGGTCTTCTCTGACTGGCCCGCGACCGTCACCTACTATGCCAACTGCATGGGTCTGTAACCTACGAGGTTTGATCCGGCGCAATCGCGCGTGACGACATGGGCCGTCCCTTCGGGGGCGGCCTTTCGCTATTGTGCATCCCCCCGCTTGAGAAACCCTGCCAAAGCCCTTATCTTGTCGGTAACAGGAGTATTCAGCATGTTCGCAATCCCAGGCAAGCAAGCCGTCACCATCACCCCCAAAGCCGCCAATCAGATCACCAAGCTGATGACGTCCGCCGGCCACGCTGGTCTGCGCATCGGCATCAAGAAGGGTGGCTGCGCCGGCATGGAATATACGATGGAGTATGTGAACGAGGCCGACGTCAATGACGAGGTCGTCGAACAGGACGGCGCGCGCGTGATGATCGCGCCGATGGCGCAGATGTTCCTTTTCGGCACCGAGATCGATTATGAAACCTCGCTGCTGGAATCCGGCTTCAAGTTCCGCAATCCCAATGTGACCGAAGCCTGCGGCTGCGGCGAATCCATCAAATTCGGCTAGCGGTATCGCGCCGCGCTGGCGGGTCGTGACCGCAGCTTGCCGTTGCCCTGTCGGGGTGGCGCTGGTATCCCTTTGAAAAACCACATGAAGGATATGCATATGCGCCGCAAGCTTGCCGCTGGAAACTGGAAGATGAACGGCACGCTGGCCGGTCTGGACATGTTGGCCGATGTGGCCGGCGCGATGGACAGCACCCGTGCAGAGGCGGTGATCTGCCCGCCTGCCCCCTACCTCCTACCAGCGGTCACCAAAGCCCAAGGCACCCCCTTTGGCATCGGCGCGCAGGATTGCCACGCAGAGCCGAAAGGTGCCTTCACTGGCGATATCTCTGCCTCGATGATCAAGGAGGTCGGCGCAACCTATGTGATCCTCGGCCATTCCGAGCGCCGCGATGCCTATGGCGAAACGGATGCTGATGTCTCGGCCAAGGCGCAGGCCGCTTGGAACGCGGGGCTGACGGCCATCATCTGCATCGGCGAAAGCGAGGCGGATCGCAGTGCGGGCACCACGCTGGATGTCATCGCCGAACAGCTTGCAGGCTCCCTGCCCGACGGCTGCACAGGCGAGAATACCGTCCTCGCGTACGAACCCATCTGGGCGATTGGCACCGGTAAAATCCCGACGCTTGACCAGATCGTCGAGGTGCATGACTTCATCCGCGCAACACTGGCCGAACGCTTTGGCACGGATGTCAGCGATGCGCTGCGGCTGCTGTATGGCGGCTCGGTCAAACCGGACAACGCGGCAGAGATCTTCAAAGTCGATAACGTGGACGGTGCCCTGATCGGCGGGGCGAGCCTTAGGGCCGCTGATTTCATCCCGATCCTTCAGGCGCTCTCTGCCGCGTGATCTTCATTTTGCCAAATAAACTCATGGCATGACATAGATAAAAGGCGGCGCATCCGATGGGGTGCGCCGCCTTTTTCGTTTCTCTCGTAATGTCTCGCCCTAGCGGGTGATGATCTCCGGCCCCATCATCAGGGTCGGCAGCCAGGTCGAGATGACCGGGATATAAGTCACCATCAGCAGGAAGATGAACAGCACCACGGTGAAGGGCAGCGCGGCCTTGACCACATTCATCATCGGCATATTCGCCACGCCCGAGGTCACAAAGAGGTTCAGACCCACCGGCGGGGTGATCATCCCGATTTCCATGTTCACCACCATGATGATCCCCAGATGGATCGGGTCGATGCCCAGTTCAATCGCGATGGGGAAAACCAGCGGGGCGACGATGATCAACAGGCCCGACGGCTCCATGAACTGCCCGCCAATCAGCAAGATCACGTTGACGATAACCAGGAACATGATCGGCCCGAAACCGGCGCTTAGCATCGCGGCAGAGATCTGCTGCGGGATCTGCTCGTCGGTCAGCACGTGCTTGAGGATCAGCGCGTTGGCGATGATGAACATCAGGGTGACGGTCAGCTTGCCGGCCTCGAACAGCGTATCGCGGGTATCGCGGTGGAAGAAGACAGTGACCAGCGCCAAGGGCTTGCGCATCAGCGACAGGTTGCGCCCCTCGCCTTCGACGTGCAGCGGGCCCATGTCGCGATAGACGAAGGCCGCGATGAAGAAGGCATAGACAGCGGCCACGGCAGCGGCTTCGGTCGGGGTAAAAATACCGCCATAAATACCGCCAAGGATGATCACGATCAGCATCAACCCCCAGCCCGCTTCACGCCCCGAGGCAAAGACCTCGCCCCAGCCGCGCCATTCGCCCTGTGGCAGCTTCTTGACCCGCGCCATGATGTAGATGGTCAGCATCAGCATGGTGCCCGCCATCAGACCGGGGATAACGCCCGCAAGGAACATCCGGCCCACAGAGACATCCGTGGCAGAGGCATAGACAACCATCACGATGGACGGCGGGATCAGGATGCCGAGGGTGCCCGCGTTGGCGATGACACCGGCGGCGAATTCTTTGGTGTAGCCGGTTTCCCGCATCCCCGCGATCACGATGGAGCCGATGGCAACCACTGTCGCAGGCGATGATCCCGACAGGGCGGCGAACAGCATACAGGCAAAGACACCCGCAATCGCCAGACCACCCGGAAAATGCCCGACCAGCGCGATAGAGAAACGGATGATCCGCTTGGCCACACCACCCGTAGACATGAAGGACGACGCCAGCACGAAGAACGGGATCGCCAGCAGCGTATAGTGACCCGCCATCGCCTGAAAGAAGGTCTGCGCGATGGACGCAAGCGAGCTGTCGGACAGCACCAGCAGAAAGACGATCGACGAGAAGCCGAGGCTGACGGCAATCGGAACGCCCAGCAACATCAGCCCGACGATCATGGTAAATAGGATAAGGACTTCCATGCGCTCAGGACTCCGCGTTCATGTGTTTGACGGCTTCGATATCATCTTCGGCCTCGTGACTGACGATCAGCGCTGTGGCCTGTCCGGTAAAGACACGCACACCGGCCTGGATGAACCGGAACAACAGCAGCGCCATACCGAAGGGCAGCATGAAATACGGGATGAACCGTGGCAGTTTGCCGTAGGTTTCGCCCTCGTTCATGATCGGCTCGATAAAGCGCAGCCAATCCGGCATGGGGATATCGACGGTTTCATACCATGCCTGATCGCGGCTATCGGCAAAACCTGTGGGGAACCAGCGGCCCGTTGTGGCGTCCAGCCCCGCGAAGGGGGCCCAGTAATCCCACGCGCCTTTCATCAGCAAGGCCCCGTAGACCACGCAGATCACTGCCGCAACCAGCGCGAGCACACGGCGTTTGGGCAGCGAAAACAGGTTCACGACCGCGTCCACCCCCAGATGCGCCGTGACCTTGACCGCATAGCTCATGCCAAACAGCACCAGCCAGGCGAAAAGGAAGGTCACCGCTTCAAGCCCCCAGATGATGCCGGTGTTGAAACCATAGCGCAGGACGACGTTGATGAAGGTGATGAGCGTCATCAGGCCAAGGATGATGGCAATCGCCGTTTCCTCAAGCTCGTTGACAATGCGCCCGAGCGCAGAATGAGATTGAACACCATGTGACATGGGAATGCTCCGCTGTGAGAGGAGAGTGGATCAGGCCCGCACGCCGCGGGGCATGTCGGGGCCTGACGCAAGTGATATGCCCCGTCCGTCGCCAGACGGGGCAGAACAGGTTTAGTGCTTGGCGTTGATCGCTTGGGCTTCGTCGATGTTTTCCTGACCGACGTCTGCGGTGAACTCTTCCCAGACGGGCTTCATCGCGGTGACCCAGGCTTCGCGCTGCGCGTCGTCCAGTTCACGGACCACACCACCGGCATCGATGATCGCCTGTTTGGCTTCGGCGTTCACTTTCGACGATTCCGCGTTGCGGGTGTCGGTCACTTCTTGAACGATGGTCGCCAGCTGGTCACGCACATCGGCATCCAGGCTGTCCCACCAGTCGGTGGAGGTCACGAGCATGTAGTCCAGAACACCGTGGTTGGTTTCGGTTGTCCCGTCCTGCACCTCAAAGAACTTCTGGCCATAGATGTTGGACCAGGTGTTTTCCTGACCGTCGACAACGCCGGTTTGCAGCGCGCCGTAAACTTCCGAGAAGGCCATCGGCTGGGGCGATGCGCCCATTGCCGCCATCTGGGCCTTCAGCACGTCAGAGTTCTGGACGCGGAATTTCAGACCATTGGCATCCGACGGCACGTTCAGCGGCTTGTTCGCCGACATCTGCTTCATGCCATTGTGCCAGAACGCCAGCCCCAGCAGGCCACGGCGCGTCATGGATTCTTTCATCGCAACACCGGTGTCAGAGTTCTGGAACTCGTCTACAGCGTTGATGTCCTTGAACATGAAGGGCAGATCGAAGATGCGGAATTGCTTGGTGAACTGCTCGAACTTCGACAGCGACGGCGCGGCCATCTGAACGTCGCCTTGCAGCAGCGCCTCAAGAACCTGGTCATCATTGTACAGCGTGGAGTTCGGGAACACTTCCATGCAGGCTTTGCCGTTCATCTCGTCATTGACGCGCTGTTCCAGCAAGGACGCGGCGATGCCTTTGGGGTGACGGTCTGTGTTGGTCACGTGGCTCAGCTTGATGACGACTTCGCCATCGTCGCACGCCGCGGCAACAGCACCGGCGCTTACGGAAAGTGTCATAGCCACCAGAGTGGTTGTCAGGAATTTCATGTGATGTCTCCTCCCAGAGAACTGTTTTTCAAGTCTCGGCATCCGGTCGTTCCAAATGCGGTGGCGTTACTAGAGCGTTATTTCGCCGACCTCACAAGGAAGAGAGGTTGAAAGATGAGGATCGCGTTAAACATATTACTTATCAAGGTTTTACCGCACCGTGTTAAGGTTATATACCAACCCGATGCACGTTGCCTGTGCGGATAACCGCACAGCGTGAAGCGCAGTTGTGCGAAAATCCGCACAGGCTAGCTGCGAAAGTCCTCGGGCCGAATCCCGTAGCGGGCCAGCTTGTCATAGAAGGTCTTGCGCGGCAGTTTCAGCGCCTGCGCCGCCGCACTCGCCTGCCCCTCGGCACGGCGCAAGGCCGTGCGCAGCAGGGATTGTTCCACCTGCGCCATCTGGTCCGCCAGCCCGAGGGTCGCATCCGGCGTCACCTCGTCCGAGACCCCCATGACAAAGCGCATCGCTTCTGACATCAGCGCGCGCGCGTTGCCGGGCCAGTCCCGCGCCATCAGCCCCGCGATCATCTGCGGCGTCACTTCGGGCGGCTGCACGCCCGACTGCTCTGCCGCCTGATCGACGTAGCGGCGGAACATCGTGGCGATATCCTCGGGGCGTTCAGCCAGCGACGGGATGCGCACAGTCATGACCTCGAGCCGATAATAGAGATCCGCGTGGAACTGCCCCTCGGCCACCAATGACTGTAGCTCCCGCGCACTGCCCGCAATGAGACGCACATCGGGCACCTGCTCAAGCGCTTCGATCAGGCTCAGCTGGGTCTGCGCGGGAAGCTGCGCGACCTCGTCGAGAAACAGGCACCCGCCCGAGGCGGCGTGCAGCGCATCGCTCACATCATCGGGACTAAGCCCCGCGGCAGCACGTTTGACGAAGGGCCCTTTGGAGCGGCGCGAGGATAGGTGGATCACCTCTGACACCTTCGAAATACCAGAGCCCGACGGGCCGGTGACCAGCACCTCGGCATTGGCCTGCGCCACGCGCCGCACCTTGTCGCGCAGCCGTTCTGACAGGTCAGACGACCCGAAAATCATCCGCGCCGCCGGATCGCCAGTTTCCACGATATGCAGCAGCCGACGGTTTTCCAGCACCAGCGCGCGGGTTTTCAGTGCGCGTTCAATCACGGTGACCAGCGCGGCAGGGGCACAGGGTTTTTCAAGAAAATCAAAGGCCCCGGCCTCCATCGCGCGCACGGCCATGGGGATGTCGCCTTCGCCTGTCAGCAGGATCACCGGCAGATCGGGGTCCTGTTCATGGGCATAGGCCAGCAGGTGAAACCCGTCGCGCCCGGGCATGCGCATGTCCGACAGGATGATGCCATCGAACCGTTCGGTGATCCTATCCTTGGCAGCCACGAACGACCCCGCGGGGACAACATCAATATCGGCAAGCTCCAGCGTCTGCGCCAGCGCCTCGCGGACAGAGGAATCGTCATCGACCAATAGAACGGTTCTGCTCATCCCTGCCCCTCCTCGCCCGTATCGGCGCGTTCCAGCGTGACAGAGAACATCGCACCGCCCGCGTCAAGGTTGGTGCCACGGATCCCCCCGCCAAAGCTTTGCACAATCCCGTAACTGATCGACAGCCCCAGCCCCATGCCCCCCATAGCCCCCTCGGCACCGCCGCCCACGGATTTAGTCGTGTAGAACGGGTCGAACACCTTGTCCGGCATCTCGATCCCCGGTCCGGTGTCGCGGAACTGCACCCGCACGGGGTCGGCGGGATCGATGGTGATGCTCAGCCGTTTGGTGTCGCTGCTGCTCATGGCATCGACGGCGTTGGTGATGAGGTTTACAAAGACCTGCCCCAAGCGCACCTCACCGCCGCGCACCCAGACGGGGGCATTGGCGGGCTGGTAGTCAAGGGTCACGCCTGCGTCGCGCAGATAGCTTTGGGTCAGCTCCACCGCGCTGGCGACCACGCGGGTCACATCGACGCGGGTCTGCGGCACACTTTCCTGCCGCGCAAAGGCCCGCAGGTTCTGGATGATCCGCGCCATCCGGTCGGCCATCTGCGAGATGCGGGTCAGGTTTTCAGCCGTCCTGTCGGGGCGGTCACGTTCAAGGAACTGCACCGCGTTTTCCGCAAAGGACCGGATCGCCATCAGCGGCTGGTTCAGCTCGTGGCTGATGCCCGCCGACATCTGGCCAAGCGCCGACAACTTGCCCGCCTGCACCAGATCCGCCTGCGCGCGGCGCAGTGCGGCCTGCGCCTCTTCCCGCTCGGTCGCTTCGCGGCGCAATTCGGTGTTGCTGGCGTTAAGTGCGGCGGTGCGTTTGGCGACCTGCCGCTCAAGCGCCGCGTTCGCCTCTGACAGGGCGCGGCGGCGCTCGGTCGCGAGAAACAGCAGCGCGCCAAAGGCAAGGCAAAGCGCAGCCACCGCCGCCGCCTGTGCCCGTGCCAAACGTTGCGCGCCCTCGATATCCAGCAGCACCTCACCCGTCATCCCCACCACCGGCAGGGCGCGGGTCAGATGCAAGGCGGCGTCGGGCAGATAAGGCCCCCAGCCCATATGCCAGATCTCGTGGCCGCGCACGTCAGACACCGCGAAATCCAGCACCGCACCATCCGGCGGCACCAGCCCCTGCGCCGCACGGGGACGCGCCCAGAACAGCAGCTCTGACCGGTTGGCGATCTGGACGACCCCGTCGGTGTCGGTGAAGAACGCCGCCGGATTGCTGCCGCGCCAGTCATAATCGATGCCGTTCAGATCAGTCGACACCACAACGGCGCCGCGCACCTGCCCGTCGGGCGCGAAGACAGGGGCGGCGTGGAAATAGGCGCGGTCGGTCAAGGGCGCGGCGGGGCCATGCCCCCAGCCAAGCGCACCGCGCAAGGCCCGCTGGACAAAGCGCTGATCCGCGCGCGGCACCCGCACCGCTTCCGCGCCAAGTGCCGCGACGATCACATCGCCGGATCGGTCAAGCACCTGCACATCCAGCGCCGTGGTCTTATCCGCCACCTCTTGCAAAAACGCCTGTGCCTCGACCGCCGGACGCCGGTCCAGCACCTGCGCCACCTGCGGGTGATCCGCCAGAAACACCGCCAGATCACGGTACCGCTGCAACTGCCCGACCAGACGGTCGCTGACCAGCGACAGATCCGCCTGCCCCCGCGCGCGCAGCTGGTCCAGCCCTTGCAGATAGGCATAGCGCCAGACCCCGCCGGAGAGGACCGACACGGTGATCAGAAACAGCACAAAGGTCGCGACGCGGCGGCGCATTCCGGAGGTCATGGTGTTATTTGGCACAGACCCGCTTGCAAAGACCAGAGCCGCAGCTATTGCTAGGCCCCATGAAAACACTGAACCTTTCCCCGCTTGATCCCGACTTCGTCCAAAACCCCTATGCCGCCTATACGCGCGCACGTGCGCAGGGCCCCGTGCTGTTCTGGCAAGACTACGGGATGATGGCCGCTTTTGATGCGGCGACGGTGCAGGCCTTGCTGCGTGACCGCCGTTTGGGCCGCGAGACCCCTGCCGACCAGCGCAAGCCCACGCCCGATCACATGCGCGACTTCTATGCGGTGGAAGACCAGTCGATGCTCGAGCTAGAGCCGCCAACCCACACCCGTCTGCGCGGGTTGGTGCTGCGTGCCTTTACCTCGCGCCGGATTGCCGGTCTCGCCCCCGAGATCGAAGAGATTGCCCAAGCCCTGCTGGCCGACCTGCCCAAGGGCGAGGCCTTTGACCTGATCCCCGCTTTTTGCACCCAATTGCCCGTGCGCATCATCGCGCGGCTGCTTGGCGTCCCCGAGGATATGTGGCCCGACCTGCTGCGCTGGTCCAATGATATGGTCGCCGTCTACCAGATCGGCCGGACCCGCGCGACCGAAGAGGCCGCCAATACCGCCGCCGCAGATTTCACCGCCTTCCTGCGCCGCTATGTCAATGAGCGTCGCCAAGACCCGCGTGACGACCTGATCACCCAGTTGATCGCCGCCGAAGAAGACGGCGAAAAACTGAGCACGGATGCGCTGATCGGCACGTGTATCCTGCTGCTGAATGCAGGGCACGAGGCGACAGTACACGCGCTTGGCAACGGGATCGCCTGCTTGCTCGAAAATAACACGCCCGCCAGCGCCCTCGCCCCCGATGCGATCAACGCCACCGTTGAAGAGATCCTGCGCTACGACCCGCCCCTGCACGTCTTTGAGCGTTTCGCCTACGAGGATATCGAACTGGGCGATGTAACGCTGGAAAAGGGCCGCAAAATTGCACTGGTGCTGGGGGCCGCGGGCCGCGATCCCGCGCTTTACGACGAGCCCGATGTGTTCGACCCGACCCGTCCGGCCAAGGCCCATGCGGCCTTTGGCGGTGGTTTGCATTTCTGCGTCGGCGCGCCGCTGGCTCGGCTGGAAATTCAGATCGCGTTGCGTGCGCTTTTTGACCATGCGCCGAACCTGCAACTGGCCGCGCCACCGCGCTTTGCCAATACCTACCATTTCCACAAGCTGGATCGGCTGATGGTGACGATCTAAGTCGCGCCTCCCCGCGCCACGGCGTTACAGCGGCAGCATCGTGGTGGATTTGATCTCTTCCATCGACAGCAGCGCTGTGACGTTGTGCACGCGGACCTCTGAAATCAGCGCCTGATAAAAGGCATCATAGGCGCGGGCGTTCTTGACGCGGACCTTCAGGATATAGTCGATGTCCCCCGCCAGCCGGTGCGCTTCTTGCACTTCGGGACGGTTTTTCAACGCCTTGAGGAACGCCGCCTGCCAGTCGGCCTCGTGGGACGACGTGCGGATCAACACGAAGAAACACGCCTCGAAGCCAAGCGCCTCTGCATCCAGCACAACCGTATGCTGCCCGATCACCCCTGCCTCGCGCAGTTTACGAATCCGGTTCCACACAGGGGTCTTGGAACTGCCGACCTCGCGCGCGATATCGTCCAATGACTGGCTGGCATCGCGTTGTAACTGCGCTAGAATTTTCCGGTCCACGTCATCGATCCGAACGTCCATTCTGCTTTTCCTTCGCTCTGTGGTCTGTTGTTCTGTTTGCGCGGCTGAATGGAACGTACGTCCTTATATCCCCAGACACCTAGCGCCTTATTGGAATTATTTCCTATATAGAGCTCAAGCTAAGCGCAAGGACCGAACCACATGGATCATTTCCCAATCTACCTGTCCACCAAGGGCCAGCGCATCGTCTTGTCAGGCGGTGGCGAAGCGGCTTTGGCCAAGCTGCGCCTGCTGCTCAAGACCGAAGCCAAGATCAGCGTCTTCGCCCCGACCCCCGCGCCCGAGATCGCGGCATGGGCCGATGCGGGCCGCCTGACGCTGCACCCCCGCGCCCTGCGCCACGGCGATGTGCTGTGCGCGAAACTCTTCTACGCTGCCGATGAAGACGAGACCGAAGACGCCCGCACCGCCGCGATTGCGCGTGCCGAAGGGGCCTTGGTCAATATCGTCGACAATCTGCACGACAGCGCCTTTATCACCCCCGCCATCGTCGACCGTGACCCCGTGACCATCGCCATCGGCACCGAAGGCGCGGCCCCCGTGCTGGCCCGTGCGATCAAGGCCGATCTGGAGGAACGCCTGCCCACAACGCTGGGAACGCTGGCGCGGATCGGTAAGGGTTTCCGCAAGATGGCCGACGCCCTGCCCTTTGGCCGTCCGCGCCGCGACTTCTGGCGTGACTATTACTTTGCCGCCGGCCCCCGCGCCGTAGCGGATGGCAAGGCCGCCGTCGAAAACGCGCTGAACACGCTGCTGGCCGACCACCAGACCCGCGCCGCACGCGCCGGTCACATCGCTTTTGTCGGTGGCGGCCCCGGTGACCCCGAACTGCTGACCCTCAAGGCGCGCCGCGCATTGGACGAGGCCGATGTGGTGATCTACGACCGGCTGATCAGCCCCGAGATCCTCGAACTCGCCCGCCGCGAGGCGCTGATGATCGACGTGGGCAAGGAAGGCTTCGGCCCCTCCACCGCGCAGGAAACCATCAACGATCTGCTGGTCGAACACGCGCAGGCGGGGGCCCAGGTGGTCCGTCTGAAATCCGGCGACGCCACCATCTTTGGCCGCCTGGACGAAGAGATCGACGCCGTGGATGCCCATGGCATCGGCTGGCACATCGTGCCGGGGATCACCTCAGCCTCCGCCGCCGTCGCAACCATCGGGCAAAGCCTGACGAAACGCGGGCGCAACGCCTCTGTCCGGTTCCTGACCGGCCATGACATGAAAGGGTTCGCCGATCATGACTGGGCCGCTTTGGCCCGCCCGGGCGAGGTCGCCGCGATCTATATGGGCAAGAAATCCGCGCGGTTCATCCAAGGCCGCTTGCTGATGCACGGGGCCGATCGCAGCACGCCTGTCACGCTGGTCGAAAACGCCTCGCGCGCGGATCAGCGGATTGTCGAGACCACGCTGGACCGTCTGCCCATCGACCTGAACGCGGCCAATCTGACCGGCCCTGCCCTAACTTTCTATGGGCTGGCACCCCGTGCCGCCGCCCGCGCCACCACCGAATTGTTTCAAGAGGAGATGGCATAATGGCCAAGCCCTTCACCCCCAAAGTCGTCACCGCGAATGCCTTGCTGGAAGGCGACGTGATCTACCAGACCGCCACCGGCTGGACCCGCAAACTGGAAGAGGCCGAAGTCCTGACCGACGAGGCCGTCGCCGATGTGCGTCTGATCGATGCGATCCAGCAAGCCGACCTGACCGTCGGGGCCTATCTGGCCGATGTCGACACCAGCACAGACACACCCAAGCCATCGCATTTCCGCGAAGCATTCCGCGCCAAGGGTCCAAGCAACTACACCCACGGCAAGCAGGAGGTTCAATAATGTACAGCTACACCGAATTTGACGATGCCTTCATCGCCGAACGCAACGCACAGTTCCGCGCGCAGGTCGAACGCCGCATCGACGGTTCCCTGACCGAGGATGAATTCAAGCCCCTGCGCTTGATGAACGGGCTCTATCTGCAGCTGCACGCCTATATGCTGCGGGTCGCGATCCCCTATGGCACGCTCAGCAGCCGCCAGATGCACAAGCTGGCCGATATCGCTGCCAAATGGGATAAGGGCTACGGCCATTTTACCACGCGCCAGAACATCCAGTACAACTGGCCCCAGCTGCGTGATGTCCCCGATATGCTGGACGCTCTGGCCGAAGTGAACATGCACGCCATCCAGACCAGCGGTAACACCATCCGCAACGTGACTGCCGACCATTTCGCCGGTGCCGCCGCGGATGAAATCGCTGATCCGCGCCCTGTGGCCGAACTGATCCGGCAGTGGTCCACCGACCACCCCGAATTCCAGTTCCTGCCGCGCAAGTTCAAGGTCGCTGTCTCTGGCGCGCCCCATGACCGTGCGGTGATCAAGGCCCATGATATCGGCCTGCAAATCGTCGAGAAAGACGGCGAGATTGGCTATCAGGTCATCGTCGGCGGCGGCCTTGGCCGGACCCCGATGATCGGCAAGGTGCTTTACGACTTCGTCAGCTCCGAAGACCTGCTGCCCACGCTCGAGGCCATCGTCTCGGTCTATAACCTGTTGGGCCGCCGCGATAATAAATACAAAGCGCGGATCAAGATCACCGTGCATGAGAACGGCATCGACGACATCCGCGCACGGGTGGACGCCCGCTATGCGCTGATCCGTCCGCAGTTCACCGGCGTCGACCAGCAGATGCTGTCGCGGATCGAGGCGGATTTCGCCAGCCCGACGTTCAAGACCGCCCCGACGGACGCCTATACGGCTGCCTATGACAGCGATCCCGTGTTCAAAAGTTGGGCCGACACCAACCTGACCGACCACCGCGATCCGTCCTACGCGATCGTGTCGATCAGCCTCAAGGCCCATGGCAAGACCCCGGGCGACGCCACCGCCGAACAAATGCACCGTATGGCCGAGCTGGCGGCCGAATACGGCCATGACGAACTGCGCATCAGCCACGAGCAGAACGTGATCCTGCCCCATGTGCACCGTGGTGACCTGCCTGCGCTGCACGCGGCGTTGAAAGAGGTCGGCCTGGCCACGGCCAATATCGGCCTGATCAGCGATATCATCGCCTGCCCCGGCATGGACTACTGCGCGCTGGCGACAGCGCGCTCGATCCCGATTGCCCAGGAAATCGCGACCCGCTTTGACGAGCTGAAGCTGGAACACGATGTCGGTCCGCTCAAGATCAAGATCTCGGGCTGCATCAATGCCTGCGGCCACCACCACGTGGGCCACATCGGGATTCTCGGGCTCGACCGCGCCGGTGTCGAAAACTACCAGATCACTCTGGGCGGTGACGGCACCGAAAACGCCGCCATCGGAGAGCGCGCCGGTCCGGGCTTTTCCGCCGACGACATTATTCCGGCGATTGAACGGTTGGTAAAAGGCTACCTCGACCTGCGCAGCGACGCGGACGAGACCTTCTTGCAAACCTATCGCCGCCTCGGTCTTGCCCCGTTCAAGGCCGTCCTCTACCCGGAAGCACAAGCCAATGCCGCGTGATCAACTGACACTTCCAAATGGGGAAAAAATCCTCCCCGAAGGGCCGGACCGCGTCGCAGCGCTGACCCGTCAGGTGGAAAAGCTGAACGATGGCCTGCGCCATCACAGCGCCACCGACGTGCTGCATGCCGCGATCGACAACGTGCCCAATCTGGCGCTTGTCTCAAGCTTCGGGGCGGAATCCGTCGCCCTGTTGCACCTTGCCTCTATGGTGAAACGTGATCTGCCGGTGTTGTTCATCGACACAGAGATGCTCTTTGCTGAAACGCTGGTCTATCAGCAAGAGCTGAGCGAACGGTTGGGGCTGCGCAATGTGCAGACGATCCGGGCGCAGGACGTGGCAGAGAAAGACCCCGACGGGACGCTGCATCTGCGCGACCCGGACGCCTGCTGTGCCTTCCGCAAGACCGTGCCCCTGCAGCACGCGCTAGAGGGGTTCGACGGCTGGATCACAGGGCGCAAGCGGTTCCAGTCCGGCACCCGCGCCAGCTTGCCGTTCTTCGAGGTCGAAACCCCCGCCAATGCATCTGCGCGGATCAAGGTAAACCCGCTGGCCCATTGGCAGGCCTCCGACGTGTCGGACTATATCGACGAGAACCGCCTGCCCCGGCACCCGCTGGTGGCCCAAGGCTACCCCAGCATCGGTTGCGCCCCCTGCACCACCAAGGTGAAACCGGGCGAAGATCCCCGCGCCGGTCGCTGGAGAAACATTGAAAAAGAAGAATGCGGCATCCATTTTGTCGATGGCAAGATGGTCCGCACAGGAGCAAAGACATGACACAGTTGATCAATGATCAGGGGTTTGTGGCGGATGATTTCGCCACGCCCTACGCCCCCTTCGATGCTGCTGAAGGCGTAGAAGCAGGGGCGACCGCCCTTGACGTCCCCTCTGACGTGCAGCCGGAGACGATCCCTGTGGATGGTGCGATCTCAATGATCCGCGTGGCCTTCCCCAGCTCGGCCGACGGGCGTGGATTTACCATCGCGCGCCAACTGCGTCTGCGTGGCTACACCGGGCGGCTGCGGGCGCATGGGCATGTGATTGCGGACCAATACGCCATGGCGCGCCGGTCGGGCTTTGACGAGGTCGAGATCCCCGATGATCTGGCCGCCCGTCAACCGCAGGACCAATGGCTGGCCCGTGCAAACTGGCAAGAGCATAATTATCAGGCGCGTCTGCGCGGCTGATCGGGGTTTTCGCCCCAAGATGCTTTCCCTGCCCCCTCCCTTCCCCTAGAGAAAGGCTGCGTGCCGCGATCCGCGCGTAGATGAAATTATGACCGAGCAGAATGTAGTGACCCAAACCGACGCCAAACCCGTACCCACGTTGCCTGACGCGCAGACCGTGACTTCTGTCAAACACTGGACGGACCGGCTGTTTTCGTTCCGCGTGACCCGCCCTGCGTCCTTGCGTTTTCGCTCGGGCGAGTTTGTGATGATCGGCCTGATGGGCGATCCGCACCCCGAGACCGGCAAGCAAAAGCCGCTGCTGCGCGCCTATTCCATCGCCTCGCCCTCCTGGGACGAAGAGCTGGAGTTCTATTCGATCAAGGTGCAGGACGGCCCGCTGACCTCGAAGCTGCAACACATCCAGCCCGGCGACCAGATCATCCTGCGGCCCAAGCCCGTCGGCACGCTGGTGCATGACGCGCTGCTGCCCGGCAAACGTTTGTGGCTTTTCGCCACCGGCACAGGCTTTGCGCCCTTTGCCTCGCTGCTGCGCGAACCGGAAACCTACGAGAAATTCGACCAGATCATCATGACCCACACCACCCGCGATGTGGCCGAGCTTGACTATGGCCGCACGCTGGTCGAGAGCCTTGCCGATGATCCGCTGATCGGCGAGATGATCGGCGACAAGCTGGTCTATTACCCTACCACCACCCGTGAGCAAAGCCCCAAGATGGGCCGCATCACCAATCTGCTGCAGGACGGCACGGTGTTCAAAGACCTCGGCATCGACGGGATCAGCGCCGACACCGATCGCGGCATGGTCTGCGGGAGCCTTGAATTCAACAAGGATATCAAGGACGTGCTTGAAGGTTTCGGGCTAGAGGAAGGGGCGAACTCCGACCCCAAACACTACGTCGTTGAAAAGGCCTTTGTCGGCTGATCAGACGCAGCGGTGCCCTTGCATGGGGCACCAGGGATAAAACAAAAGCCGCGCTCTCTTTCGAGGCGCGGCTTTTTCATGTCGTGCCGGTCGGCTTTTTGGGTGGGCCTCGATTAAAGCGCCAGCGCCTCGCGGATCCGTGCGAGGATCGCGCGCAGGGCATCGGGGTTTTCACCGGCGGTGACCAGCCCTTGCTTCAGCAGCGCTTTTTGCGTGGCGGGCAGATCAGAAGTGTCGATCATGGTTTGCACCTTCTCCAGATCAAAGCCATCGACTGTGGTCAACTGCTCTGGCGTGTCGGCATCGGCGGTGACGTCGGCCTGAACTTCTGTATCGGCAGCAGCCCCCGCATCTGTGCTCGCCTGTGCATCTGTCGCGGCCACGGCGGCGGCTTCTTCCTCTTGAACCGCTGCGGCGTTTGCCTCGGCTTGCGGGTCAGCGGCGGGTGCCGTGCCCGCTTGCGTGGTGCTGGCGGCATCGCTCGCCTCTGCATCGCTGGCAGCCATGGCATCGGCCTCTGCGCTGGTGGAAACCTCCGCGTTGCCCTCTGCGGTATCATTCGCCGCTTGCGTAGCATCCTCGGCGATCTGCTTGCCCGCGTTCATGGCATCCTCGCCCGCCTCTGCCGCGGCGTCGGCCACATCCTCGGCCGCTTCCGATAGCGCGTCGGCTGCGGTATTCGCGGCCTCTGTGGTGGCTTCTACCGCCTCGGTCACTGCGCCCTCTGTCGCCTCGACAGCGTCGCCCACAGCTTCGGTCGCACTTTCCAGCGCGGCGGGAGCATTGACAGCATCCGACGCATCGGTCGCAATCTCCTGGACCGAACGGCCCGAATACAACATGTACGCGCCAAGCGCGATCACCCCTGCGATGACAATCCAGATGAGGTTTTTCATGATGCTGTGGTTCCTTTGAACTTTGTTAATCCCCTGCTGCACATACTATATGCCAACACATAGCGTCAAATGCGCGATACGCTGCTTCCCCTTGGGTAAATCCCCCAAAAATACGCGGTTTTACCCTGTATATGCGCCATTTTGCGACTTGAAGAAGACCATGAGCAGGTTTACCTTCCGTGCTCGACATCAGTACAACAATCAAAGGACGACCATCATCGCTCGCAGACCGCATAACGCGCCGCCGCAAAGAGACACCGGCCCGCGCATCAACGAAAACATCCGCGCCAACGAAATCCGCCTGATCGGTGCGGATGGGGAAAACGTCGGCGTCGTGACACCGGATCGCGCCATGGAAATGGCTGTTGATGCCGGACTTGATCTGGTCGAGATTTCGCCCAATGCCAACCCGCCCGTGTGCAAGATCATGGACTTTGGCAAATTCAAGTATGAGACGCAAAAGCGTGAAGCCGAAGCGCGCAAGAAGCAAAAGATCATCGAGATCAAAGAAGTCAAGTTCCGCCCGAACACCGATACCAATGACTATGACGTCAAGATGCGTAACGTGTTCAAGTTCCTCGACAATGGGGACAAGGTAAAGATCACGCTGCGGTTCCGCGGCCGTGAGATGGCCCACCAGAACCTTGGCCGCGAGCTGCTTGAACGCGTTGCCGAAGACACCAAAGAAGTTGGCCGCGTTGAAAACTTCCCGAAGATGGAAGGCCGCCAGATGGTCATGCTCATCGGGCCGCTGCCAAGCAAATAATTCCGGGTCTTACAGTCCCGAGACGCAAAAAGCCCCCGCAGTTTCCTGCGGGGGCTTTTCTATGTCTTGAAACTCGCGCTTACTGACGCAGCAGACCTGTGATGTTGCGCACAACCGCACGACGGTTGGCGGGTTCGGCGGTCTCGGTCGGGACTTTCAACGCGCTTTCACCGTAGCCTTGGGTGATCAGGTTGGCTGGCGGCACGTCAAAATACTCGGTCAGGGCCAATGCAACGGTTTCAGCACGACGGTCAGACAGCGCAAGGTTGTAGCCCGCATTGCCAACCGCATCGGTGTGCCCTTCCACAAGGATCACAGTGCGTGGATCATCCTTGATGGCATTGCTGATCGCGGTCCCGATCTTGGACAGCGCGCGGGCCTGTTCAGGTTGGATAGCAGCCGACCCTGTGGCAAAACGCACAGCGTCCAGCTCGATCTCTGGTGCTAGGGCACGGACCTGACGGACATCACGTACCTGACGCAGCGAATACCGCTGGGCCTGATCCCCACGCAGCTGCGTTTGCAAAGCGGCACGCAGCGCTTCCTCGTTTTGCTGGCTGGCCAGCGTATTGGCCTGCGGACGGACCTGGGGCAGCTCGTTCACCACGATACGTTCTTCGACTTGGGTGTCATCGAACAGCACATATTCATTGCCCTGTGGATCAACGTTGATCCGGCGCAATACGGTGCCGTCCCGACCCAGAATGGTCACGATCTTGCTGCCGTTAGGCTTGATCACAGTGGTGCGCGAAGAACCGTCGTTGAACGTCTCGCGGCGGACTTCGTCACCGGCCTGACGCACAAGCGCATCATCGTCTTTCAAAACGCGCAGATCCCCATTCGGATCTTCAACAACCAGACGGTCACCCGAGTTGCTCACGACCTTCGAGCCATTGTTCAGGATCGACCCGACAGCCACTGCGCCGATGCCGACAAGCAGGGCTTTCTCGAACTTGCTCAGCCCGTCGTCGTCATCCTTTTTGGCTTGCGTATTGGCCTCGGCAGAGGTGTCACCGGTGACGGCGGTCGAAAATTCTTCGTTCGAGGCGCGCGTGTCTTCTTCGGTGATCTCTTCTACCACAACATCGGCCTTGGCTTCACCGCTGTCAGCAGCGGCAGCGGCTTCGGCAGCAGCGGCTGCATCAGCCGCGCGCTGTTCCTGACGGGCTTCTTCCGCAGCCTGTTCGGCGGCAAGATCAGCGGCGATCTGCTCTTCCGTTTGCTGCTGGGTTTCGGCCTCCGCCTGCGTTTCAGTGTCGGAAGAGCTGTCTGCCGGCACGTCGGTCTCGGCTTGGGTTTCTTCGGTCGACTCAGTCTCTGCCGGCTCTGCCTGAGCTTGCGCCTCTGCCTCTACGCCAGCATCGCTTTCAGCGGCAGGAGCATCTGCCTGTGTCTCGGCAGACTGCGCTTCAGGGCTGTCCGAGGTTTCGGCAGCCGCAGCGGCGTCTCGCTCTGCCTCTGCTTCGGCTGCAGCCTTGGCTTCAGCGTCTGCGGCGATCTGTGCAGCGACCGCATCCTCACGCTCTGCTTCGGCCTGCGCTTCGGCGGCAGCAGCTTCCTCGGCCTCGGCGGCTTGCGCGTCTGCAGCGGCCTGAGCTTCGGCGGCCTCTTGTTCAGCGGCCTGCGCGGCGGCGGCGGCTTCTGCATCGGCTGCAGCTTGCGCTTCAGCAGCTTCTGCTTCAGCTGCAGCGGCGGCGGCCTCTGCGTCGGCAGCGGCTTGCTCTTCCGCGGCGGCTTGGGCTTCTGCCGTTGCCGCGGCTTCGGCCTCGGCGGCGGCGGCAGCCTGCTCTTCCGCGGCGTCTACGGTTTCAGCGGCGGCTTCTGCATCGGGCTCGGCTTGCGCTTCGGTCTGGGCTTCCGCCTCAAGACCAAGGGCCTGCGCCAGATCGCCGTCGGCACGCAAAGTCATCATCTGATCCGCATCCGCCACGACACTGCCGTCAGGCAGCACGCATGGGAACACGGTTTGCTCCCCTTCGGCCACGCAGCTTTCTGTTGTCTGGGCAAAACCACCTGTGGGCAAGGCCAGCGCCAAACACATGGTCAAAGAGGTCGTCGATTTCAAAAGTTTATACATTCCTAATCCTCACGGGGTTATGGACGCCGTTCGGGCAGCGTTACGGCACAACACCGGTGCTGCAAAATCGTTCCCAACCCTGCGCAAGTGATAATCATCCAGACAGCAAAAAACCGCCCCAAGGTTTCCCAAGGGACGGTTTTCATTGAAGTATCGAGTGGCTTAGGTCAGCGCGGCAACTGCCCGTTTTGTCATCACAGCAACCAGATGCGCACGGTAGTCCCCACTGCCGTGCAGATCGCTGATCATGCCGTCACCGGGCAGGCTCAACCCCGACAGGGCATCCACGGCAAAACTCCCGCTCAGCGCGGCTTCTGCATCGCTCCACCGGAAGACGCCATCCTCCGACGCACCCGTCACAGCAACCCGCACACCGTCAGCGAATTTTGCCACAAACACGGCCACCAGCGGGAAGCGCGAGGCAGGTTGGATGAATTTCTCGTAATGCGCCTTCTCGGGGATTGGGAAACGCACTTCGGTGATGATCTCGCCCTCGTCCAGCGCGGTGGCGAACATCCCCTCAAAGAAATCATCCGCCGCGATCTCGCGCGCGTTGGTCACGATCGTCGCTCCGCTGGCAAGCACCCCTGCCGGATAACAGGCCGAGGGGTCGTTATTCGCGACCGAACCGCCGATGGTGCCACGGTTGCGCACGGCCGGATCTCCGATCCGCGCGGCCAGACTTGCCAACCCGGGGTAATGTGCCTCTGCCTCTTTGGCGACGGTCGCATGTACGGTGCCCCCACCGATACACAGGCGACCGTCATCGCCCATACGCACACCGCGCATGTCCTCGATCCCGCTCAGCGACACCAGAACCGACGGCATCGCCAAGCGCGCCTTCAGCGTGGGGATCAGCGTTTGCCCGCCACTTAACGGTTGCGCCTCGTCCTGCCCCAATGCCGAGACCGCCTCGGCCACTGTCGCGGGTTTCACTACATCAAAATCATACATCTTGCGTCCTTCCAGTCAGAGAGCGGGCCGCGGCCCCAAACGCCTCTCTTCATTTTGCCAATAAACTCCGGGGGCGCGGGGGCTGGCCCCCGCTTTCCCTTATTTTCTGCGCCAGAGGCACATAGCGGGCTGAACCCCGCACCTGCCCCAACCGTCTTATCCGTTCATCGCCGCCCAAACCCGCGCCGGTGTGACAGGCATGTCGATATGTCCGACATCCTTACCGCCCGATCGCATGGCGTCCAACACCGCATTCACCACCGCAGGCGGCGACCCGATGGCCCCTGCCTCACCGCAGCCTTTCACGCCCAGGGGGTTGTGCGTACAGGGCGTCTGGCACGAATGGTCAACGGTATAGAACGGCAGATCGCTGGCCCGTGGCATCGCGTAATCCATGTAAGACGCGCTGAGCAACTGACCGTCGCTGTCATAGGCGCAATTCTCCATCAGCGCTTGCCCGATGCCTTGCGCGATCCCGCCGTGGACCTGACCGCTCACGATCATCGGGTTGACGATATTGCCAAAGTCATCCGCCGCCGCAAAACGGTCAATGGTGACATGGCCGGTTTCGGGGTCCAACTCGACCTCGCAGGCATAGGCACCGGACGGATAGGTAAAGTTCGACGGATCGTAGAAAGCCGTCTCTTCCAGACCCGGCTCGATATCCTCCAGCGGGTAGTTATGCGGTACATAGGCGGCCAGCGTCACATCCCCCCAAGCAACGGATTTATCCGTCCCCGCCACGGTAAAGGCCCCGTCTTTCAGCTCGATATCCCCTTCCGAGGCTTCCAGCAGGTGCGACGCGATCTTGGTGGCCTTGGCGATGATCTTCTCTGTGGCGCGGACCATGGCCGAGCCGCCAACCGCGAGGGAGCGCGAGCCGTAGGTGCCCATCCCCATCGGGGTGTTGGCGGTGTCACCATGCACGATCTCGACCATCTCTTCGGGAATACCGATCATCTCGGCGATCACCTGCGGGAAGGCGGTTTCATGCCCCTGTCCGTGGCTGTGGCTGCCGGTCATCACGACCAGACCGCCCGTCGCATTGACCCGCACGGTGGCGGATTCATAGAGACCCGCCCGCGCGCCGAGCTGCCCCACAAGGTTCGAGGGCGCGATGCCGCACGCCTCGATATAGCAGTTCACGCCGAACCCACGCAGCTTGCCCTTGGCCTCGCTTTCCTTGCGGCGCGCGTCGAAACCGGCGAAATCGGCGATCTCTTCAAGCTTGTCCATCGTGGCCACATAATCGCCCGTGTCATATTCCACCGCGACCGGCGTGGCATAGGGGAACTCGGTGATGAAATTCTGTCGCCGCAAGACAATCGGGTCGACCCCAAGCTCATGGGCGCATTTATCCACCAGCCGTTCCAGCTGATAGGTTGCCTCCGGCCGGCCCGCGCCGCGATAGGCATCGACGGGCACTGTGTTGGTAAACACGGCCTTTACGTTCACATAGATCAGCGGCGTCTTGTAGTTGCCCGCCATCAAGGTGCCGTGCAGCCATGTGGGCACCGACGGCGCGAAGGTCGACAGATAAGCCCCCATATTCGCGTAAGTGTCCGTGCGCAGCGCGGTAAAGTTATTGTCCGCGTCCAGCGCCATCTGGATCTTGGTCACATGGTCGCGCCCGTGGGCGTCGGACATGAAGGCCTCGGACCGGCTGGAGGTCCATTTCACCGGACGGTTACAGGCTTTGGCGGCAAAGGTGCAGAACGCCTCTTCCTGATAGTGGAAAATCTTGGTGCCGAAACCGCCGCCCACATCAGGGGCCACGACGCGCAGCTTGTGTTCGGGGATGCCCAGAACAAAGGCCCCCATCAGCAGGCGGATCACATGGGGGTTCTGGCTGGTGGTGTAAAGCGTATGATCGCCTGTCCCGCGTGCATAGTCGCCGACGGCGACGCGCGGCTCCATCGGATTGGCGACCAGACGGTTGTTGACCAGTTCCAACGTGGTGACATGGGCCGCGTCGTCAAAGGCCTTGTCCACGGCTGCC
Organism: Sulfitobacter sp. UBA1132; assembly: GCF_002311545.1. Lineage (NCBI taxonomy): Bacteria > Pseudomonadati > Pseudomonadota > Alphaproteobacteria > Rhodobacterales > Roseobacteraceae > Sulfitobacter > Sulfitobacter sp. UBA1132. The sequence continues at coordinate 119,776 of NZ_DCAN01000006.1, read as the reverse complement.
TTGTTCTCTTCGACAAAGCCCCAATCGTAGCAGAGGTTCGAGGTCAGATCGTCATGAACCTTGGGCGCGCCTTCCTGCACCGCCTGCTTCATATCGACGACGGCGGGCAGATCGCTGATATCGACGACGATCGCCTCTGCCGCGTCGCGGGCCTGCGACAGGGTTTCCGCCACGACAGCCGCAATCGGTTCGCCCACGTGGCGGACCTTGCCTTCGGCCAGTACGGGGTGGCGCGGCTCTTGCATGGGCGCGCCATGCTTGTCCGTGACCTGCCAGCCGCAGGGGATCGACCCGACCTCGGCGAAATCGGCACCGGTAAAGATCTTCACGACCCCCGGCATCCCCTCTGCCGCGGAGGTATCGACCGAATTCAGCACGCCATGGGCGATATCCGAGCGCAGAAAGAACACATGCGCCTGTCCGTGCAGGTTGATATCGTCGGTATAATTCCCCTCACCGGTCAAAAACCGGATATCCTCGCGCCGCTTGCTGCTGGCACCAATTCCGCCGTCCTTTGGCATGGTCAATTCCTCCCTATGGGGCACGGATCGGGTCCGCACCGTCGTATGTGGCTTTTGCGTTTGGCTTTATTCTTATGTCGTCAATCTATGGGTTGCTGCGGTTCCCCGTTTCACATGGGAAAGCGCGGTTTTCAGGATGGGTGCGCCGTGTCCTCCCGCCCCTGCATCAACAGGGCCGCACGTCGCACGGTGGTTATTCGGCAGCCAGCGCGCTGACGTCCTGACCGGATGCAGCCATGATCGCCTTGACGATGTTATGGTAACCGGTGCAGCGGCAGATATTGCCGTCCAGATAGTGCCGGACCTCTGCCTCGGTCGGCTTGGGATTGTCTTTCAGCAGCGCCGAGGCCGACATGATCATGCCCGGTGTACAAAAACCGCATTGCAGCCCGTGGTGGTCCTGAAACGCCTGTTGGATCACTGTCAGCGATCCATCGGGGTTGGCCATGGATTCGATCGTCTTGACCTCGGCCCCGTCCGCTTCGACCGCGAGCATGGTGCAGGCCTTGACCGCCTCTCCGTTGACATGAACCACGCAGGCCCCGCACTGGCTGGTGTCGCAGCCGATATGCGTGCCGGTCAGGCTCAGGTTTTCGCGCAGGAATGACGCCAGCAACGTGCGCCCTTCGACGGCACCGGATGCAGGTTTGCCGTTCACGGTCATTTTGACCTCGGTCATGATGTTCCTCCCGTTTTATGTCATGTGTTGGGTAGAGTTAAGCACGCCAAAGGGGCGTTGAGAACAGAAATTTTTCGCATGGGTTGAACTTCGCGGGCGCGGCGCGGCGACGGGCCTTGCGTCAGGGTCGGTCAGCCGCGTCTTGGTTGCGGGCGGGTGGCGATCTCTTTCAGCAAGCCGCCCACCCCCATGCGGGCGATATCGCGCGGGGATACCTCTATGCCGCAGATCACCCGCGACAGCACCCAATCCGCCCCATTCAACGCAGGCGCGCGCGCGCAGCCCGGCAGGCCGATCACCGGCGTATCGCCCATCTGCCCCAGAAACAGCAGATTGCCCGGATCAACCGGCATGCCAAAGCGCGAGACCTCTCCGCCCGCGGCGCGCAGGGCCTGCGGGGCCACGTCATCGATGTCAGAGGTGGCAGAGCCGGTGAGGATCAGCGTCAGCGCCGTATCCGCCGCCGCAATGGCATCGCGCAGGGCGGTGACCTCATGCGGGACCATGACGACTTTTTTCAGATCCACATCCAGCGCAGAAAGCCGGTCTGCGATGGCCTTTTTCCCCTTGTCGCCCGCGCCGCCGTCAATCTCGGTGATGATCAGCGTCGCGTCTTTGATCTGCGGCGGCACGAGCCGGATCGCACCGCGCCCCGCGTCGCAGGCGGCGGCAAGATCGCTTTGCGCGACGGCGTAAGAGATAATCTTGATCGTCGCCACCATGCCCCCCGCTGCCATCTGCTGGAACGGCGGGACCGTGGCCAGCGTGATCATCGGGTGCACGGCGTTCAACGCTTCAAGCGCGCCCACATCCAGCTGCGCCACCCCCGGCCCATCGGCCAGCAGGTTCACGCGGCCGGTAAAGGCGCGCGTCATCGTCAGATGGGGATGCGCCGCCAGAACGGCCTGCGCCACTTGTGCCGCGGCGGTGTTTTCATCCACATCCCCTGACGCGAGCTGCGCCACAATGATGCTGTCGATGCCCTCTGCCCGAAGCGCGGCAAGATGGGCGGGCTCAAGCCGTAACCCCTTGCGCAAACGGCCCGAGGGCAATGCGATGGAATGGGCCAGCACGGCACCCTCGGCCTGCGCCGTGTCGATGGGGCCGAACTTCACGGTTTTCTCAGGGCTTGGATCATCTGCGACAGGATCGACACCGCGATCTCGGGCGGGCTGGCGGCCCCGATGTCCAGCCCGACGGGGCCGTTGATGCGCGCGATGTCTGCGGCGGTAAAGCTCGCCTCTTCCAGCCGTGCCACGCGGGAGGCATGGGTGCGTTTCGATCCGAGCGCCCCGATATAGAAGGCGTCGGACCGGAGTGCGATATGCAGCGCGGGGTCGTCCAGTTTGGGGTCGTGGGTCAACAGCACAACGGCGCTGCGGGTATCGACGCCGACGGTGTCCATCGCCGCGTCCGGCCAGTCGTTGATCACCTGTGCATCGGGAAAACGCGCTTGCGAGCCAAAGGCCTCGCGCGGGTCGATGACCACGGCGTCAAAGCCCGCGACCTGCGCCATGGGCACCAAGGCTTGCGCGATATGTACCGCCCCGACGATAACCAGCCGCAGCGGCGGGTTGTGGATCGCGACGAATGTATCGCCATCCTCTTCAACGCCGGAACGGTCTATGCGAAAGCGGTCAGCATAGCCGCCCGTGACCAAGCGCCCCACCCCGCCCGACAGGGGCACCTGGTAGGCCACGGGCTGGCGCGCGGCGCGGGCGCGGACGAGGTCGCCCAGAACGTCAAACGGCATCGCCTTTTCGCCCACAGGTTCGACCAACACGCGAATCTTTCCGCCGCAGGCCAGCCCCACTGCAAAGGCGTCGCCATCGCTGACGCCATATTCCAGCAACCGCGGCGTGCCGTCCTCGATCGCCTCGAGCGCTTCAACCACCACGGCCCCCTCGACACAACCGCCCGAGACAGAGCCCTGCATCTCGCCATCTGCGGCGATTGCCAGCTGCGCGCCAACCCGTCGCGGAGCAGAGCCCCATGTCTCTACCACCGTGGCCAGCGCGGCCCCGCGGCCCGCTTGCGCCCATGCATAGGCGCGTTCCGGTGCGTTCTCGAAAATCTCCATGGCGGGTGGTCTCCTTACCTTGTCGCGGCGGCGACTGTTCTTATGTAGGGCGTCCCATGCCCCCGCTCAATGAGATAACGGGGAGATAACTTGCACGCCGCCCTGCACACTACTACATCTTGGGCAATGACATGCCAGACGGAGCGCCCCACACATGCCCATGCAAGCCCGCGAAATCGAAGACCTGCTGCGCGAGACCTTTCCAAACGCCAAGATCACCGTCGAAGGCAATGACGGCGTGCATATGGCCGCGATGATCATTGACGAAAGTTTCCGTGGCCAGAACCGCGTGCAACAGCAACGTGCCGTCTATGCCGCGCTCAAGGGCCGGATGGATGGTTCGAACGGCGATTTGCACGCGCTGGCGCTGACAACCAAAGCGCCGGATTGATCCGGTGGACCCGATCCTGGTCCTGATCCTCAGCGTCTTGGTGCTGATCGTGGCGGTTCTGCGCGGCCTGCAGGCGCTGAAACACACACGCGATACCGAACGCGGATCAAAGCCGGGCAAGGGCTATCACGAAATTGACGCGACCTATCATTCGGGTGGCGGCGGCGGCGGACATCAGACCAACTACCGCATCCCCCGCGACCCTCAAGAATACGCGAAACGCTTTATACCAAAGGACAAATCGAAATGACCGACGCAAAAACGCAAATTCAGGAAACCATCACCGCCAACCATGTTGTGCTGTTCATGAAAGGCAACAAAACAATGCCGCAGTGCGGGTTCTCGTCCCGTGTGGCTGGCGTGTTGAACTATATGAATGTCGACTACACCGACGTGAACGTATTGGCCGACGAAGAGCTGCGTCAGGGGATCAAGGATTTCTCTGACTGGCCCACCATCCCGCAGCTTTACGTCAAAGGCGAATTCGTTGGCGGCTGTGACATCATCACCGAAATGATGCTGTCGGGCGAGCTGGACACGCTGCTGGAAGACAACGGCGTCGCCTTTGACAAAGAAGCCGCAGACAAGATCCGCGAAGCCAACGGCTAAGCGGTCGGCTGATAAGAAACGGGTGCGCCTTGGATCAAGGGGCACCCGAACCGCGCCACGCATGTCGGCGCGCGCCCTGCATAGAACGCGTCACCGCGCCTGACACGCCGCGTAGAGCGTGACATCTTCATCCGCCGCCGCATCATGCCAGAATAGCGTCGCGGCGTCCCCCTTGGTCCACCAGACATAGCCGGAACCGTCCGAGGGCCATGCATAGCGCGCCCCTGATGCCGCGCGGGTCCGGACCAGCGTAACCATGCGGTTTTCCACATAAAGCACAGCCGTCGCCTCCCCCTGTTCGGGAGTGGTATAGGAAACCGGCACCTCGACCCCGCGCTCGCAGATATAGGTGGCGGTGACCGGCATGGCCTGCGCCAAAGCGCTGCCCCCTACCCCGAGCCACCACGCCGCCGCGGCCCCGAATGCGATGGCGCGCGGCTGGGTCACTGGGCCCCGTCTTTAGCCTTGTCTTCGATCTCGCTCGCCAAGGCTTCGGCGCGGGCGGCCATTTCGGCAAGGCTGTCGGTGACGCTTTGCGGGATGACAGGCACCTCGATCCGCTCGGGCTCCACCACGACATTGCGCAGGCTTGCAAGCTCTGCGTCACGCTCTGCCAGTTCGGCGCGGGCTTCCTTGATCTTATCCTCGACGCTGGCGGTTTTATCGGCAAGCAGCAGGCCCGCCATCAACAACATCCGCGCTTCGGGCATCCGGCCTACCTGATCCGACAACACCTGCGCTTCGTCGTCGAGCATCTTGGCTGCGGCGTGCAGGTAGTCTTCCTCGCCCTCTTGGCAGGAGACTTCGAATTGGCGACCGCCGATAGAGATGGAAACTTCGGGCATCAGGCAGACTCCTCGGCAGTGGGAACAAGCGGGGTAAGAACAGAGAGGATCGCGTCCGCCTCTGCCACATCGGCGCGACGGGCGGCATGCAGCGCGTCAAGCTCTGCCTGCAAGGCGGCATTGATCAGATCGGCGTCCCCCACCCCTTCGGCATTGGCTTCGCGCAGCGCAGCGCAGGCGTCGGCCAGCTGCGCATTGGCGCGGCGCACCCGCTGGATTTCCAGATCAAGCTTTTCGGTCTGGGCCTGTGCCGCGGCCGCACTGTTGTTGCGCGCCTGTGCTGTGGCCAGTTCAGCCCGCAGATGGGCGGTTTCATCGTCCAGCCGCTTTTTCAGGGCAGTGACCTGTTCAGAAAGCTCTGCGTTGACAGCGCGTTCCTGCGCAAGTTCTTCCGAAAGATCGGGGACCTCCGCCTTGGCGACGGCCAGTTTGTCAGCTCCGCGCGATGCCCTTTCAAGCGCCGCCAGAATACGGCCTTGCAAGTGTTCTATGTCGCTCATCGCAGGGTTCCTCGTAAAACGTCGTATGTCAGTCGTAAAATGCAGTTTGCCAACCATCGAATCGCTGGTCAACGTGGTTTCCGCTGATCCTACCGAAACCAAAGGCGGAATACTGCCCCTTTAAGAACAATGCCTTGGCCCGGCGGAAAAGCTCTGCTGCGGGCGATGCCCTCTGGGCCTTGATCTTTGCGGGGTGGCTGGTATTGATCCGCGCAATCCCTTTTCCCCCTTATAAGGAAGCTTGCACCGTGGATCTGAACGCCCTCGCCAAAGCCCATCCCGCCCATTGGTCCAAAGCGACCGCCATTCGCGCCCTGACGCTGGACGCTGTCGCCGCCGCCAATTCCGGCCACTCGGGCATGCCAATGGGCATGGCGGATGTCGCCACTGTTCTGTTCGAAAAGCACCTGAAGTTCGACGCGTCCAACCCGCTGTGGCCTGACCGCGACCGTTTCATCCTGTCGGCCGGCCACGGGTCCATGCTAGTCTATTCGCTGCTGCACCTGACCGGCTACGAACAATTCCCGCTCGAAGAGATCAAGAACTTCCGCCAGATGGGTGCACGCACCGCGGGCCACCCTGAAAACTTCCTTGCTGATGCGATTGAAACCACCACCGGCCCGCTGGGTCAGGGGATCGCGAACTCTGTCGGGTTTGCCATGGCCGAGGAAATCCTGCGCGCGCAATACGGCAAGAAAATCGTCGACCACTTCACCTATGTGATCGCGGGTGACGGCTGCCTGATGGAAGGCATCAGCCACGAGGCGATTGCCCTTGCGGGCCGCCACAAGCTGAGCAAGCTGATCGTGATGTGGGACAACAACGACATCACCATCGACGGGCCGGTATCGCTGTCCGACAAAGTGGATCAGGTCGCACGGTTCAAGGCGGCTGACTGGCACGTTATCGAAATCGACGGCCACAACCCCGACGAGATCGACGCCGCCCTGACCGAGGCGCGCAAATCCGATCTGCCCACGATGATCGCCTGCAAGACGCATATCGCGCTTGGTCACGCCGCGCAGGATACCTCGAAAGGTCACGGCGCGCTGACCGACGCGGACCAGATGGCCGCTGCCAAAGCCGCCTATGGCTGGACAACCGGCCCGTTCGAAGTCCCCGCCGACGTGAAATCCGCCTGGGAAGAGATCGGCAAACGCGGCGCAGACGACCGCCGCGCCTGGGAAGAGCGTTTCGACGCCATGTCGCGCACAAAGCGTGAAGAATTCAACCGCGCGCTGGCCGGTGACGCCCCCAAGAAGCTGAGCGCGACGATCAAGGCGTTCAAAAAGCAGACGTCGGAAAACGCGCCGAAACTGGCCACCCGCGCCAGCAGCGAAAAGACGCTGGAGGTGTTGAACCCGCTCTATACTGAAACCGTGGGCGGCTCCGCTGACCTCACCGGTTCTAACAACACCAAGACCGCTGATCTGGGCGTGTTTGACGTGGATAACCGTGGTGGGCGCTACGTCTACTGGGGGATCCGCGAACACGGCATGGCCGCCGCGATGAACGGCATGGCGCTGCACGGCGGTATCCGCCCCTACGGCGGCACCTTCATGTGTTTCACCGACTACGCCCGCCCCGCCATGCGCCTCGCCGCGCTGATGCAGGTGCCAAGCGTGTTTGTCATGACCCACGACAGCATCGGTCTGGGCGAAGACGGCCCGACGCACCAACCGGTCGAGCATCTGGCCATCAGCCGCGCGACACCCAACACCTATGTGTTCCGCCCCGCCGACACGGTTGAAACCGCAGAGGCCTGGGAAATCGCGCTGAGCAGCAAAAAGACACCGTCCGTGCTGTCGCTGACCCGTCAGGGCCTGCCCACCGTGCGGCTTGAGCACAAGAACAAGAACCTCACCGAACAGGGGGCCTATGTTCTGGCAGACGCCGAAGGCAAACGTCAGGTCATCCTGATCGCCACCGGCTCTGAAGTCGAGATCGCGCTGAAAGCCCGTGACCTGCTGCAAGCCGAAGGCATCGGCACCCGCGTCGTATCCATGCCCTGCATGGAACTGTTCGCCGCCCAAGACGAAGCCTACCGCCGCCGCGTCCTCCCCGCCGGCCCCGTCCGCGTCGGCGTCGAAGCCGCCGTACGCCAAGGCTGGGACCGCTGGCTGACTGGCGAGCGTGGCAAGTGGAACAAGGCCGATTTCGTCGGCATGGACCGCTTCGGCGCCTCCGCCCCCGCAGAAGAGCTGTTCGAAAAGTTCGACATCACCCCGCAGAATGTCGCCGACAAGGCCAAGGCGCTGCTGTGATCTGAACGGATACAGTCACAACGAAAAAGGGGGAGCATTTTGCTCCCCCTTTCTATTTTTGTACCACAATGTTGCGGGCCGTCTGACGCTGGCAAAAGCTGCGAGAGGCGTGGCGCATGCCCCTCGGTCTAACTTCAGCGTGGCCTCAAAAAATGGCGCGCGCGATCCGGATAAGTTGCAATGTTTCGAATGCGCTGTCCTGCAACGTCACCAGTTCACCATTCACAACAGCATAGTTATTGCCGGTCTCAAGCTGTGGCAATTTGTAGGTTTGGCGCAATTCGTTCTGCGTCAACGCCGCTGTAGGTGCTATGCGCACGCCGTCTGGTAGGTTTTCAACCCGCGCCAATTCATTGATCCGCAGTAGCGATGTGTAATCTTCTTGGGTGAGCAACACAGGCTGGCCATCGATCAACGCGTAGCGCTTGCCTGCCGGTGCGGGGCGAAGATCGTAAAGCGATGCAATCTGTTCCGAGCTGAGCAACAGAGTATCGTCGTCAAGGATGACGTCACGATTTGCATCTTCTTCGACAACCCCGTCCCGATCCGGCACCCTTTCGTCACCAATGACAATGTCCCGATCCAAGAATTCCGTACGCTGATCAAGGTAGATGGCGTCAAGCTGCTTATCGTCGTATGCCACCCATTCCTCATAGGTCACGCCTTTTTTGGCAAGTCCAGGGGGTACGCAAGGTGGGTCCATTTTTGCAAGGCCCGGTGGGCAGTTGCGATAGGTCAGCAGTTTTTCTTCGGGAACATCAGCAAAGGCGATTTGAGAGCCCAAGAGCGCGAGTGGCACGGCACCAAGTAGCACGCTCATGTCACGACCTTCAGGTGCGCGCACTTCGAGAACCTCGTTTGAAATACGCGAACGATCCTCCTTCGACCGTTTGACTTTCACTTTTACCTTTTCGTGCTTTTCAAGCTTCTTCTCTAGCTTCTTGGCCTGTTTCTCGTGTTTCTTCTTGTGTTTCTTCTCTTTCTTCCCGTGCTTGTCCTTCTTATGCTTTTCCTTCTTCGCCTTCTTGGGGCCCTTTTCCTTGTCGTTTTTGATCTTCACGATCTGGGAGTCCTGCCCCATAGGCACGGTCAGGGAAGACATTGTCGCACTGGGCAACGCGACCCCTGCGTTTAGAACGGGCGCTACGGCGCAAGCCAGAATGGTCGCACATGCGAGGGGGGTGAATTTCACGAAAAGACCTCCATATCAGAGTGGCGGATCAAGCATCCAGCACCGAGTTTCAAAAATGGACATGTCGGGGTGAACGTTTTGGCGTCCCATGCCTTACCGCTCAACCGACAAGGCGCGGCAAATGTTCCACCGCATGACAGCCTCAAGGGCTTTTCCTTCCGCAGCCCGCATTCGAATCTAGGGATTGTCTTCATAGGCAGGGTTCATAGGTGCGCCAACGATTAACCCCGACCAGCCATAAAAAAAGGGGCGCAAGCTGCGCCCCCTTCCGTTCCTCATATCCGCCCCGTTTACGCGTGTGCGCCGGCATCCTTGCGGTTGAAGACCGCGCGCCACAGCGGGGTGATGATCTTTTCGCCGACGGGGATCAGCACCAGCCCAAGGGCCAGACCAAAGACACCGTCCATCGCGGCTTTGGCGATCCATTCGGCGGCACCTTCATACGCGACCGGAACCATATGGCCGAAAGCGACGGCGTAGTCGTGGATCAGGTGGCCGAGGCCAGCAAAACCAAGTTCCTCCATACCGTGCACGATGATCGATCCGCCGACCCAGAGCATGGCCGCCGTCCCGATAATGGTCAGCGCCTTGAGGAACCACGGCATGCCGCGAACGATCCCGCGACCCAGACCACGGGTCAGGCCGAGATTGCCGTTCTTGGCCATATAAAGCCCCACATCATCCATCTTTACGATCAGCGCGACGGAGCCATAGACCGCGACCGTGATGATCACGGCGGCGGCGGCCAGCGCCCCGGCTTCCATCCAGAAATTTGACACCTCGAGGTTTGACAGCACGATGGTCATGATCTCGGCCGAGAGGATAAAGTCGGTCTTGATCGCACCTTTGGCCTTTTGCTCTTCCAGCTTGGCAGGGTCCTTGATCACCTTTTCATCGGCACCGGGGGGATGATCCTCGTGTCCTTTGCCCCCTACCCCAAGCGCATGGGCGATCTTTTCAGCGCCTTCAAAACATAAGTAGGCCCCACCCAACATCAACAAGGGCGCGATCAACCATGGCGCGAAATTCGACAGCAGCAAACCGGCGGGCAACAAGAAGACCAGCTTGTTCTTCAGCGATCCCTTGGTGATGCGCCAGATGATCGGCAGTTCGCGGTTGGCCTCGAAGCCGCTGACGTATTTCGGGGTCACGGCCGCGTCGTCGATGACAGCGCCCGCGGCCTTGGCGCTGGCCTTGGCAGCCTGGCCGAACACATCATCCACGCTGGCCGCGGCCACTTTTGCAATCGCTGCTACATCATCCAACAGGGCTAATAGGCCGCTCATTCAGTCTCTCCATATTTGTTGGCGTAAGGGTAGCGCAGCGCAGGCAGAAGGCAAAGCCGATCTGAGGGTTATCGCTAACACGAATATTTATCGCTAACATACGGAAATTAGGGGGATTTAGCCCTTTCCCCTGTTCACGACCACCAGATATAGAACCGGCAAAGTTACAGATCTTTGCCAAAGGACGCCCCCATGACCATCAAAGTCGGTATCAACGGATTTGGCCGCATCGGCCGCTGCACCCTGTCTCATATCGCGGCATCGGGCCGGGACGACATCGAGGTGGTGCGCATCAACGCGACCGGCCCGCTGGAGACTGCGGCACATCTGATCAAATACGATTCCGTCCACGGGCGTTTTCCCAATGAAGTCAAAGTCGGCAACGGCACGCTGGATCTGGGGCGCGGAGAGATGGAGGTCATGTCGACCTACCAGATGAACGAGCTGAACTGGGAAGGGTGCGACGTCGTGCTGGAATGCACCGGCAAGTTCAACGACGGGCTGCTGGCAAAGGTGCATCTGGATCAGGGCGCGAAACGCGTGTTGCTGTCGGCACCGGGCAAGAACGTCGACCGTACTGTGGTCTATGGTGTGAACGACGGCGAATTGCAGGCCTCGGACACGATGGTATCGAACGGGTCGTGCACCACCAACTGTCTGGCCCCGATGGCCAAGGCGCTGCATGATGCGTTCGGCATCGAAAGCGGCATCATGACCACCGTGCACAGCTATACCGGCGACCAGCCGACGCTGGACCGCCGCCACGAAGACCTGTACCGCGCGCGTGCCGCTGCGATGGCGATCATCCCGACCTCTACCGGTGCGGCGAAAGCCTTGGGCGAAGTGCTGCCCGCGCTCAAAGGCAAGCTGGATGGCACCGCCATGCGCGTTCCGACGCCAAACGTCAGCGCGGTTGACCTGACCTTTATGGCAGGCCGTGATGTCACGGTTGAAGAGGTCAACGAGGCCATGCGCGCCGCTGCAAACGGCCCGATGTCGCGGGTCTTTGCCTATGATGCGGAACAGAAAGTGTCGGTTGATTTCAACCACACCGAACATTCGTCGATCTTCGCGCCCGACCAGACCAAGGTCGTTGGCAACCGTCTGGTGCGTGTCCTGGCGTGGTATGACAACGAATGGGCCTTCTCTGTCCGTATGGCCGATGTTGCCGTTGCCATGGGCAAACTGGGCTAAGACTTGCGACGCGCGGGTTGCCCTGTCATATCTGGGCCACCCGCAGGCAAGGACCACCGCCCCCATGGACACCCCCATCGCTGTCTCTCTCGCTGCTGTACTGCTGACCGCACTAGGGATTGATGCGCTGATCTATGGCAGCGAACATCTGATTTTCCTGACCAAGAAATTTGTCGACCTGATCGAGTGGGTGGCGTTCTGGCGCTGATCCGACAGTCGGCCCCTTCCCTCCAATCGCTTCCGGCGCAATATTGCCCTGCACAGGTTGACTCTTTGTCATAAATGTCGATGTTAGCGCTATCACATTCAGGAGGACGCCCCATGGCTACCAAATTGGCAATCAATGGCTTTGGCCGTATCGGTCGTAATGTTTTGCGCGCGCTGATGGAGCGTGGCGACGATGATTTGCAGGTGGTGGCGATCAACGATCTCGCCCCGCTGGAAACCAACGCACATCTGTTCGAATTCGACTCGGTCCACGGGCGCTTTGGCCGTCCGGTCACCCTGGGCGACAACACGATGGATGTGGGCCAAGGCCCGATCCGCGTGACCGCAGAACGCGACCCCGCTGCCCTGCCGTGGGGCGATGTGGACATCGTGCTGGAATGCACCGGCATCTTCACCACGCGCGAGGCGGCGGCCAAACATCTGGCGAATGGATCGAAACGGGTCGTCATCTCTGCCCCCGGTAAAGACGCCATGAAAACAATCGTCTACGGTGTGAACCACGATCTGATCACCGCCGAAGACACGGTGCTGAGCAACGCCTCCTGCACCACCAACTGCATGGCACCGCTGGCCAAGACCCTGCATGACGCCTTCGGTATCAAGCACGGCCATATGACCACAATCCACAGCTACACCGGCGACCAGCCGGTGCATGACACGGCGCACAGCGACCTGTACCGTGCCCGCGCCGCGGCGCTGTCGATGATCCCCACCACCACCGGTGCGGCCAAGACACTGGGTAAAGTGCTGCCCGAGCTTGACGGGCTGATCGGCGGCACCGCGATCCGCGTGCCCACACCGAATGTATCCTGTGTCGATCTGGTGGTCGAACTGTCGAAAGAAGCCACGGTGGAGGAGGTCAACGCCACCCTGCGCACCGCCGCCGAAGGCCCGCTGAAAGGCATCCTTGGTCTGGTTGAACGTCCTCTGGTGTCGATCGACCTGAACCACGATTCACATTCCTGTGTCGTGGCCCTTGATCAGACCTCTGTCCAAAGCGGGACACAGCTGCGGGTTCTGGGCTGGTATGACAACGAATGGGGGTTCTCGAACCGTATGCTCGACACCTCGCGCGAGGTTGCGAAAACCCTCTGATCGTTATTGCGAGAAACGCTTTAACAGCTCGGCATTGACGGCGGGCGTCACAAATTTGCTGACGTCCCCGCCAAGCCGGGCGATTTCCTTGACCAAACGGCTGGCAATCGCCTGATGCTCGGCCTCTGCCATCAAGAAGACCGTCTCGACGCTGTCATCCAGCTTACGGTTCATCCCCACCATCTGATACTCGTACTCGAAATCCGCCACGGCCCGCAGCCCGCGGATGATCATCTGTGCCCCCACATCATGGGCGCAATCGATCAGCAGGTTCTCGAAGGGATGCACCACGATCTCTGTCCCGGTCTCCTGGTTCAGCTTGCGGCATTCCTCTTCGATCTGGGCGACACGCTCTTCCAGCTCGAACAATGGCCCCTTATCGCGGTTGATCGCGACCCCGATCACCAGTTTATCAACAAGCGTCGCCGCCCGCCGGATGATGTCGATGTGACCCAAAGTAATAGGGTCGAAGGTGCCGGGGTAAAGGCCTACGCGCATGGGAGAGTCCAGTCATTTCAAGTCGTTATTCGAAGTGCAAGCAAGCATTTACACCGCGAAGATGCAACGCCAATTTCGGTGGGCTAGTGGCCCCTGATCATCCCCTCCAGGGCGTCTTTCTCCATCGAAAGCTCCATCAGGCGGGCCTTGACCACATCCCCCAAAGAGATCAGGCCGATCAGAACCCCATCCTCCAAAACAGGCATGTGGCGAAAGCGGCCTTGCGTCATCTTGGCAAGGATATCATCCGCGGTTTCATCCTTGGCGCAGGTGATCAAATCGCGCGTCATCAGCGCCTCTACGGTGTCGTCCAGACAACCGCCGCCCTCGCGGCCAAGGGTGCGCACGATGTCACGCTCCGACAGGATACCATCGGGCGTTTTGCCGTCCGCTGACACGACCAAGGTCCCGATCCGCTTTTCCGACAACATCGCCGCCGCCTGCGAGATACGCGTGCCCGGTTTTACCGTCGTAACACTGTCATCCGCTTTGGTTTTCAGGATTTGGGAAACTAGCATGGTCGGCCCCTTCGCAAGAATATTACCTATAGGTCAGGTTCCCTTTAATACTGTTGCGTGTCAAGCAATTGCCTCCAGTTTCGCCACTTCGGCGCGGACGCCCTGCGCCAGAGCTTCCGCAACGCGGCTCAGACGCAGATTGCGGCGGTCGTCTTCGTGGCGAATCAAATAAAAGGCGCGGCTCAGATGCACGTCACCGGTCAGGATGCGCGTCACCCCCGGCGTCGCAGGGAGCGAGAAATCATGCACAATCCCGACGCCGCCCCCTTGCCGGATCATATTCACCTGAACGGACACGGAATTAGAGGCCAGAGGCACCCGCGTCATGCCAAGCTCCGCCAGATAATCAAGCTCGCGATCAAAGATCATGTCGGGAATATACCCCACCAACCGGTGCCCCTGCAGGTCTGCAACGGTCCGGATCGCGGGGCGCGCGGCAAGATAGCTGTCGGCGGCGGCAAGATGCAGCTGGTAGTCGGCGATTTTCTGCACAACCAGCCGCCCCGCCGTGGGCGCGCTGACCCCGATCGCCATATCCGCCTCGCGCCGCGACAGGTTGAACACCCGCGGCAGGGCGACAATCTGGATATCAAGCCCCGGATTATCCGCCACCAAACGGGCGCAGACCTGTGGGAGTAGATAGTTGGCGCAGCCGTCCGGTGCCCCGATCCTGATCTGCCCTGCCAATTGATCCGACGGCACGACCACATCCGCCGTGGCCTGCCGCATCGCCTGCTCTGCGGCTTCGGCGCGCGACAGCAACTGCACGCCCGCCTCGGTCAGCGCGTAGCCCGAGGGCGATTTCACGAATAATACCGCCTGCATGGTCTTTTCCAGCCGCGCCATGCGTCGCCCCAAGGTCGCGGGGTCCAACCGCAACAGCTTCCCCGCGCCCGATAGGCTCTGCTCGCGCGCGACGGCCAGAAACAGCCGCAGGTCGTCCCAGTTCCCCATCATCGGCCACGGCTCCTTTCACGCTTCGTTTTCTGCACAGACTTCATTTTGCCCGTAAACTCCGGGGGCGTCCGAAGGACGGGGGCAGCGCCCCACCCTACCCTTTCAGCCCGCGCAAGGCTTTGCAATAATGCAAAACGATTTTGACGCCATGCCTCTTTTGCTTTGTTTTTTGCAAGGCTAACCTGCCGCCAAACGCACAGAAGGAGCATTCCATGCAAGAGTTGACCCATTACCTGAACGGTGCCCACGTCAAAGGCACGTCAGGCCGCTTTGCCGACGTGTACAACCCCGCAACCGGCGAAGTGCAGGCGAAAGTCCCGCTGGCTGGCGAGGCAGAGCTGGATCAGGCCGTAAAATACGCCATGGCCGCGCAACCCGCATGGGCCGCGGTGAACCCCCAGCGTCGGGCGCGGGTCATGATGAAGTTCGTGGACCTGCTGAACCGCGATATGGACAAGCTCGCCGAAGCGCTGAGCCGCGAACACGGCAAGACCCTGCCCGATGCCGCCGGTGACGTGCAGCGCGGTCTGGAAGTGGTGGAATACTGCATCGGCGCACCCGAGTTGCTGAAAGGCGAATTCACCGACAGCGCGGGCCCCGGCATCGACATGTATTCCATGCGCCAGCCCCTTGGCGTCTCCGCAGGCATCACGCCGTTCAACTTCCCCGCCATGATCCCGATGTGGATGTTCGCCCCCGCCATCGTCTGCGGCAACGCCTTCATCCTCAAACCGTCCGAGCGTGATCCATCCGTGCCCCTGATGCTAGCCGAACTGCTGGAAGAAGCGGGCCTGCCCAAAGGTATCATTCAGGTCGTCAATGGCGACAAGGAAGCGGTTGACGCGATCCTGCATCACCCTGTCATTCAATCGGTGGGCTTTGTCGGCTCAACCCCCATCGCCGAATATATCTACGGCACGGGCTGCGCGAATGGCAAACGCGTCCAATGCTTTGGCGGTGCCAAGAACCACATGATCATCATGCCGGACGCCGATCTGGACCAGGCCGCGGACGCGCTGATCGGCGCGGGCTATGGCGCGGCGGGCGAACGCTGCATGGCGATCTCGGTCGCTGTGCCTGTGGGCGAGGAAACCGCCGACCGTCTGATCGAAAAGCTGGTGCCGCGCATCGAGAAGCTGAAAGTCGGGCCGTATACCTCGGGCAATGACGTCGATTACGGCCCCGTGGTCACCGCAGCCGCGAAGGCAAACATCGAACGGCTGGTACAAACTGGCGTCGATCAGGGGGCCACGCTGGTTGTCGACGGGCGCGACTTTAAGCTGCAAGGCTACGAGGAAGGCTTCTTTGTCGGCCCGCACCTCTTTGACAACGTCACCCCCGATATGGACATCTACAAGCACGAGATCTTCGGGCCGGTTCTGTCCACCGTCCGCGCCAAAACCTATGAAGAGGCGCTTGGTCTTGCGATGGATCACGAAATGGGCAACGGCACCGCGATCTTTACCCGTGACGGCGACGCGGCGCGTGACTTTGCGGCGCGCGTCAACGTCGGCATGATCGGGATCAACGTGCCGATTCCCGTGCCGCTCGCCTATCACACCTTTGGCGGCTGGAAGAAATCGGTCTTTGGCGACCTGAACCAGCACGGGCCGGATGCGTTCAAATTCTACACACGCACCAAAACCGTGACCTCGCGCTGGCCCTCGGGCATCAAAGAAGGTGGCGAGTTCAACTTCAAGCCGATGGAATAAGCCCCATCCTCACCCTTCGGCGGCTTCCCCGCCGGAGGGTGCTTGCGCGACGCCCACGTGCATGCTTACAATTAAACACACGTTCAATTCGACCGGTCTTGGGAGGGATCACCGTTTATGGATTTCGCACTTTCAGAAGAGCAAACCGCGATTTTCGACATGGCCTATGGCTTTGGCCAGGAACATATCGCCCCTTTCGCCCAGAAGTGGGAGAAAGACGAAACAATCCCCAAAGACCTTTGGCCCAAGATTGCAGAGCTGGGCTTTGGCGGGCTTTACGTGTCCGAGGATGCGGGCGGATCCGGCCTGACGCGGCTTGATGCGACGCTGGTGTTCGAAGCGCTCAGCATGGCTTGCCCGTCGGTCGCGGCCTTTCTGTCGATCCATAACATGTGCGCCAAGATGCTGGACAGCTTTGCCAGTGACGACCTCAAGTCGCGGATCATGCCCGACATCCTGAGCATGAACACCGTGCTCAGCTATTGTCTGACGGAACCCGGATCGGGCTCTGACGCGGCGGCGCTCAAGACGAAATGTACCCGCACGAACGAAGGCTACACCCTGAACGGCACCAAAGCGTTCATCTCGGGCGGCGGCTATTCCGACGCCTATGTCGCGATGGTGCGCACCTCGGATGATGGGGCCGCGGGCGTGTCCACCGTCTATGTCGAAGACGGGACCGCAGGGCTGTCCTTTGGCGGACTAGAGGATAAAATGGGCTGGCGCAGCCAACCCACGTCCCAAGTGCAGTTTGACGATTGCAACATTCCTGCCGGAAATCTCGTGGGTGAAGAGGGAAAGGGTTTCAAATATGCGATGATGGGGCTGGATGGCGGCCGTTTAAACATCGCCGCCTGTTCCTTGGGTGCCGCACAGACCGCGCTGAACGCCACGCTCACCTATATGGGCGAGCGTAAAGCATTCGGCAAACCCATCGACCAGTTTCAGGGTCTGCAATTCCGCCTTGCCGAGATGGAGATCGAACTGCAAGCCGCCCGTGTCTTCCTGCGCCAGGCCGCGTGGAAGCTGGACACGGGCGCCCCGGATGCCACCAAGTTCTGCGCCATGGCCAAGAAGTTCGTGACAGAGGCAGGCAGCAAGGTCGTCGATCAATGTCTGCAACTCCACGGCGGCTATGGCTATCTGGCGGATTACGGCATCGAAAAGCTGGTGCGTGACCTGCGCGTCCACCAGATCCTTGAAGGCACCAACGAAATCATGCGCGTCATCGTGGCGCGGGATATGCTGAAGAACCGATGACCGATATCTCCATCCGTATTTCAGGGCGCGCGGGTCGGATCACCCTCACCCGCCCCCAAGCGCTGAACGCCATGACCTACGACATGTGTCTGGCCATCGAAGACGCCTTTGACGCATGGCAGCATGACCCGAACGTCGATCTGATCATCCTTGACGCCGAAGGGGATCGCGCCTTTTGCTCGGGCGGAGACATCGCCGAACTTTACGCCACGGGCACCAAGGGAAACTATGCCTACGGGCGCAAATTCTGGGCGGATGAATACCGGCTGAACGCCAAGATCTTCGCCTATACCAAGCCCGTCGTCTCCTTCTTGCAGGGGTTCACCATGGGCGGCGGCGTGGGCATCGGCTGTCACGGCTCGCACCGCGTGGTGGGTGAAAGCAGCCAGATCGCGATGCCGGAATGTGGCATTGGTCTGGTGCCCGATGTCGGCGGCAGCCTGATGCTGGCGCTGGCCCCCGGACGGGTGGGCGAATATCTGGGCACAACCGCGTCACGCATGAAGGGTGAAGATGCAATTTACGTAGGTTTTGCAGATACCTACATCGAAGAGTTAAACTGGCCCGACGTGATCGCCGCGCTTGAGAATTCAGGCGATGTGGCCATTCTGGAAACCGCAAGCACCACGCCGCCTGCCTCTGCACTAGAGGCGCAGGCGGCCGAGATTGACAGCTTCTTTGGCGGCGAAACGCTGGCGGATATCCTCAACGCCCTGCGCGCATCCGACAGCGAATTTGCCGCAGACACGCTCAAGAAAATGCAGCGCAGCAGCCCGTTGGCGATGGCCTGCACGGTCGAGATCATCCACCGTCTGCGCGGCCCCTCGCTGAGCATCGAGAAGACGTTGGATATGGAATACCGATTTACCTTCCGCGCGATGGAGCATGGCGACTTCCTTGAAGGGATCCGCGCGGCGATCATCGACAAGGACCGCAGCCCCAACTGGCAATATGCCGATATGAACGTCCCCCTTGCCGCGACAGCCAAGATGCTGCGCCCGCTGGCCGAGGACGCCCTGACACTGGAGAGAACCACATGAGCATGAAGATCGGATTTATCGGACTGGGCAACATGGGCGCGCCTATGGCGACCAACCTCGCCAAAGCGGGCCACGACGTGGCGGGCTTTGACGTGGCGGGCACCACGGCAGAGGGCGTGCGCCTTGCAGACAGCCTTGAAGCCGCCGTGGCGGGCATGGACGCGGTGATCACAATGCTGCCCAACGGGTCGATCCTGCGGCAAGTGGCGGCGCAGGCGATCCCCCATATGGCGCAGGGCACGCTGTTCATCGACTGTTCCACCGTGGATGTGGAAAGCGCGAAGAACACCGCGCAAGCTGCTGAAGAGGCAGGTATAATGTCCGTTGACGCCCCCGTGTCTGGCGGTATCGGCGGGGCATCTGGCGGCACGCTGACCTTTATGGCCGGCGGGTCGACGCAGGCCTTTGCCAAGGCCAAGCCCCTGTTCGACATCATGGGGCAAAAGGCGGTGCATTGCGGCGATGCCGGTGCGGGGCAAGCGGCGAAGATTTGCAACAACATGATCCTCGGCGTCACCATGATCGCCACCTGCGAGGCCTTTGCACTGGCCGACAAACTGGGGTTGGACCGGCAGAAGATGTTCGACGTCGTCAGCACCTCGTCGGGCTACAGCTGGTCGATGAACGCCTATTGCCCTGCCCCCGGTGTTGGCCCCACCTCGCCCGCAGACAATGGCTACACACCGGGCTTCGCGGCGGAGCTGATGCTCAAGGATCTTGGGCTGTCGCAGCAGGCAGCAGAGATGGCAGATGCAGACACCCCGATGGGAGAGCTCGCCCGCGCGCTCTATGCCCAATTCGTCGAGAACGAAGACGGAAACGGCAAGGATTTCTCTGCCATGCTGCCCCGTTTCGAAACCCGCGGCCGCAACGGCTGACGGGAAAAGAAAGCGGGTTCCCGCCGTCTCGTCCCAGCGACGGAAACCCGCGCGCCGTTCGTTTGTTACTGTATCGACACTGTAACGGAGAACGAGCATGAAAACCCTTACCCTCGCCGCAAGCGCCTTCGCCGTGCTGGCCTTCAGCCCGGCCGTACAGGCGGCCTCTGCCTCCTATGGCGCGTCGGGGCATTACGATGTCGCGGCACCACAGGTGATCTTGGCCAAGCATGATAAGCACGATGACAAAAAGCATCAAAAGCAGCACAAGAAAGCTGTTAAAGAATACAAAAAGGCGATCAAGAAACACGAGAAGCAGCACAGCGACAACGGGCGTCATCTTGCCAAAGGGCATGACAAGCATCAACACGCCAAGGGCGACAAGCTGACGCGCTACGTCGTGATCGAACAGCCCCACCGGCATGGGCTGACCCGCTACAACCGCTACGTTCAGGACGACGGCTATGTCTATGCCGTGGACCCGCAAACCAACGACGTACTGGCGCTGATCGGTCTGGCATCGCGCCTTCTAAACTAAACTGCGCCGCGAAATCCTAAGATTTCATGAAAAATGCCCCGCCTGAGTAGGACGGGGCATTTTTATGTCTACCGCATTGTTGGCAATGCTATTCGGCAGCAACCTTACGCGGGGCGAGCATCGGTTTGAGGTAGTGGCCGGTATAGCTCCCCTCGACCTCGGCAACCTGTTCAGGCGTGCCGGTCGCGACCACCTGCCCGCCGCCATCACCGCCTTCTGGACCAATGTCGATGATATGGTCCGCGGTCTTGATGACATCGAGGTTGTGTTCAATGACGACCACAGTATTGCCCTGATCCACCAGCTCGTGCAGCACCTCTAACAGTTTGCGCACGTCTTCAAAGTGCAAACCCGTGGTCGGTTCATCCAGGATATACAGCGTCCGGCCCGTAGAGCGTTTGCTGAGTTCTTTCGACAGTTTGACGCGCTGCGCCTCCCCGCCCGACAGCGTCGTCGCCTGCTGACCCACCTTGATGTAGCCCAGGCCCACACGCATCAGCGCATCCATTTTTTCGCGGATGCTGGGGACCGCCTGGAAGAAGCTCTGCGCGTCCTCGACAGTCATATCCAGCACGTCAGCGATGGATTTGCCCTTGAACTTCACCTCAAGCGTTTCGCGGTTATAGCGCTGGCCTTTGCAGGTTTCACATTCGACATAGACATCCGGCAGGAAGTGCATCTCGATCTTGATGACACCGTCGCCCTGACAGGCCTCGCAGCGTCCGCCCTTGACGTTAAAGCTGAAACGCCCGGGCTTGTACCCGCGCGCCTTGGCTTCGGGCAGACCGGCGAACCAGTCGCGGATCGGGGTGAAGGCACCGGTATAGGTCGCCGGGTTCGACCGCGGCGTGCGCCCGATGGCGCGCTGGTCAATGTCGATCACCTTGTCCAGATGCTCCAATCCCTTGATGGTCTCGCACGGCGCGGGCGTCTGGCGCGCCCCGTTCAGGTTCATCGACGCGGTCTTGAACAAGGTCTCGATCGTCAGGGTAGACTTCCCGCCGCCTGACACACCCGTCACGCAGACGAATTTGCCCAATGGATAGTCGACCGTGACATTCTGAAGGTTGTTCCCCGTCGCCTTGACCACGCGGATTTTCTTT
The DNA here is from genome assembly GCF_002311545.1 of Sulfitobacter sp. UBA1132. Classification (NCBI taxonomy): domain Bacteria; kingdom Pseudomonadati; phylum Pseudomonadota; class Alphaproteobacteria; order Rhodobacterales; family Roseobacteraceae; genus Sulfitobacter; species Sulfitobacter sp. UBA1132. The sequence goes on along the minus strand of NZ_DCAN01000006.1, from coordinate 98,388 downwards.
TTGTTGCCCTTGCGCCGTTTGGCGGGCACCGCGATCTCGCGTTTGCCGGTAAGGTATTGGCCTGTCAGCGAATTCGGATCATTGGCGACCTCTTGCGATGTCCCGTGGCTGACCACCTGCCCGCCGTGCACACCGGCCCCCGGCCCGATATCAAACACATAATCCGCCTCGCGGATCGCCTCTTCGTCGTGTTCAACGACGATGACCGTATTGCCCTGATCCCGCAGGTTTTTCAGGGTCTGGAGCAAGCGGTCATTATCGCGCTGGTGCAACCCGATCGAGGGTTCGTCAAGCACGTAAAGCACCCCTGTCAGCCCCGACCCGATCTGCGAGGCAAGCCGAATACGTTGGCTTTCCCCCCCGCTGAGCGTCCCGCTAGAGCGTGCCAGCGTCAGATACTCCAACCCGACATTGTTCAGGAATCCCAGACGTTCGCGGATTTCCTTGAGGATCGCACGCGCGATCTCGTTCTTCTGAACGGTCAGGTAATCGGGCACTTTGGTGCACCAGTCAAAAGCTTCGCGGATCGACATTTCAACGACTTGTCCGGCATGCAGCAGCGTATCGCTATCGCCATCCGACGGGCCGATCTTGACAGCAAGTGCTTCTGGTCGCAGGCGGTAGCCGTTGCAGGTGCCACAGGGGCGGTTGTTCTGGTAGCGTTCGAATTCTTCGCGGATCCAGTTGCTATCCGTCTCGCGGTAGCGGCGCTCCATATTGGGGATCACCCCTTCGAACACGCGGCTGACCTCGTACACACGACCGCCTTCGTCATAGCGGAACTTGATCTCTTCCTTGCCGGAGCCATGCAGGAACACCTGCTGCACCTTCTCGGGCAGATCTTTCCATCGCGTATTTTCACTAAATTGATAGTGTTTTGCGATGGCTTCAATCGTTTGCTTGAAATACGGGGACTTACCCTTGCGCCACGGGGCCAGCGCACCGTCATAGACCTTGAGGTTCTGGTCGGGCACCACAAGGCGTTCATCAAAAAACAACTCCTTGCCCAGACCATCACAGGACGGACAGGCACCGAAAGGAGCGTTGAATGAAAACAGACGCGGCTCGATTTCGGGGATCGTGAAGCCGCTGACAGGACAGGCGAATTTTTCGCTGAAGGTATGACGCTCGGGCTCGCCCTCGGTCGGGGCGGTTTCCAGCACGGCGATCCCATCGGCCAGATCAAGCGCTGTGCGCAGGGAATCCGCCAAGCGCGTCTCTAGCCCCTCGCGGACCACGATACGGTCGACAACCACGTCGATGTCATGGCGGAACTTCTTGTCCAGCGTGGGCGGCTCGTCCAGTTCGTAGAAGTCGCCGTTCACTTTTACTCGCTGAAAGCCCTGCTTGCGCAGCTCAAGGAACTCTTTGCGGTACTCGCCCTTCCGGTCACGAATGATCGGGGCCAGCAGATAGGCGCGCGTGCCTTCGGGCATGGTCATCACGCGGTCGACCATATCCTGCACCTGCTGCGCCTCGATCGGCTTGCCGGTCGCGGGGGAATAGGGCGTGCCGACGCGCGCAAAAAGCAGGCGCATATAGTCATAAATTTCGGTGACCGTCCCCACGGTAGAGCGGGGGTTTTTCGACGTGGTCTTCTGTTCAATCGAAATCGCTGGCGACAGGCCGCTGATGTGATCCACATCGGGTTTCTGCATCATATCAAGGAATTGCCGCGCATAGGCGCTGAGCGATTCCACATAGCGTCGCTGCCCTTCGGCATAGATCGTGTCGAACGCGAGGCTCGATTTACCCGACCCGGAAAGCCCGGTAATCACAACCAGCTTATCGCGCGGAATGTCCACGTCGATGTTCTTTAGATTGTGTTCGCGCGCGCCGCGCACTTCGATGTTCTTTAGCTCAGCCATATCGGACCCCCGTTAACGCTTAGTACATAGGTGCGTGCTACGGATTCTCCAACGAAAAAATAAGAACACAAGGGGAACGACATTATCGCGGCGCATTTTGGGCTGCCATTACGACGGCAAACGCCCGGCAACATTGAATATGTCACCGGGCGTTGCAAAGATCAGGACCCCGCTATGCGCGGGCAAAGGCTACATATGGATAACGCGTCCGTAAGCATCCAGCACGGATTCATGCATCATTTCTGACAAGGTCGGGTGCGGGAAGACGGTGTTCATCAGGTCTTCTTCGGTGGTCTCAAGTTGACGCCCCACGACATAGCCCTGGATCAGCTCGGTCACCTCGGCACCCACCATATGCGCGCCAAGCAATTCGCCTGTTTTTGCGTCAAAGACGGTTTTGATCATCCCCTCGGGCTCGCCAAGGGCAATCGCCTTGCCATTCCCGATGAAGGGGAAGCGACCCACCTTAACGTCAAAGCCAAGCTCTTTCGCCTTGGCTTCCGTATACCCGACGGACGCGACCTGCGGGTGACAATAGGTGCAGCCGGCGATGGACTCCGGTTTGACCGGGTGCGCGTGCTGACCCGCGATCAATTCGGCGACCATCACCCCCTCGTGCGAGGCTTTATGCGCCAACCAAGGGGCACCGGCGATGTCACCGATGGCATACAGCCCCTCGACGCCGGTCCGGCAATACTCATCGGTCACGACATGGGTCCGATCAATTTTCACGCCCAGATCTTCCAGCCCAAGATCCTCGACATTGCCCACGATACCCACGGCGGAGATCACCGTGTCAAACTCATGCTTGGTCACCTTGCCGCCCGTTTCGATATGGGCAGTCACCTTGTCATCAGCGCGGTCCAGTTGTTTGACAACGGCCTTCTGCATGATCTTCATGCCCTGTTTTTCGAACTGCTTTTTCGCGAATTTGCTGATCTCTTCATCCTCGACAGGAAGGATACGATCCATCACCTCGACAACAGTCGTGTCTGCGCCCAAGGTATTGTAAAAGCTTGCGAATTCGATACCGATCGCGCCAGATCCGATCACCAGCAGCTTTTTCGGCATATGGGGCGGCTGCAAGGCATCCTTGTACATCCACACGCGTTTTCCGTCTGCTTCCAGCCCAGGCAGGTTGCGGGCCCGCGCACCGGTCGCCAGTACGATATTCTTGGCGGTCAGCGTCTCTTCCCCGTCTTTCGACTTAACCGACACTTTACCTTTGCCCGCTAACGTTGCCGCGCCCATGAAGACCGAGACTTTGTTCTTTTTCATCAAATGCCCGATACCGCCGGACAACTGCCCCGCAACTTTGCGCGACCGTTTGACAACTGCCTCCAGATCATAGCCGATATTGTCTGCCTTCAGGCCAAACTCGCTTGCCCGCTGCATCAGGTGGAATACTTCCGACGACCGCAAAAGCGCTTTGGTCGGGATACAGCCCCAGTTAAGACAAATGCCGCCTAGATGCTCACGCTCTACAATGGCGACCGAAAGCCCCAATTGCGCCCCCCGGATGGCCGCAACATAGCCCCCCGGCCCCGCACCAATCACGATCAGATCAAAGGATTTCGCAGCCATTATGCAACCTCGCAGCACGTATTGAAATTTAGTTTAGTGGTAAACTATCTCGCGAGCGTCAGCAACTCGGAGAATTCCGACCCAGGATCAAACTGCCTGACCCGCACTTACGTGAGTGTCCGCAGCGTATAGGCATACCCCCCGTCGTCAAGATATGCGGTTTCAGCGGCGGTGCTTCGCCGACCCAAGGCGTTGTTGCGATACGGAAATCTGCCAAATTGCCGGATCACCTTTCGATGCGCGCGCGCATGCCGAAGCGTCTCCTCGGCCTCGGGCATACGGTCACAGACCAGCCGCACGCAGTGATCCTGATCGGTCAGACTTTCTGAATGCATGAGCGGAAGGTAAAAAAATTGCCGTTCAGGCGGCGCAATGAGCCTATCCCATTCGTTGCGCACGGCGGTTTGAGCCGCCCGCAAGGCCCGCAGATCAGTCGAAAACGCCTTCCCCTGCCCGCGAAACATATTGCGCGGAAACTGATCCGCTAGAATGAGATAGGCCAAAGTGCCTTTCGCATCGGTCAGCCAATGGTCCAACCGATGGGTCCCGATGAGCGACCAGGTGTCCAAAAACTGTGACCGGATCGCGGCATCAAGGTCATCATCCACCGCATACCATCCCGCGGGCCCAGTTTCCTCCAGCCAGAACCGACGTACGTCCTCAGGCGTTTTCATAGCCTTGCCTCCTTTGACCACAGAAAAGATCAAACTTTTCTAATTTCATTAGACACAAGATGTAACGAATTAGCAAAACGTCTAGGTCGGCTCCGCTTCCGCGGTTTGTTCGCTCTCGATCGCATATTCCTGCGCCAATTCGACCGCAACGGTCGTCGCAGCGGGGTAAATCGGGATGTAGTTACCCGTTTCATCCGCAGGAATGGCCGGACGTACCGTCGCGCGGTAGGACGCGTAGACCGCCAAAGCAAAGAACAGAACAGCCGTGAACAGATAGAACCCGCCCGGCCCAAGCGCGGTGCCCATCATCCAGCCGGTGATCACCGGACCCAGAATAGCTCCCAACCCGTTAATAAAGATCATCCCGCCAGAGGCCGCGGCCATATCCTCGGGTTCAAGGAAGTCGTTCGTGTGCGCAATAAGAAGAGAATACAATGGGTTAGACATGCCGCCCACGACAAAAGCGGTCAGCAGCAACACGCTAAAGCTATGCCCCAGCAGCATGCCGATGACAGACCCGATCCCCCCGATGATGGAGGTGATAACGATCAAAAGACGGCGGTCCATCCGGTCCGAAACCCAGCCGATCGGGTATTGCAGAACCACCGAGCCTACGAAAAACGTCGCAACGAAGATCGAAATTTGCGCCACGGTCAGCCCGGCTTCGGCACCGTAAACCGAGGCCATCCCGAACTGCGCCGAAAAGACCCCGCCCAACAGGAACATGCCGACACACCCCAAGGGCGAGAAGCCGGCCAATTCGCGCAAGCTCATCGGTTTGGTGGTGTCAAACGCGGGCGTCGGGCTGATCGACAGCAAAATTGGCGTCACCGCCACGCTGACCAAAACCGACGGAATAACGAACAGGACAAAGCCTGAAGGGTCCGCGGTGAGCAAAAGCGCTTGCGCAATAACGATGCCAAAGGTTTGCACGATCATATACAATGACAGCGCCTGCCCCCGGTTTTCGTTAGTAGCGGCGTTGTTGAGCCAGCTTTCTGCTGTCACGTAAACCGCAGAAAAACAAAAGCCGATCAACACGCGGCCCACCGACCAGACAGCGACGTTCGGGAAGGTCGGATACAGGATCATGACAGCCGAGATCATCGACGCCAGCGCCGCGAAGACCCGCACGTGACCGACGCGCCGGATCATACCCGGTGCCATACGCGAGCCGCCCAAAAAGCCCACGAAATATGCCGACATCACGATCGACATTTCGAAGGTCGAAAATGCCTCGATCCCGCCGCGAATCCCCAAGAGCGTACCTTGCATGCCGTTGCCCACCATCAGCAAACACATGCCCAACAAAAGCGCCCATGCGCTGCTCAGTACCTGAAACATCTTACGAATCCTTTAACGCGATCAGCCCCCTCCCTGACGGCGATCCCAAGAGGTGTCACCCCCCCGAACGACATTCAGGCGTTTATTTGCGTCTTTGGAAAGAGCAGCGACGCATCGCCATAGGAGAAAAACCGATAATTCGATTCAATCGCGTGATTGTAAATCTTTTGTATAGTTTTCTGCCCCATCAATGCCGAAACGAGCATCATGAGGGTCGACTTCGGAAGATGGAAATTCGTCATCAACGCGTCTGCGACATTGAATTCAAAACCGGGGGTAATGAAAATATCGGTATCCCCTTCCCAGGGTTGGATATTCCCGGACCGCGCAGCGGTCTCGACCAGCCGCAAGGCAGTGGTCCCAACGGGTATGACCCGCCCGCCAGCAGCTTTGGTGGCGGAGATTTCGGCAGCTGCCTGCGCGCTCACCTGCCCCCACTCGCTGTGCATTTTGTGGTCAGCAATGTCATCGACCTTCACGGGCAGAAACGTCCCCGCGCCCACATGCAAGGTGACGTGGCTAAAGCGCACCCCCATCTCGGCGAGCTGATCCAGCAGCAACTGATCAAAGTGGAGCGACGCCGTAGGCGCGGCCACTGCCCCCGCATTCTTCGCAAAAACGGTTTGATAATCCGTCATGTCCTGCGCGTCTGCCGGACGCTTGCCAGCAATATAGGGCGGCAATGGCATCGCACCGGCATCATTCAGCGCGGCGTCAAAATCGTCGCCGCTGCAGTTGAAGCGCAGTTGACCCTGCCCATCCTCGACGCTAACCAAACGGGCAGAAAGATCGGCGCTGAAGACGACAGTCTCGTCAATCTTGAGCTTTTTCAACGGCTTGATCAGCGCAGCCCAATCCGCATCGCCCCGTGGCTCCAGCAAGGTTACTTCGATACGCGCCTGTACCGGCCCCTGTGCGCTGTCCCGGTGGCGAAGCCCCGACAACCGCGCCGGAATAACCCTTGTGTCATTCAGCACCAGCCGATCCCCGGGACGCAACCAATCGCTCATATTGGCGACGGTCGTGTCAGTCATATGATCCCCCTGCGCAACGAGCATCTTGGCCGACGTACGGGGGACCGCAGGGCGCGTCGCGATCAAACGCTCGGGCAGTTCAAAATCAAAGTCACTGAGTTTCATACGCGCCCGTTAGCGCCCCTCAAAGCGTTGAGCAACAGGTTTTTGCGGCGCGGGGGTGGCAGCCCCCCCGTCCTGAGCGGGCGTCGTGCGTGGGGTGCTGCGAAAAATATCCCGCATCGCACCGGGCACAAACCCCGACAGCGGGTTCACCGAGACAGACGGGTTCTGCACCGTCCCGCCGATAGAGTAGTTGAATCCCAAAAGCCCCTCGCCCTTACGGGTCAGAAAACTGGCTATTCCGTTCAACATATATACAGGAGAGATCACACCCTGCAGCGCCATCTGGCCGGAGTCAGTGGCAAAAACCCCATCCATAGAAATCCCAAGCGACGCCCCCGTCGCGCTGGCTTGGGTCAGGTTGACGCGATTGGAAGACAGGCGAAAATCAGCTTCGACCGTGTCAAAATATATCCCGTCCCCGTTCAACTCGTTGATCAGCCCGACCACGGACACTGCGTTCACCAGCGCTGCAATCGTCGGGGCGTCCTTGATACGAACGTCTTTAATCTCTGCGTGACCGTCGAAAGCCCCGCCCGATCCGGCGGGTACCAGGGTCAACGAAAGCGCGCCGCCGTGGACTTGTTGTGCAATGTTGGCAGACCTCAAAACGCCACCAGCATCGGTTGCCGTCAATTGCACCGCGCTACGGCCATCCTTGGGTACGACGCGACCAGAAACCGGCGCGCCCCCGTTCAAGGCCGCCGTGAACCGTCCATCAAGGCCACGCGCGACGTTAAATTCGCCCTGCATTCCTGTCAGGGCAATTTTATCCGTGACTTGCAATCGATCCAGCGACAACAACATCGGCGGGCTCGCGACCCCGCTAGGCTTGCTTTTTCCGAGCTCCGCCCTGCGCAAATCAAGACGGCCGCCTTTCACCACCACCTGCACCGGGCGGCCTGCCCCCTGCCCGATCAGATCCACAGGCACATCCAGCCAGTTCCCGACCTGCAATCGGTGAAATTGCAATCTGTCCAACGCACCACTTGGGTGCAATGTGACATTTCCCTGCGCCGACAGTCCCGCGGCGCTGATCTTCAAGGTATCGACGTCTGGAACCGGCCCAAGCCGCCCCGATATCTCCAACGTGCCCGTCTGGGATCGGGCTTTGGTCCAACCGATCTGTGGAACGGTGATGCGCAGACCCCGCAGATCCGAAGTGACAGAAAAATCAGGGGGTTCGCCTTTAACCAGATCCATCGCGAACCACGCCCGCCCTTCACCTGCTATCGTATCAGGGGGCAGCGCGATCTTGAAAGTCTCGAGCGTTTTGGCGTTCAGCGCAATATCTGCCCTGACACTGCTCGCAGCGCCCGGCTTCCCGAAGGGTTGGGACCATTCGCCGTCAAAGGGAACGCCGTCCAGCTCGCCCTCGCCCTTGATCGTCAGGCCGCTGTTGGACGCGTTCAATGTCAGCTGGTCGGCACGCAGCGCGCGATCTTTGACCAGACGGTCGCTTTGGAATTCCGCCAGCGTTCCGTTTATGTCGAAGATCGTCAGCTTCGGGTCAGAGCCTTTTTTCATCGGAAAGGACAAAGTGCCCGCCAACTGGGCCCGTGCATCGACAACGTCAACCGGCAGATTGGCCTTATCCATCGCCTGCAACGGGGGCCGGTTCAACAGCGCCAGGACCGATGTGATGTCCGCATCGGCGCGCAACCGAACGATGCCGGGCGGGCCGTCCTTGACCGTGACATCCGGCATGATGAACGAAGACCCGTTCACCGACACCGGCGTCTCGTCGGGCGGTGTGATCACCCCGGTATCCACGCTGACAACAAAGCGGTTGCGCGAAAGGCTCGCATGACCGCTGCCGTCGGTGATATTCGGCATGGTGCGCAAAAATCGAACCTCGGCACCCTGAAAATCAAAGTCGAGGTAAGTTTGCGGTGTCTCGCCAGGCTTCAAGCGAAAGGCAAGGTCAACGTCGCTCAACGCGCCGGCGTAGATATTTTCGTCCACCCACTTGCGGGTCTTTGGCTTGACGTTTTCTGGCCAAAGCTCAAGGAGGCGCGCTGGTTTCAACGCGTTCAACCCCGCATCCAGCGCAACTTGCCACCCCTGCGTCCCCGCCCGCAAATCCCCCGACAGGTTCAACGTCGTCCCCCCGTCAACGATATCCATACGGCCGACCGACATGTGAAACGGGTTGAAGGTGATTTTGGCATCCAGGTCGGCACCCTCAATCGACACAGGGGCGTCATAAATATCGGCAGGGTCAGCCACCAGATCGCGCAGACGAACCTGTGCGACCAGCTCGCCCAGTTTACCGCTGTCATCGATACCCAGACTTGCGGCCCCCTCGATCCGGCCCGACACCCATTTGCTTTCGACCGAAAGCTCGTCAAAACGCAGCAGACGCTGATCTGGGTCATAGCTGAAATAGCTGCGGGCCCCGTCAAAGGGGATCGGCGTAGCACGTTCGTTAGGTTGAACCACCCCGGCCCCGATCTGCAGCGTCGCGTTCAGCGGCTCGAAGGTGCCGTCCTCGTCAAGGCTGCTGCGCACCGAACCGGAGATAGACGCGCGCAGCACTTTCAACCAAGCAAAGGCGGGGTTCTGCACCGCGATGTCGCCCGCGCTCACGCCATCGAAATTCACGCCGAACTGCGACGCGGTATCGCCAATTTTGCTACTGTAGTTGGCAGAAAGAGTGGCCACATCCGCCCCCCCGCCCAAAACGGCGAGCTCGGCCGTCATCCGCAGGTTATCGCCTTCGCGGTCCAGCAACAACCGACCGCCATCCACAGTCCACATCCTGTCGGACTGAAGATCGGTGTAGCGCAAAGTCAGGGCGCGCAGCTCTATCGACCGCAGCCGCGACAGCGCCTTCGTCTCGAACACCGTATCAAGCTGGCCGATCAACTGCGGCATCGTGGCCGCCCGCCTCTCTGCCGGGGCGGTCCCGCTTGCTGCGCTCAGCGCGACGCGGCCATCCTTATCGCGCCGCAGATTGGCCACAACCCCGGACATCGCAATATCGCGCGGCTGCACATCGCCTGCCAGCAGGCCCTGAATGGAAAAACTGGCCCGCACTTCACGGAAGGCGGCAAAGCTAACCCCTTGGGGGTTGGTGATATTAACGTCCCGCAGCCGAACGCGCGGCCGCCACCCTTCGTCCACGATCAACACCATCTCTCCAAAGCCGATCCGCGCAAGCGGCATATCTTTGGCAAACCGCTCTTCGATCCGCGCCTCGAGCCATTCCGGCACGACAATGGGGCTGCGGATCATATAGATGGCAGCCCCCGCGATGGTGGCAACAATCAGCGAAATAACCAGCAGCGACCATTTGGTGGCTTGCCAAAGTCGTCTCCGCTTGGGGCTGCGGGGGGCTGCGCTGGTGTTGGGCATGGGCGTCCGGTTTTTAGGGCGGCTTGGGGTTTAAGTTTCGCCAAGCCCGACTAGTATGACAGTGCAGACAACGGCTTCCAATACATAAGAAAGTGACCCATGCCAGAGATTTCCCAACCCGCACCAGACTTTAAGCTTCCTGTGACGGGGGGTGGCGAAATTTCGCTCTCCGATCTGCGGGGCAAGGCTGTGGTTTTGTATTTCTACCCCCGTGACGACACGCCGGGCTGCACCAAGGAGGCCGTGGGGTTTTCCGAACATCTTGAAGCTTTTGCCGACGACGGTGCCGTGGTTTTTGGCGTGTCCCGTGACACGATGGCAAAACACGACCGTTTTGCGGCCAAACATGCCCTGACGGTTCCGCTGCTGGCCGATATCGATGGGGCCGTGACCGAAGCCTATGCCGTCTGGGTCGAAAAGAATATGTACGGCAAAAAGTCCATGGGGATCGAACGCGCCACCTATCTGATTGATGCGAGCGGCAATATCGCCCGCATCTGGCGCAAGGTGAAAGTCGCCGGTCACGTGGAAGAGGTACTGGACGCGGTGCGCGCCCTATGATCGTGCTGGCCCAAATGGCGGAAAACGTGCTGCGCACTGCGGATGGCCGTGAAAAAACTGCGCTTTCCCATAAATACGCAGCCGAGTGGCGGGCTGCCCGCGCCGCAGGCGAGGCACCGGAAATCGGCACGTCCAACCCGCCGTTGCGCCCGGCCCGCCCCGACAAGCCAGAACTCTTGTCGCCCCGCGATGTGCCCCACCGCAAGCCCGGATCGCCCGAAGGGCGCATCGCCTTGCTGCACGCCGTGGCCCATATCGAATTGAACGCGGTTGATCTGCACTGGGACATTATTGCGCGCTTTACCGATGTCAAAATGCCCATGGGATTTTACGATGATTGGGTCAGCGCCGCCGACGATGAATCCAAACATTTCAATCTGATGTGCGATTGTCTTGAAGCTTTGGGCAGCCACTACGGGGCCTTGCCCGCCCATGCCGGTATGTGGCGCGCTGCCGAGGATACGGTGGATGATTTCATGGGGCGTCTCGCCGTTGTGCCTATGGTGCTTGAGGCGCGCGGGCTCGATGTGACGCCCAATATGATTCAGGTGTTCAAAAGCGCCAAGGCCACGCAGGCCGTCGACGCGCTTGAGGTGATTTACGCCGAAGAGGTCGCGCATGTGGCCTATGGGTCAAAGTGGTTCCACTTCCTGTGCGGGCGCCACGAGCTTGACCCGAAAGAGGCGTTCCACGATCTGGTGCGCACCTATTTCCACGGTGTTCTCAAGCCCCCGTTCAACGAAGAGAAGCGAGCAGAGGCCGGGATTCCACCGGATTTTTACTGGCCGTTGACCGAGAGTGTTTAAAATATTCGCCCTCCAAACCGTTGAATCGGCAATTTATTGCCAAATTTGTCGTTAAACTTTCATTAACCGCCGGTGGGAAAGTCTGAAGGGTTGCCCGACGGCCCCCCACTGGCTAAGCACGGCGGGTGACAATCAGCGCGCGGTGGGGGCCTTGCGTGCTGTGACAGGGACGGAACAAGGATACCACGCGTGCGGACAAGGTTTGCGATCAAAATTCATTCGGCGCTTGAACGGTTTTTTCCCGAACGCCGCGTTTTTCTGAAATCCGATACCGACACACGCTTTATCCGCCTGCGCCCCGTTACCCAGCTTTTCGTCTTCACCGGGGCGTCTTTGTTTGTGGCCTGGTCGATCGTCGCCACCGCCGTGATCCTGATGGACAGCATCGGGTCGGGCAATTTTCGCGAACAAGCCAAACGCGACCAACGCACCTATCAGGCCCGGTTGAGCGATCTTTCAGCGCAGCGCAATGGGCGCGCGGAAGAGGCCGTTGCCGCGCAGGAACGGTTTAACGCCGCGCTGAAGCAGATTTCGGTCATGCAGTCCGAGCTGCTGCAATCCGAGACGCGCCGCCGCGAGCTTGAGACCGGCATCGAAGTTATTCAAAGCACCCTGCGCGACACGATGAAAGACCGCGAAGCTGCGCGCACCCAGGTCGCGGAACTGGAAGGGGCCGCGGAAGGCGACGGCAAGTCCAAGACAGCCGCCAATGGATCCTCCGCCCCGATTTCCCTGCTGGCAGAGGCGCTTGAGCGTACCGCCGCCGAACGCGATCAGGTGGTGATTGATGCCCAAGACGCGCTGATCCAGGCGGATGAACTGAACCAGAAGCTGGCCTTGATGCGCGAACAGAACGACGCGATTTTCCGCCAGCTTGAAGAGGCTATGACCGTCTCTGTTGCGCCGCTTGATAAGATGTTCCGCAGCGCGGGCATGCCGACCGACCGGATGCTGGCGACGGTGCGGCGCGGTTATTCCGGTCAAGGCGGCCCGCTCATGCCTCTCAGCTTCTCTACACGGGGGGAGGTTCCTTCTCCGGATACGCTGCGTGCCAACCGGCTGCTAAGCCAGATGGACAAGCTGAATATGTACCGCATTGCCGCGCAAAAAGCGCCCTTTGCGAGCCCGCTCAAGTCGTCTTTCCGGTTCAGCAGCCCGTATGGCTACCGCCGGGATCCAAAGACGGGCGGGCGCAGAATGCATAGCGGAACCGACTTTGCTGCGGGTATGGGCACGCCCATTTACGCGACAGCCGAGGGCGTCGTCACCCACGCCGGCTGGAGCTCGGGATATGGGCGGTTGGTAAAAATTCAACATGAATTCGGGGTCGAGACACGTTACGCGCACCAATCCAAATTGCGCGTAAAAGTCGGCCAAAGGGTATCGCGCGGACAGCGGATAGGTGATATGGGAACATCAGGACGGTCTACTGGTGTCCACCTGCATTACGAAGTCCGTGTCGGTGGCAAGGCTGTAAATCCAATGATCTTTATCAAGGCTGCAAACGATGTTTTCTAAAAGCAAAATCAATGATCCCGCTCCTAAGTCCGACGCAGACACGTCCAGCACCGCTGCACCGTCATCCTCTGCACCGGCTGCGCCCAAGCAAAGCGAATTCAAGGCCAGCGCGCCCAAGGCAAAACCACCTGCCTCCGTGCTGTCCTCCGATCTGCACATCACCGGCAACCTGAAAACAACCGGCGACATCCAGGTTGAAGGCACCGTGGAAGGCGACATTCGCGCCCACCTGCTGACCATCGGCGAAACCGCGACCATCAAAGGCGAAGTGATCGCCGATGACGTTGTGATCAACGGCCGTATCGTGGGCCGCGTGCGCGGTCTGAAAGTCCGCCTGACATCGACCGCCCGCGTCGAAGGCGACATCATCCACAAAACCATCGCCATCGAATCCGGTGCGCATTTCGAAGGCTCCGTTCAGCGTCAGGACGACCCGCTGAACCCCGGCGCGAAATCCGCCCCTGCACAAAAGCCGAACCCGGCGTCCTGATCGGACAAGGGTGATGAATGTAAAAGGGCGTCGCACTGCTGCGACGCCCTTTTACGTTGTGATATCAAAATCTTCGACTGCGAAGTGCTGCGCGACCAAAGCGGGGCAAAGGAGCAAGCGCCCCTGCCCTACGCGATGATTATTCGGTCACCTTGACCTCGACCATACGGTCGGGTGTGCCGGTGACAGCGCCGTTGCCGCCGGTCCCACGCTTGATCGCGTCCAGCACGTCCAGCCCTTCGGTCACTTTGCCCACAACGGTATATTGCCCGTTCAGGAAGTGCCCCTGGTCAAACATGATAAAGAACTGCGAGTTCGCGGAATCCGGGCTCTGGCTGCGAGCCATGCCGACGACACCGCGGTCAAAGGGGATGTCCGAGAATTCGGCAGGCAGATCGGGCAGGTCGGAACCTCCCATGCCCGCGCGGCCTGTGTCCCCACCAGCCTTGCCAAATTCGACGTCACCGGTCTGCGCCATGAAACCGTCGATCACGCGGTGAAACACCACGCCATCGTATGCCCCTGCTTCGGCCAGCTCTTTCAGCCGTGCCACATGCGCGGGGGCCACATCTTCGGCCAGATCGATCTTGATGGTGCCTTGCGCTTCGCCATCCACGGTGATCGCCAGACCATCCGCAAAAGCCGCCCCTGCCATCACGGCAGAAGCAACGCCTGCTGCAATCAGATTACGCATCAGCGGCAACCTTGACGCTGATCATGCGATCAGGGTTCGCTGGAGGCTCGCCACGGGTGATCGCGTCGACATGCTCCATCCCCGAGATGACCTGACCGTAAACAGTGTACTGACCGTTCAAGAAGTCGTTGTCTTTGAAGTTGATGAAGAACTGGCTGTTCGCGCTATCGGGGTTGGCGGAACGCGCCGCACCGATGCTGCCACGGGCATGTGGCACTTTGGAGAATTCGGCTGGCAGGTTCGGCATGTCCGACCCACCGGTCCCCGCGGCGCGCAGGTTGAAATTGTCTTCCATGTTGCCGTTGGCCACGTCGCCCGTCTGCGCCATGAACCCTTCGATCACGCGGTGAAAGGCCACGTTGTCGTATTTACCGGCGCGGGCCAGTTCCTTCATACGCTCTACGTGTTTGGGGGCCACATCTGGCAACAGCTGGATGGTGACAGTGCCGCCCTTCAGTTCCATCAGGATCGTGTTTTCGGGGTCTTTGATCTCGGCCATGCCGGTCTCCTTTAAGAATTTCGTTGGCAATTACCTAGGACGTGCAAGCGCAATTGCCAAGCGGGTCCATTGACCCTGACGGCAATAACGGCAAAACACGACGGGAATTGTGGTTTTACACGAGGGACAAGATGGGCTGGAAAGCATTGGATGACATGGACCTGCGCGGCAAGCGGGTTCTGGTGCGCGTGGATATCAACGTGCCGGTTGAAAACGGCAAGGTGACGGACGACACCCGCATCCAGCGGATCATCCCCACCCTGCGCGACATTCTGGAACAAGGTGGCACCCCTGTGTTGCTGGCGCATTTTGGCCGCCCCAAGGGCAAACGCGTGCAGGATCTGAGCCTGCGTGTCGTCCTCCCCGCGCTCGAGGCTGCCTTGGGCCGCAAAGTCGTGCTGGCCGAAACGCTCGAGGCTGCCGAGACGGGCACCGAAGAGATCAACGCCGCCGATGTATTGCTGCTCGAAAACATCCGTTTCTATCCGGGCGAGACCGAGAACGACCCCGATTTTGCCAAACGTCTGGCCGGTTTGGGCGATATCTATTGCAACGATGCCTTCTCTGCCGCGCACCGTGCCCATGCGTCGACCGAAGGGGTCGCGCGGCTCTTGCCCTCTTGTGCGGGCCGTTTGATGCAGGCCGAGCTTTCGGCGCTTGAGGCCGCGCTGGCCACTCCGAAACGCCCCGTGGGCGCGGTGGTGGGCGGTGCCAAAGTATCGACCAAGATCGAGCTGTTGGAAAACCTCGTGAACCGGCTGGATCTGTTGGTGATCGGGGGCGGCATGGCCAATACGTTTCTGGGCGCGCAGGGCGCTGATCTGGGCAAGTCCCTGTCTGAACCCGATTTTTACGACACCGCCAAGGATATTCTGGCACAGGCCGAAAAGGCCGGCTGCCGCGTCCTGCTGCCCGTAGATGGGCTTGTCGCGCGTGAGTTCGCCGCCCATGCCGCGCATGAGGTCGCAGCCCTTGGGGCCGATACCGTACTGGCAGCGGACCAGATGGTACTGGACGCAGGCCCAAAGACAGTTGAACTGGTCAAAGACGCGTTTGACGGCCTGAAAACCCTGATCTGGAATGGCCCCATGGGCGCGTTCGAGATCGCCCCCTTCGACACCGCAACCGTCGCCGCGGCCAAGGCAGCGGCTGAGCTGACACTCGACGGCGCGCTGATCTCTGTGGCGGGCGGTGGCGACACCGTGGCCGCATTGAACCAGGCAGGTGCGGCGGATGATTTCACCTATATCTCCACCGCGGGCGGTGCCTTTCTCGAATGGATGGAAGGCAAGACCCTCCCCGGCGTCGCCGCCCTAGACGCCTGACCTTATCCCCGCCAGTCGTGGCACAGCCATACGACTGGCGGGAAAGATATGCGACATCCTTGCCCAACCCCCTAAAAAGATGAACATTTTCTTGCCAATCGCAAGACAAGGGATTCCCTTCGCGAATCACCTGTGTCATACTGGGGGAACGTCCACTAAGAGACGATTAAAGGCAGATACATGAACCGCAGCAGCAAACCCGCTTTTGGCACTCTCTTGTTTTTCGCGATCGCCTTCGCGCTGAGCCTCTATTTCGCCTTCGCAGCGATTCAGGGGAACTACGGCCTGTTCCGCCGCGCCGAGATCGTGGCCGAAGCTCAGGATCTGCGGGTACAGCTTGCACAGGTGCAGATCGATGTGGCGCGGATGGAGAACCTGACCCATCGTCTGTCTGACGAATATCTTGATCTCGACCTGCTGGACGAGCAGACCCGCAAGGTGCTGGGGATGATCCGCGCCGACGAAATCGTGATCCGCTGATACCCGCGCATCATCCGGCATAATCCCCCGCAGCGTCATAAAAAATTCATGTCCCGCCAGCAGGGTATTGCGTGACCTGTAAATGCCTCTCGCCATCATTGCTCGAATCCGATAAGAGATAGTTTAACGCTAAACTATTTTGCGCGTGCGCGGGACAAACTACGGAGGAATTGCCCCATGGCTGCCCAGAAACCGACGAAAAAGACAAACGCCAGCGCCGAAGAGCTCAAGGCCTATTACCGCGATATGCTGCTGATCCGGCGGTTCGAGGAAAAAGCGGGCCAGCTTTACGGCATGGGGCTGATCGGTGGTTTTTGCCACCTGTATATCGGACAAGAAGCGGTGGTTGTCGGGCTTGAAGCCACGGCCAAGGACGGCGACAGCCGCATCACCACCTACCGCGACCACGGGCATATGCTGGCCTGCGGCATGAACCCCGACGGGGTGATGGCCGAACTCACCGGCCGCGAAGGCGGCTATTCCCGCGGTAAGGGCGGGTCTATGCATATGTTCTCTAAGGAAAAGAAATTCTACGGCGGCCACGGCATCGTGGGCGCGAACGTGCCCCTTGGCGCGGGCATCGCCTTTGCGGACAAGTATAAGGGCAACGACAACGTTACCTTTACCTATTTCGGGGATGGTGCCGCGAACCAGGGTCAGGTCTACGAGACGTTCAACATGGCCGCCCTGTGGAAACTGCCGGTGATTTTCATCATCGAAAACAACCAATATGCCATGGGCACCTCGCAGCAGCGCTCTACCTCCAGCGCTGAAATCTGGGAACGCGGCAAGGCTTTCGGCATCCCCGGCGAAGCGGTGGATGGCATGGATGTGCTGGCGGTCAAGGACGCGGGCGAACGCGCGGTGAAACACTGCCGCTCGGGCGACGGCCCCTATATTCTGGAAATCAAGACATACCGCTACCGCGGGCATTCGATGTCGGACCCGGCCAAATACCGGACCCGCGAAGAAGTGCAGAAAATGCGCGACGAACGCGACCCCATCGAACAGGTGCGCAACATCCTGCTGGAACATAAACACGCCAGCGAGGACGATCTGAAAGCGATCGACAAAGAGATCAAGGAAATCGTTAACGCAAGCGCGGAGTTTGCCAAAGAAAGCCCCGAACCCGCGGCGGAAGAGCTTTGGACAGATATCTACGCAACCGAAGTCCCACAGGAGGCTTGAACCATGGCAATCGAAATTCTCATGCCCGCACTGAGCCCCACAATGGAAGAAGGCACGCTTGCCAAATGGCTGGTCAAAGAGGGCGACACCGTGTCCTCGGGTGACATCATGGCCGAGATCGAAACCGACAAGGCCACGATGGAATTCGAAGCCGTCGACGAAGGCACCATCGGCAAGATCTTGATCGACGCCGGCACCGAAGGCGTCAAGGTCAACACCCCCATTGCCGTGCTGCTGGAAGAAGGCGAAGACGCCTCTGACATCGACAGCGCGTCCAGCGCCGCACCGGCGGAACAGACCAAAGCCGACGACAGCGACGACGCCAAAGCCGACAAAGCGCCCGCCGCCGCCAAGCCCGACGCCGAGGCCCCGAAGGCACCGGAAACCGACACCACCCCCGACTGGCCCGAAGGCACCAAGCTGAAACAGCAGACGGTGCGCGAGGCCCTGCGCGATGCCATGGCCGAAGAAATGCGCCGTGACGAAGATGTGTTCCTGATGGGCGAGGAAGTCGCCGAATACGAAGGTGCCTATAAAATCTCCCAGGGTTTGCTGGATGAATTCGGGGCCAAGCGGATCATCGACACGCCGATCACCGAACACGGGTTTGCCGGTATCGGTGTGGGTGCTGCCTTTGGCGGGCTGCGCCCCATCGTCGAATTCATGACCTGGAACTTTGCCATGCAGGCGATCGACCACATCCTGAACTCCGCCGCGAAAACGCTGTATATGTCCGGCGGTCAGATGGGCGCACCAATGGTCTTCCGCGGGCCAAACGGTGCCGCTGCCCGCGTCGGCGCGCAGCACAGCCAGGATTACGCCGCGTGGTACATGCAGATCCCCGGCCTTAAGGTGGCGATGCCCTACTCTGCCTCCGATGCCAAAGGCTTGATGAAAACCGCGATCCGCGACCCCAACCCCGTCGTTTTCCTTGAAAATGAAATCATGTACGGCAAATCCTTCGATGTGCCCGATGTCGAGGATTATACCGTCCCCTTCGGCAAGGCCCGCATCTGGCGCGAGGGCACGGATGTCACGATCGTCAGCTTTGGCATCGGCATGACCTATGCGCTGGAAGCCGCTGAAAAGCTGGCCGAAGAAGGCATCGACGCCGAAGTCATCGACCTGCGCACCCTGCGCCCGATGGACACCGCCAGCATCATCAAGTCGGTGATGAAGACCAACCGCCTTGTCACCGTCGAAGAGGGCTGGCCACAAGGCTCCGTTGGGAACTACATCTCCAGCGTGATCATGCAGGAAGCCTTTGACTATCTGGACGCACCGGTGATCAACTGCACCGGCAAAGATGTGCCCATGCCCTATGCCGCAAACCTCGAAAAACTGGCGCTTGTCACCACGGACGAGGTCATCGCGGCGGTCAAAAAAGTCACCTACAAGTAAGGAGCGGTCCACATGCCCATAGAAATCCTCATGCCCGCCCTCAGCCCCACGATGGAAGAAGGCACGCTGGCGAAATGGCTTGTCGCCGAAGGGGATAGCGTCTCCTCCGGTGATATCCTGTGCGAGATTGAAACCGACAAGGCGACGATGGAATTCGAAGCCGTCGACGAAGGCACCATCGGGAAGATCCTGATCGGTGACGGCAGCGAAGGCGTCAAGGTGAACACCCCCATCGCCGTGCTGCTGGAAGAGGGCGAAGAAGCGTCAGACATTGACAGCGCCCCTGCCCCGGCTGCCAAGGACAGCGCCAAGGAAGATGCCCCCGACCAGGACGCGGCCCCTGAAAAAGGCTACGGCCGCGGCGAAAGCGACGCCAACGACACAGGCAAATCCGCCCCCGCCGCGCCCAAGGGCAGTGACGGCAAACGGCTATTTGTGACACCGCTGGCCCGTCGCATCGCGGCAGACAAAGGCGTGGACCTGACCGAACTCTCCGGCTCTGGCCCGCATGGTCGCATTATCAAAGCAGATGTGGAGGCAGCCTCCGCCGGTAGCACCAAAGCCAAACCGGCCGAAAGCACGCAAACCGCCAGCGCACCGGCAGCCACAGCGGCCCCTGCTGCGGGCCCTTCCGCCGACGCTGTGATGAAAATCTACGAAGGCCGCGCGTTCGAGGAAATCTCCCTCAACGGCATGCGCAAGACCATCGCCGCGCGCCTGACCGAAGCCAAACAGTCGATCCCGCATTTCTACCTGCGCCGCGATATCGAACTCGACGCGCTGCTGAAGTTCCGCGGTGAGCTGAACAAACAACTCGAAGCCCGCGACGTGAAGCTGTCGGTCAATGACTTCATCATCAAGGCCTGTGCGCTGGCGCTGCAAACCGTATCTGACGCCAATGCCGTCTGGGCCGGTGATCGCATCCTCAAGCTCAAGCCCTCGGATGTGGCCGTCGCCGTGGCCATCGAAGGCGGCCTGTTCACGCCTGTGCTGAAAGACGCCGAGATGAAATCGCTCTCGACCCTCTCGGCAGAGATGAAAGACCTCGCCACCCGTGCACGCGACCGCAAGCTTGCGCCGCATGAATATCAGGGCGGCAGCTTCGCCATCTCGAACCTCGGCATGTTCGGGATCGACAACTTCGACGCGGTCATCAACCCACCCCATGGCGCGATTTTGGCCGTCGGCGCGGGCGTCAAGAAACCCATCGTCGGCAAAGATGGGGAGCTCGCCGTCGCCACGGTCATGTCCGTCACCCTCTCTGTCGATCACCGCGTCATCGACGGTGCCTTGGGCGCGCAGCTGCTCAGCGCCATCAAGGACAATCTCGAAAACCCCATGATGATGCTGGCGTAACCCCTCTTCCAAATGGATCCAAATCCTCGGGGGTCCGGGGGCAGACAGCCCCCGGCCTCACAAAAAAAAGGCCGGCCCCAATGACGGGTCCGGCCTTTTTGCCTCGCGACTAAGGCGCCCGGCCCCAAGCCCCAAAATTACATATTAATTTCGCCCTGCGGCCCCAGCATGTGGTCCATCAAGACCGACGGCTGATCGCAGCCCGCTTCACCGACAACGCGCGCAGGGATGCCCGCGACGGTCTTGCAGGGCGGCACCGATTCCAGCACGACAGACCCCGCCGCAATGCGCGAGCAATGCCCGATAGAAATATTGCCCAACACCTTCGCCCCCGCGCCGATCAATACGCCGTTGCCAATCTTCGGGTGACGATCCTGCTCCTCCTTGCCCGTCCCGCCCAAAGTGACCGAGTGCAGCATCGACACATTGTCACCCACGACCGCGGTTTCGCCAATCACGACGGAATGGGCGTGGTCGATCATGATTCCCTTACCGATCGTCGCGGCGGGGTGGATATCGACGCCAAAAATCTCGCTCACGCGCATCTGCACGAAATAGGCCAGATCCCGTTTACCTTGTTTCCACAGGTGATGGCCCACACGGTAGGCCTGCACGGCCTGATAGCCTTTGAAATACAGGATCGGTTGCAACAGCCGGTGGCAGGCGGGATCACGCTCGTAAATCGCCACCAGATCGGCCCGTGCCGCCTTGATCAGGTCAGGATCACTGGCAAAGGCCTCCTCCACCATCTCATGGACCACCATCATCGACATTTCATTCGAGGCCAGCTTCGCCGCGATACGGTAGGATAGCGCTTTCTCGATGGATTTATGGTGCAGAATCGTGGCGTGGACAAAACCGCCAATCAGCGGCTCATCGCGGACAGCATTCTGTGCTTCCGTCTGGATCTGATCCCAAACCGGATCCACCGTGGCGATATTCGTGCGTGCATTTGCCATAAGACCATCCTTCTTTGTCCCCACGATATAGCAGGTTCCGCCCAAGTGCCAAACGCAAAGCCAAGGGTTTACACGCGCAGTTTATCACAAATTGATCTCGCCAAACAGCGCGGTCCCCGCCCCGTATAGCGCAGAAACCTGCGCAACACTGATCAACGCAGGCCCCGCCGCCCCGTCAGCTGCGCGCATTTGGGCGGTATAGGTCCAGCTTGCGCGGTCCACGAGCTCTTCGCGCAGGACAACACCGTTTTGCAGGATACGCAGCTGATATTGCTCGCTTTCCTCGGCCAGTGGCACATCGAACTCCGTCCACCCGTCGCCATTGATCCGCGTCCGGCGTATCCAGCCAAACCGCAACGCCCCCGCCTCTTCTGTTATTCGCAGGTGGCAGGGCCGATAGGGGCGCAGCCCGGTGCCGTCAAAGCTCTCGGTTTTTTGAACGTAGCTTGGGTCGTTCAGCGGACGGCCCGCAGGCCCGATGCGATAGGTCTGCGCGATCCGCAACAGGTTCGGGCTCAGCTCGATCTGGCGAGGGACAGTGTTGAGCAGCACAAACTGCGATCCCGCTGGCCAGACATCCGGCATCACCCCATCCGACCCCGCTTGCCCGCGCAGCCGGTCGCGCAGAAGATAGGTTTGCGGGGCGATCAGCTCGGCCTGCGCGAACTGGAACACCTCCCACCGGTCGGCAGAGCCGTCGCCGATAGCCGCCAGATTGGCCCCGCCCAGCAGATCGGCCTCATCAACACTTTCTAACACGCCGCTGGTCAGCGTGACCTGCAGCGCCTGCCCGCGATCCACCACACCGGGGCGCGCATGGGCCATGTCGTTTTGCGTGACCCCCATTGTCGCGCGCAAGGGCATCAGGGTGTTCAACCTGAAATTCGTTTCCCCGCCAGAGGCATAGACCGCGACATTGCCCGGCCATTGCCGTGCGCTGGCCGCAATATGCGGCGCATGGGGCACCTCGTCACCGCGCAGCAGCGGCAGGTCCAGAAACAGCGCGTTCACCGGTACGGGCGCGACAAAGGGTTTCAACGCGACCAATTCGTCATCGAAGGGCGCGGGGTCATAGACCTCGGGCTCGATCCGCACGGCCTCGATCAAAGACATCTCCCCCATCTCGACCCGATCCACACGGTACAGCGCCTCCCCCTCGCCATCGTCTGGCGGCAAGGCAATCACATCGCCCGCGCCCACATCCATCATCGACGGCGGCAACGCCAGACGCACCCCTTCGCGTGCCACACGCGCCTCTATCAGCCAGCGTTCAGCTGTCTGGTGCCCCTCCGCCCGGGTGAGCGCCATATTGAACTCTGACATCGCCACCGCATGGGTCGCGTCGTCAGGCAAGATCGCCTCTTCCGCGATCACCTCGTAATCGCCATCCGCCTGCACAAACCGCAAGCGCAGACGCCCCGAAAGTTCCGCCTCTGCCTCACGGGACTGTTCCACCGGTGCCTCCAGATCACCCGAAACAGCCAACGTTTCTCTGTTCAGCGGCACGGCATCCAATCCGTCCCGCATGATGAAACGCAACACCCCGTCGCGTTCCACCGCATCAAAGCCATAGCGCAGCATCAACGGCTGCAACGCCGCGCGCGCATCAGCCACCTCGTCCACCACATAGCCGCGGACATAGCCATACAGCCCAGAGGTATCGAAATCGTTAACACCAGCACGACGGCAGATCGCCGCCACGAGCTCGGACAAGGGCAGCGCCGCACTGCGGCCGTTCAGCCAATGCCCACGGGCGTAATTGCGACCATCGCTCCACAGTGCGCGATTATTGGGAAAGAAAGGATAGGGCCGCGTGTCCCAGGCCCAAACAAAGGCGCGGGTCATATCCACCATCGGCCCGCCATAGGCCGCCGAGATCGGATTATGCGCCGGATCCCGCCAATGATCCCCCACGGCACGCAGATATTGCATCTGCATCAACTCATCCCGCGCGCCCGACGAATAGCGCGGCAAACTGCTTTCAGAGCTTTTGAGGTCAAGAAACTTATTCGGCTGGTTGGTCCCCTTGTCCACCGCCGCGCAGCCGTATTCCGTAAACCAGATGGGCTTGGACCTTGGCAGCCAGCCCGTCGGCTCTGCTGCGCGCGCACCGCCGATACGATTGTGGTGCAGGTTCTCCCACCAGCCGCGCAGATCCTTGTAACGGTAAACCCAAGGCTCCCCATGGGTGCCATCGGTGATCGGCGTACGGCGTTGCGCCGCGCGCGCCTCGGGCGAATGGTAATACCAGTCAAACCCTTCGCCCCCCGCAACATTACCCGCCAGATAGTCGAGAGCATAAATGCTGTCGCTTTGCTGCGCGTCCAGATGATCTGTACCGTCGCGCCAATCGGACAGCGGCATATAATTGTCGATACCGATGAAATCGATAGTGTCGTCGGCCCACAGCGGATCAAGGTGAAAGAACACATCGCCGCTGCCATCCTGCGGGTGATAGCCGAAATATTCGGACCAATCCGCGGCATAGCTGATCTTGGTGCCCGCGCCCAAAAGCAGCCGCGCCTCTGCGGCCAGCGCGCGAAACGCCTGCACCGCGACAAAGCTGTTCCCCGCCCCGCGGATCTGCGTCAGCCCGCGCATCTCGGTGCCGATGCAGAAGGCCTCTACCCCGCCTGCGGCTTTGCACAGGGCGGCATAATGCAGGATGAACCGCGACATCGACCATTCCTGCGGTCCGGAATAGATGACCTGCCCGCCCGCAACGGTAAAATCCGCCGCCGTGACTGTGCCAAAGAACGCCGCCACCTCGTTATGCGCGCTCAGCGTCCCGTCAGAGCTGCCCGCCTGACCCGGCGCTTTCGCCAGTGTGATCCGCCCCCGCCAAGGCAGCTTGGGCTGGGTACCCGCATCGCTATAGGGATCGGGCAAAGCATTCCCTTCTAGCTGGTCCATCAGGATGAACGGGTAGAACATCACCGCCTTGCCCGCCGCCTGAATGGCATGGATCGCCTCGATCACCGCGGCATCTGTGGGGGTGCCGCCATAGACCGGTCGGTCGTCCTCGCGGGCGATCACGCCGGCGGTGCCTCGGGTCAGACCTGCCACCTGCCACGGCATGTTTTCGCCCTCGTCCTCGGCGCTTTCCACCTTGGGGCGCAGGCGGCATTCTCCGCACCGCAGATCATCGCCGAACCACGAGACGACCAGCGACGCGGCAGCCAGCTGCGGCAGGTCCTGCGTGGCATCCTCAAGCGCGGCGGCGAAATCACTGCGCCCGTCGGGGGTAGAGACATTGGCGCTCCACCGGCCACCCTGCCCGTCGGTATAATGCACCGGAGTCGTCGCTAACGCGTATTCCCCTGTGCCGGGAATCAGCGCGACACCTTGAACCCCATGGGTGACGCTGATGTCGGCGGCAGGCGCATCCGGTTCCTCTGCACGCAGCACCTCGAAGGAAAACTGCGGCACGCGGTTGCCGAATTGCCCCAGCCCGAGGTTCTCCATCACCACATAGGCCGTGCCACGATAGGCCGGCACCGCGTCCGCCCCCTCGATCGCGGCAATCGTCGGGTCGGGCAGTTGATCGCGCGTCCCGCGATAAACCGCCATATTCAGCGCTTGGGCCGAGATTTCCTCCCCATCCGCCCAGATCCGGCCAATGCTGGTGATCTCCCCTTCGCACAGGGCGATGGCGAGGCTGACGCTATAGCTGTATTCCGTCGTCTGCGGGGTCGAGGGCGCGCCCTTGCCACCGCCGCCGCCCGTCACTGTCGTCGTCTCGGCGAAATCCGAGGCCCAGATCACCTGTCCCCCGACACGCATCCGGCCATAGACCTGCGCAATCGCCGCGCCCTCGCCCGCCTGGGTCAAACGAAAGCGGTCAACCTTGCCGGTCTCGACCGCCTGTGCCCCTTGCCCCAGCAGCCGCTGGTCGATCACACGGCCAAGGGTCGCCCCCACGGCACGCCCAATGGCGACCGAAGACAAGCCCGCCAATGTGCCCCCGACAGAGCCGCCAATCGCCGCACCTGCGGTTGAAAGAAGTATCGTCGCCATCAGATCGCCTCCGCCGGGAATTCAAAACGCGCCACAATGCGCCTGCGCCACGGCAGGCTCAGCGGGCTTTCCGTCACCCCATGCCCGCTGTAGCCGTGGATAAAGCTCGCCTGCGCGCCGACCTCTGCCGCCACGCCCAGATGTTTCGCCACCGCCCCGCTGCGCATCCGGAACAGCAGCACGTCACCGGGGGCCTCATCGATCAGGACTTTGGGCGAGAGGTGACGTAGCGCAGCGCGCCAAAGCCGCTCGTCCCCCTGTGGTTCTGACCAGTCCATTGAATAGGAAGGGATCGCCTCGGGCTCCTCCCCCATCACCTCGCGCCAGATACCGCGCAACAGGCCAAGGCAGTCACAGCCCGCCCCCTTGCGCGCCGCCTGATGCACGTAGGGCGTACCGATCCATACCCGCGCCGCAGACACTACGGCGGTCCCGCGCGCGCTCATCTTAACGATCCGCCGGTATTGCTACCCGAGGATTTCGGCACCGCCATCATCCAATCCGCGCTCGGCACATCAGGGAAGCCCTGAAAGTTCAGCAGGTTGTTGAACTTCAGACGACAGGTGGTGTGGCGTTTGTCGCAGCCTGCCACCAGTCTCAGCCGTTGCCCGGCGGTGATTGCACCGCGGATCGGCTCCCACAGCTCGACCTCGCGCCGACCCTCCAGCACCCGGTCGTGTTTGATCATACCCCAAAGCCCCGCCGCAGGGCCGTCCAGCACCTCAAGCCGGCCCCGCGCGAACCATGCGTCATCAAACCCGTTGATCCCCTCCCAACGGAACACCCGCCCGTCCTCGTGCTCCTGCGTCGCGAGTGTCACGGCATAGCCCGCCGTCGCCAGATCAAACCCGCAGGCCGCATCCCCCAGCACCGCGGTGCAGGGCTTCTGAAACACCCGCCCCAAGGGCCGGTTCAACGCCTCGGTCAACCCGCGCAGTTCTGCGCGAAAGGCACCGCCCGCGCGCTGCATCTCGGCAATCGTGCCGCGAAAGATCATGCAGCGGGCGGTCACATCGGCCCAGTTCACCCGCCAGCAGCACACTTCCGCCCCGTCAAAGCGCCCCTGCTCGATCTCGTCCTCGCGGATCGCGTCATCGCTCAGCGCGCCCAGCGCCTCTGTGTTATCCACCGACAGCCCCGTGCTCTGCGCCAAGGCCCGCGCACTCAGCCCGCTATCCGCACGAAACGCCAATCCATCAAAGTCGAGCGGCTGATCATGGTCGGTAAACGCGAGCGTCACCCCGTCCCGCCGCCGGATTGCCCAGGCCGTGCACAGCGTCGTCAGACCCGTGCGCGCATGCGCCAACACCGCGTCCTTGCCCGCCCCGCTCATACCCGCACCTCGATCACAGGCACATCCGGCACCTGCCCCGCCTGAAAGCTGGCAACGCTGACCAGAATGCGATCCGTGTCAAAGCGGACAGGCACGTCGAATTCAAACCCCGCCGACACCTGCATCTCGGGGTCCGGCGCATGGGCGAAACGGATGATGCCCGTGCTCAGATCAACCTCATAGTCGCTCCCCTCTTGCAGGGCGTCCTGCTCTATCCCCACACGCACGGTTCCGGCAACCGGCTTGGTAATAGGCCTGACATAGCTATGCCCGCCCGAGCTATAGGTCTTGACCAGTTGATAGTCCGTCCGAACACCATCCCCGAAGCCAAGGCTCTGATCCTCGAACGTGACCCCGACCGAAGAGGCACAGGATTTGAAATCCGCCCAATCCTTCCAGCGAAACCCGTACATCTGCCCCATACGCGCCTCGAAGAACCCCGTGAGCGCTTGGATATCGTCGATAGAGCGCATCCCCAGCCCCGCATCATACACACGGCGTGAATGGGCCCAGGGGGTGTTGCGCTCCTCATACCCGTTGGCGAGCGTCACCACATCGGTACGGCGTTGCGGCCCTCCGAGGGATCCAAAGCTCAGGCTGGGTGGAAATCTGACATCGTGAAAATTCATCGGCTTGCTCCCCTAGCGGTTACGGTTGCCAGCGTTCAGCGCGCGGCTCAGCTGAGCGGCGATCTGGCTTTGACTGCGTTGGAATCCCTGCACATCAGGGGTGGTGATATTCATGACCACGGTCGTCCCGCCGCTCGCGCCCCCTTTGACACCCAGCTTACCGTCCGGCCCCCGCGCCAAGGGCATGATCGCCTCCGGTCCGGCCTCGCCCATCAGCCCCATCCCCCCGCGCATGCCAAAGCCTGTCGCGGTGCTGACAATCCCCCCTTGGGCAAAAGGCATCACACGTCCTTGGGAAAACGGTGCCCCGTCGGCAAAGGGAAGTATTCCCTGCACCAGTGATCCCACACCTTGACTGATCAGCCCGCCGACGTGATCGGACACCGGCTTCATCGCCGCGTTATACGTCGTGTTCACCATCGACCGCGCCACGGTGGACAGGGCATCCGACAGTTTCATCCCGTCAAACGCGACACCATCAAAGGCCTTGCGCAATCCACGGCTCAGCCCCTTCTCTAACGTCGCGACATCCTTGCCTGTCGCGGCCAATGCGCTGCGCATGCGGCGCAGTTCGGCATCGAAGCCAGCCACCAGCGTGGCCGTCGCGCCAAGCGTCTCATTCAACCGCTCTGCGCCATCCTCTAGCCCCTCGAATGTATCATCCTGTGCCATCAGTCCTCCTCTCTCTGCCTATCGGGATAAGCCGCCATCAAGGCTGCCAATCCATCCCCCAACAGCGGAGCCCGCCCCGCCTCGCTCCCCAGCATCAGTTGCAGCTCTGCCGGCGTGAGCGCCCAGAATGCGTCGGGCGTCAGCGTCAACCCCCTCAGCCCCGCCCGCAGTAGCGCGGCCCAGTCCATCCCCGGCGCGGTCTCTGTCGTGGTCCTCTTGGGCGGCACGCTCATACCGGCACAACAAAGGCACGCGCCAAAAGCTCTGCGGCGGCCTGAGAGGCGGCAACCGGCCCGCCCTCGATCTCGGCTTGCGCAAGCGTCTCGGCACTTACCTCAGTCCCCCCTGCACGCAGGCCCGCGGCCAACAGCAACAGCACATCCCGACTGCTGAACCGATGCCCCTCGAACCGCTCGACCAAAGCCACCAGAGACGGCTCCTCCAGCGTCTCCTCCAGCTCGGCCAAGGCCCCCAGGGTCAGCCGTGCCACGCGTCGCTGACCATTCACCACCAGCGCCACATCCCCTCGCCACCGGTTCACCATGATCAGACCCCGCTCTCGGGCGCGTCTGCCGTATCCGCGGTAAAGCTCAGCTGCCCCGCGGATTGCAAGCTCAGCTCATAGGTCGCCTCCCCATTCAGCGACCCGCCATACTCAATGGCCGCCACCTGGAACGGCCCCTCGATAATGCCGAAGCTGGGGATCACGATCTGAAAATCCGGCGTCAGCCCGTCAAAGAACAACTGCCGCGCGCGTTCATCCGTGCCCGCATCGCGAAACACACCCGACCCGCTGATTGCGGCAGATCGGACGCCCGCGCCCGCCAGCAGCTCCCGCCAGCCCCCCTCACTGTCAAGCGAGGTCACCTCAACCGGCTCCGCGTTAAAGCTCACCCGCGTGGCCCGCAGCCCCGCGATCGTTTCGAACTGACCATCGCTCGTCATGTCCACCTTGACCAAAAGGTCTTTGCCCGCTTGAACAGCCATATCCACTCTCCTGTTAATTTCCTGAAACCTCGGCTCAGCTGTCCTGAACCCGCGCCCTGAACCGCATCTCTATCTGGCGGCGCGCATCCGCCCCGACCTGTCGTGCGACGGCCCGCTCGAACCGCAAGCTCACCAGCCGCCCGCGGCTCAGGCCAAACTGCCCACCGACCAACGCATCACTCACCGCAGCGGCCACCTGTTTCGCAGGGGCGAACCCCGCATGATGCGTGACGACAAGAACCGTGAACCGATGCTCCGCCCCGCCGCCCGTCCCGTCAGAGGCATCGCGCACCGCTTCGGACCCCAGCTGCACATACAGCGCCGGCACCTCTCCGGCAGGAGCCGCATCAAAAACCGCATCCCCCACCAGCGCCGTGATCTCCTGATCCGTGCTCAACACGCCAAAGACCGCCTGTTGCAGGGCAAACCCCATGCCATAGCTCATACCGCCACCTCCTCATGGGTCAGGCAGGCCAGATACCGCCCCTGTGCGTCCTGCTCGGCCACCGACTGGATCTGATAGACCCGTGTGCCCTCCCGAAAGCGCTGCAGCGGCAAGGGGCGCGCGGGATCGCCCACTGGCGCACCGCGTACCGTCACCACATAGACCCCGCGGCTCACCGCAATACCGCCACGCCCCAAACGCCGGCCCTGCCGCGCCGTAACATCCGCCCAGAGTTCCCCCACACGCACCCAGCTCCGGCTCTCTCCGCCCGCGCCATCAGGCTGAGGCACCTGCGCCTCCAACACCAAGCGGCGGCTCAACGACAGCCGGCTCATGCGCGTGCCCCCAAACCGATCCGCAGCGGGCGGTAGCGCTCGATCAGGCTGCTCACCCCAAAGGGCATGCAGCCGTCCCCAAGGCGGGTCTCGTGGCGGTATTCATAGTAATGCGCCGCCAGCATCAGCACCGCCTGCTGCAAATCCGCGGGCACAGCGCCCCAGCTTTCCCCAAGCCCCGCCTCGAACAAGACCTCCACCGACCCTTGCGGCGGAATGAACGGCAACATCGCCCCTGATGGTTTCAACAACGGAGCCTGCATATCGCGCACCAGCCAATAGCGCTGCGGCTCGATTACCGTCTCCATCGCATCCCGCGACACCAAGGTGACGCTCACGATCTGCCGGACCGGCCCCACGGGCAAAGCCTGCGCCTGCGGGTCCGCCCACTCTTGCACGGTCATGGTAAACAACCGCGAGATCAGCGCCTTGGACGTGCGCGTCTCAATCGCGGCAATGGCGGCACGCAGAAAGCTCGCCAATACGGGCTCTTGTACCGTCTCGGTGCCAAAACCGCTACCCATCCGCAAATGCGCCTTGAACGGCTCCAGCGGCAGATCGGCCTCCGCCACCCCTGTCTCTTCGATCAACATCTCATCGCTCCAAATCTAGCCCGCCAAAGCCCCCCGAACGCGCACCCCGACTGCATCGCTCGGTCGGAGGCAGCAGCTAGGCAATGCACCCGGCGCATTACGGCGCGTCCGGGGGGATGGGGCCAGCCACCGCCAGCCCCCTATTCGACCCCGCGCCTTAGGCGGTGCCGAATTTCAGCAGCTTGATCGCGGCAAAGTCGCTCACGTCGCCGCCCACCCGTTTGGTGGCATAGAACAGCACATGCGGCTTGGCGCTGAAGGGATCGCGCAGGATCCGCAGGTCGGGCCGTTCCGCCACGGTGTAACCGGCGGCAAAATCCCCGAAGGCGACCGAGAATGAATCCGCCGCCACATCGGGCATGTCCTCGGCCACCAGCACCGGATAGCCCATCAGCCGCGCGGGCTGGCCCTGCGTCATCCCGTCAGACCACAGGAACCGCCCGTCCAGATCCTTGAGCTTGCGCACAATGCCCGCGGTCTTCGAGCTCATAACAAAACTCGCCTGCGCGCGGTACTGCGCCCCAAGCGCATAGACCAGATCAACCACGGCATCCGCCGTGATCTCGCCTGCGACACCGGTGGGCACATAGCCCAGATTGCCCCACTCCCAGATCACATTGTCAACCGTGGCATGGGCCAGAAACCCCTTGGGCTTGTCGATCCCGTCCCCGTGGATAAAGGCCGCGGCCTCTGCCCGCGAGAATTTATCGGCGATCCGCCCGGCCAACCAGGCTTCGATGTCAAAGGCACTGTCATCCAGCAACCGCTGCGAAGCTTTGGGCAGCGCGCTCAACTCGTGCAGCGGGATGGTAATCCGGTCGATCTGCGGCGTATCGGTCTCGGACACGGCCCCCGTTTCTGTCGCCCAACCGGCACCCACATCCGCATGATCCACCAGCACGTCGTAAGAGGTCGCCTCGACCTGCACCACCGACGCAATCGCCCGGATAGAGGCCGTGGCATTCAACACCGATTTCACCCGATCCGAGGTCTGCGGGTCCACCAGATAGCCACCATCCGAATTCACCGCCGCCGACAGCGCCTTGCTCTCCAGCTCAAGCCCGCGCAACCCGTCGTCGTCGCCGTTGCGGATATAGGCATGCAGCGCCTTCTGATGCGGCGCGCCCGTCTCTACAGCCCCCGCCAATGGTGTGCGCGCCGGCAAAGTCATCTTTCGATCCAACATAGTCATTCGCTCTTCTGTTTGTTGCAACTTGGTCGTCATCTCGTCCTGAAACCCTTTGAAATTCTGCACAAATCCACCCACAGCGCGGCGCATCTCCTCGACCGCGCCTCGGGGCTCGGTGCCCATGTCATCCTCGTGTCGTTCCATCCGCTTACCCTCCGTTCCGTTTCAAATTCCGCCGCGCCTCGTCAAAGACACCGGCCATGCCGCGCAAGACGTCTCCGATGGCGATAAAATCCCCTTTGGCCGCGATCCGCGCCGTGGGGAGCATGGGAAAGGTCACCAGCGACACCTCCCACAGGTCCAGGGTCTGCAGCACCCGCTGGCCCGCGTCATTCTTGGCCGCCCGCTGCGTGCGATAGCCGATGCTCAGGCCATCAATCGCCCCTGCCTCGATCAAGGCCGCCGCCTCGCGGCCCCGCGCCACACTGTCCAGCAGCCGCCCCTTGACCCAAAGCCCCCGCGCATCCTCGCGCAGCTCGTCCCACACACCGATGGGCTGTGCCGGATCATGCTGCCATAGCATCTTGATCCGGCGCCCCGCGGCCTCCGCCGCCGCCAGCGAGGCGCCATAAGCCCCCCGTGCCACCAGATCACCACCCTGATCGACCCGCCCGAACAGGCTGGCATAGCCGCTGATCTCGGTGCCGCCCTCCACCACAAGCCCCTCGTCGAAACGCGCGAACTTATGCTCCAACCCAGCGCCCATATTGGGCAAACCTCTCCCGTTCTTCGACCCGAGGCCGAAGCGCATGCCATCTTCCATGACACCCTCCCTTGCGTTCAAATTGCTACGGCGCGACCACCAGAAACGACTGTACCGCCTGCGCCAAAATCACCGCGACCACACCATAGACGGTCAACCACAACCGCCGCTCCAGCCGCTCCATCATCTCTTCCAAGCGGTCGAGTCGCTGCAAAAGATTCTCGTGGTGGATCGCGCTCACCCTCTCATGCGCCTGCAACCGCAACCCCGGCGCACATTCAAACCGGTCATATCCCATCTCCTCAACCATCCGCCGCCACCGCTGGCAGCCCCAACAAGGACCGCTTTTCCGCCTGCGACAGGAAATCCGCCCCCGCCACCCGCGCCCATTGCGCGTCACGCTCCTGCGCCAGGGCGGGCACCTGATCTAGATCGGGCTTCAACGTCACTGCCTCATGCGTGAACCCCGCCAGCCACGCACCAAGCGCCGCGGCAACCCGCGTGGCCAAAGGCAGGACCGTCAGCCGGTAGAACGCCCGATGCGCCTCCTGATAATTGGCATAGGTCGCATCCCCCGCGATCCCCAGCAGCATCGGCGGCACTCCAAAAGCCAGCGCCACTTCCCGGGCCGCCGCCTCCTTGGTGCGGTGAAACTCCATGTCCGAGGGCGAAAATCCCATCGGCTTCCAATCCAACCCACCTTCCAGCAGCATCGGCCGCCCCGCATTGCGCGCGCCTTGATGGTGGCTCTCCATCTCGCTGACCAGACGGTCGTACTGATCATCGCTCAGCTTGCCCTGCCCCTCGGCCCCGCGATACACAATCGCCCCCGATGGCCGCGCCGCATTATCCAGCAACGCCTTGCTCCAGCGCGAAGCCGCGCCGTGCACATCCAAGGCCATCGCCGCCGCCTGCAACGGGCTGAACCCATAATGGTCATCCTGCGGGTGGAAATTCTTGATGTGACAGATCGCGGCCGTATCCCCGGCCACGTCAAACCGATGCTTGCGCCCGCCGACGGCATATTCATAGGCCACCGGCCAGCCATCCGCCCCCGGCACCACCGACATGCGATCCGACCGCAAAACATGCAGCTCCACCGGCACCGGCCCCGCGCCAACCGCCTCGATGTAGCCGTTGCCTGTCAACAATAGCTGCGCATAAAGCGCCTCCAGCAGCTCCGCACGCCCCTGCGCCCCATTGGGCCGTGCCACCAGATCCAGCAGCGGATGCGCCTCGAACCGTTGCGCGGCATCCTGCAACACCAGCGGCAGGGCCGCCGCGGCCTCCGCAATCAGCTTCACCGACCGAAACCCCACAGGGTTGCCGCAAAACCCGCTGCGCGTCAGGCTGACCACATCGCGCGGGCTCCAGGCCACGCGCCCGCTGGTCTGAACCGCAACGACAGGCCCCGTGGCAGAGGCTTTCTTCTCCGCAACCACCTCAACCGCCCCCCGTTTGAGAAAATCAAAAACCATGCCGCTGCTCTCCCTGCTCATTGACCGCCCCATGAAGATCTCACCAATCCCTTAACGCCGCCCGACCAGAGCGAACGCCCCGCCCGCAACAGCGCTTCATTTTGCCCGTTAAACTCTCCCCGAAGGGCCGCTCTCCTCCGCAACGCGCTCACAATCCACGCACCCCGGGCATCCGCCACTGCGCCGCAGGCTCGATCATCAGCTCATGCAGCGCCCAGACCAGCGCATCGACGCGGTCCGGCGATCCGCCGCCCTCAAAGCCCCGCGCTGTCATCCGGCACATCTGGTCCTCCAGCGCGTCCAACCCCGCCACATGCCCCACGCGCCCCTGCTCATAAAGCGCCGCCACAGGCTCCGCCCGCGCCACCTTGCCACGGCTGGCATGAACCGATTTGACCGGCACCAATGGGTCGACCTGACGCAAGACCTCCGCCACCATCTGCCCGCCCTGATTGACCTCGGCGACAAGGCGATCTGCGCCGTACTGCTCCATCGCGCTGATCGCCGCGCGCGCCCAGCCCGACGGGGTCGCCCCCTGCACCGTGCAATCGGCCAGCACCACGGCCCGCCAATCCTGCGGCGGGCCTTGGGTTTGCGCGCCCACCACCACGATCCCGCATTCATCCGACCCCGCGCCGGCGCTGGTGGCAGGGTCCAACCCCACGACGATCCGGTCCAGCAGCGGCACATCCCGCACCCGCCCGGCCTCGATCCGCTCGGAGGTCCACAGCGCCCCTTCCGCATCAGCCAGCAGCACACCGTCCAGCTCTTGCCGCCCCAACCGCGTCCCGCGATAGCGCGCCCGCACCTCCTCCAGGAAAGAGCCCGCAAGGTTCGCGGCATTCGCCTCTGTCGGGGCATGGGTGGTCACGGTCGACGGCGACGCCAGCAGGTTTTTCAATACGCCGACATTGCGCGGAGTCGTGGTCACACAGACCCGCGGATCCTCCCCCAACCGCAAGGCGAACTGCAATTGGTCCCACGTCTCTTCCGCCTTCTTCCACTTGGCCAACTCATCCACCCAGGCCGCATCGAACTGCGGCCCGCGCAGCCCCTCTGGATCATGCGCCGTATGCACCGTTGCCACGGCTCCATTGGGCCAGACCAACCGCTTGCGCGTCGCCTCCCAATCCGGTCGCCGATCCGCGGGCGAGCACGCCAATATCCCGCTATCGCCAAAGATCATCACCTCGCGCACCTGCTCGATGGTCTCTCCCACCAGCGCCACGCGGCGACAGCGCCCCGCATCCAAGGGCCGCGACCCTTCGACCTGCGCACGCACCCATTCCGCCCCCGCACGCGTCTTGCCCGCACCGCGCCCGCCCATGATCACCCAGGACCGCCAGTCGCCGTCGGGGGGCAGCTGATGCGGCATGGCCCAGAACTCGAACAAAAAAGGGAGAGCCAAAAGCTCTCCCTCATCCAGATCATTCAAGAACCGGTCTTGCACCGCAACATCGGCGGAGCCGATCCAGCTTGCACCCGATGTCAGCCCGCGCCCTTTCCATGTCCAGCGCGTATCCGCCTCGGGCAATGCCCGCTTGTCTGTTTCTGCACTCATTCAGATAGGTCTCCACCTTGACGCAGGTCGCCACCATGCCACTGGCCTTACCCAATGCCTTCGACGCTGCTGTTTCGTTTACTTCCTCCCCGGATCGGGCCTGTTCTCGCAGGCTCTCTATCTCGCGGCGCAAATCGCGGATCGCGACCTGCAACGCCTGAAGCTGCTCTTCGCTGGCAGCAATTTCCTGTTCCGGGGTATTCATCGTCATCTTGCTCTTACCTCTCGTTTTGGACCTCCAACCCGAGCAGACACGAAAAAACGGCCACCGGAACTTAATCCGGGGCCGTTTGCCCATGTCTTCTAGCATGGACGTATTTCTATGTCAGAGCGGACGCAAAGTCAAGGAAAACAAGGTTACCAAAACCTTCCAAGCCCTTACGATGGTTAATAAATTCCTAATTTAACCCAAATCCGCGCCCGCTCTGACGCTTAGTTTCCGCCCGTCGACGCATTGCCCGCCGCTTCCGCGCCACGCTCCGCCTCGATCTGGCGCCAGCGCGCGACATTGGCGTTATGCTCTTCCAATGTCTCGGCAAAAGCGTGACCGCCGGTGCCATCGGCAACAAAGAAAACATAGTCCTCGCTGGCCGGTTGTGCCGCAGCCATCAGGCTCGCACGTCCGGGGTTCGCAATCGGCGTCGGTGGCAGCGCGTCGATGACGTAGGTGTTGAACGGGGTCTCCTTGCGCAGCTCACTGCGGCGCAGACCACGCCCCAAGACGCCCTGCCCGTTGGTGATCCCGTAGATCACGGTCGGGTCCGTCTGCAGACGCATGCCCTGATTCAAACGGTTGACGAAAACGCTCGCCACCTGTTCGCGCTCTTCCGGTACGCCGGTTTCCTTCTCGACGATAGAGGCAAGGATCAACAGTTCCTCAGGCGTCTCGACAGGCAGCCCCGGATCGCGAGCCTCCCAGGCTTCGGCCAAACGCTGTTCTTGTGCCGCGGCCATACGCGTCAGGATTTCGGCGCGGTCGTCCCCTTCCGAGACCTCATAGCTGTCGGGGGCCAAAGATCCCTCCGCAGGCACCGCCGCGATCTCGCCTGACAGCAGGTCGATGGCTTTCAACGCCTCGGCCACCTGCCAGCTTGTCACGCCCTCTGCCATCGCGATGCGGAACCGCGTGTCGGCCTTCGCCTTGGTCTGGGTATAGACCTCTGGCACCTCATCCTCACCGGGGGTGAATTCGGCACGCTCGACGAAACGGCTTGTTACGGGGTCCAGCTCGCGCACCTGCGTGCTGATGCGGTTCACACCGATGCGGTAGACAACTTCGGTACCGCAGGTGCTTGCCCCGCCGCGTGTCACGGTGTCTACGATCTCTTTCATCGAGGCTTCGGGCTGGATCAGAAAGCTCCCCGCCTTCAGGTCGCGGGTCTTTTCCTCATACTCTGCCCCAAGACGGAAGATCGCAGCCGAGCTTACGGCCTCTTGCGTAGCAAGATCATCGCCCACGGCACGCATGTTCGACCCGCGCTCCACCTGCAGGCAGATCGCCTGCGACAGCGGACCGGGGGCATCATACTGCCCCCGCCCCCACAGGATAATCCCGCCTAACAAAAACAAGCCTAAAATCAGAAACGTAACAGCGTTAGACGCGATATGACGCCACATTAGGATGCTTTCCCGAAGATCACGCTCGCGTTGGTGCCACCAAAGCCGAAAGAGTTGCTCAGCGCGACATCAATCTTGCGCTCGACCTTCTTGTTCGGGGCCAGATCGATCTTGGTTTCAACCGCAGGATTGTCGAGGTTGATGGTCGGTGGGGCCACCTGATCGCGGATCGCGAGGATAGAGAAGATCGCCTCGATCGCGCCAGCAGCCCCCAACAGGTGACCGGTCGCGGATTTCGTCGACGACATGGTGACCGTCTCAACCGCATCACCCAGCATCCGCTCGACCGCGCCCAGCTCGATCACATCAGCCATGGTCGATGTGCCATGCGCGTTGATATAGTCGATGTCTTTTGGCTCCAGCCCGGCACCACGCAGGGCGTTGCGCATGGACCGTTCGGCCCCGTCGCCGTCCTCGGCAGGGGCGGTGATGTGATAGGCATCGCCCGACAGACCATAGCCAAGCACTTCGGCATAGATTTTCGCGCCACGTGCCTTGGCGTGTTCGTATTCTTCCAGCACGACAATGCCCGCGCCCTCGCCCATGACGAAGCCGTCACGATCCGCGTCATAGGGGCGGCTTGCCTTGGTGGGGTCGTCGCCCCGCTTGGTGGACAGCGCCTTACAGGCGTTGAACCCGGCCATGCCGATCTCGCAAATCGCGGCCTCGGCCCCGCCGGCAATCATCACATCCGCGTCGCCATGCTGGATCAGACGGCTTGCGTCACCAATCGCATGGGCACCGGTGGAACAGGCGGTCACAACCGAATGGTTCGGGCCGCGGAATCCATAGCGAATCGATACCTGACCCGAGATCAGGTTGATCAGCGCGCCGGGCACAAAGAACGGGCTCACGCGGCGCGGGCCTTTCTCGTGCATCATCACGGCAGTGTTCGCGATAGAGTTCAGGCCCCCAATGCCTGACCCGATCAAGACGCCGGTGCGTTCCAGATCTTCGCGGTCCGTGGGCATCCAGCCGGAATCCTCGACCGCTTGTTGTGCTGCGGCCATGCCGAACAGGATAAACGTATCCACTTTGCGCTGTTCTTTCGGCTCCATATACTTGTCGCCGTTAAAGGTACCATCCGTACCGTCGCCAAGCGGCACTTCGCAGGCGTATTGAGTGACCAGCTTGCTGGGATCGAAGCCCGTGATCTTGCCCGCCCCGGACTGACCATCCAAAATTCTGGACCAGCTGGCCTCCACGCCATCGGCCAACGGAGTTACCAATCCCAAACCTGTCACTACTACTCTGCGCATATCCAAGCCCCTTGGTGTTTCTTTGCGTTGACCGGCTATACCTTGCCGAGACCGTAAATTTCAAGACGCGAAGCGCCCAAGCCACGGTCAGACCGGCGGGCCTTTGCGCGTCATCAGACGTATCTTGTCGCCGTCAAGCTCTATGTCGCGCAGCGCGGTATATCCCAAGGTCTCGGCCAGACGCAGCGACGATGCATTCGCCACGGCGATCATGCATACCGTGCGCCCCGTCACCACGCGGTCGAACCAGTCATGCGCCGCGCGCGCGGCTTCCAGCCCCAGCCCCGTGCCCTGCGCTTCGGGGGCCAGCACCCAGCCGGCCTCGGGAAAGGGATCGAAATCGTCGCCAAACCCGCGGGAACCAAAGAAAAACCCGACCTGACCTTCCATCTCGCGGGTGCCGCGCGACTGGATCGCCCATTGCCCAAACCCGACAATCTGCCAATGGCCCGCATTGCGCAGAAACGCATCCCAGCTTTCGGCCTTGGGTTTGGGCTTTCCGGTAATATGGGTCACCACGGCGGGCGTGGCCCAGATGTCAGCATAACGGGGGAAGTCTTCGGCCCGCATGGCGCGCAGGGTGAGACGGGCGGTATTGATGGTCGGTACTGATCGCGACATGTGGTGAATTACCTTCACGCTTGAATTTCTGTCGCAGCCAGTGTCACGCCGCAGCCCGCGCAAGGCAAGTGACGCGCGGTCCCCCCAAGCAAAAACGGCGCCCTTCCGCTAGGAAGAACGCCGTTCTCTAAATCTCGTGCCGCCGCGACGCCTATGGGGCTGCGGCTGGCGAAAACGTCTTAGGACGCTTCTTTGATGAACTTGACCGCGTCGCCGAAGGTCTGGATGTTCTCGGCTGCGTCATCGGGGATCTCGATGCCGAACTCTTCTTCGAACGCCATAACCAGCTCAACAGTGTCGAGGCTGTCTGCGCCAAGATCGTCGATGAACGATGCGTTCTCGACAACTTTGTCTTCTTCAACACCCAGGTGCTCTACAACGATCTTCTTTACGCGGTCTGCGACGTCGCTCATATTCAGTCCTCATTCATTCGGGCAATCCTGCCCTCTTCTGTTTCCGTCAGAACCTTATGTGGTCCGTATGGATCGTGCCCCGAGGGGCGGCTATGGCCCTTGTTGTCACAAGGTAAGGGGGGCAATCAAGCCTCCCTATGATGGATTCTGCGCCCCATTTAGCACAAGACGCAGATTTGGCAAACGCTTTGCAGCGCAGGGTCACAACATGGCCATGCCGCCGTTCACATGCAAGGTGGTTCCGGTAACATAGGCGGCTTCCGCGCTTGCCAGATAGACAACAGCCGACGCGATTTCGGATGCTTCGCCCATACGGCCCGCAGGGATTTGCCCCATGATTCCCGCCTTTTGGTCGTCGGTCAGCTTGTCCGTCATTGCCGTGGTAATGAAACCGGGGGCGACCGCGTTCACGGTGATCCCGCGGCTGGCAACCTCATAGGCAAGCGATTTGGACATGCCCACCATACCGGCCTTGGACGCGGCATAATTCGCCTGACCGGGGTTACCGGTGGCCCCGACCACGCTCGAGATATTCACGATCCGGCCCCAACGCGCCTTCATCATGCCGCGCATCACGCCTTTGCACAGCTTGAATGTCGCGGTCAGGTTGACGTTCAGGACCGAATTCCATTCATCATCCGACATGCGCATGAACAGGTTGTCGCGGGTGATGCCGGCGTTGTTGACCAGAATATCGACCGATCCCATCGCTTCGGCCGCCTGTTTGGGCAGCGCGTCAACGGCGTCCATATCGCTCAGGTTACAGGGCAGCACATGGGCGCGCTCGCCCAGTTCGGCGGCCAGCGCCTCAAGAGGTTCGGTGCGGGTGCCGGACAGGCCCACAGTCGCGCCACGGGCATGCAGGCTGCGCGCGATTTCCGCGCCGATACCACCCGAAGCCCCGGTGACCAGCGCATTTTTTCCAGTAAGATCAAACATATGTAATTCCTTTCGCAGCCTGACTCAGGCCGTTTTCACGGCAGCGGCATCGGCAGCGGTGCCGATGTTCACGCAGGTGATTTCCTTGTTGATACGGCGGATCATGCCGGACAGCGCCTTGCCCGCGCCGATTTCCCAGACCTCGGTCACGCCCTGCGCGCCCATCCATTCAACCGACGACATCCAGCGCACCTGACCGGTGACCTGCTCGATCAGCAGCTTGCGGATCTGTTCGGGATCGGTGACCGCCTCGGCCACCACATTCGCCACCACGGGCACGGCGGGGGCGTTCATCGTCACATCCGCCAGCGCACCGGCCATCTCTTCTGCGGCGGGGGCCATCAGGGCACAGTGGAACGGAGCAGACACAGGCAAAAGCAGCGCACGCTTGGCACCGGCCGCTTTCGCCAGATCAATCGCGCGTTCCACGGCAGCCTTGCTGCCCGAAACGACATTCTGCGCCGGATCGTTCTGGTTGGCGACCTGACAGACCTCGCCCTGTGCGGCCTCTGCGGCGACGGCCTCGGCCTGATCAAAGCTCAGCCCCAGAAGGGCGGCCATAGCGCCCTGCCCCACGGGCACAGCCGCCTGCATCGCCCGCCCCCGGATGCGCAGCAACCGCGCCGTATCGGCAAGCGAGAATGTCCCCGCCGCGCAGAGTGCGGCATATTCACCCAGCGAATGGCCCGCGACATACGCCGCTTTGTCGACGGTAACGCCTTCGGCCTTCAACGCCGCCATCGCCGCCATCGAGGTCGCCATCAACGCAGGCTGCGCGTTCTGTGTCAGCGTCAGCTCCTCCGCGTCGCCTTCCCAGATCAGCGTCGACAGCTTTTCACCCAAGGCTTCGTCCACCTCGTCAAACACGGCCTTTGCCGCCGGATAGGCGTCGGCCAGATCGCGGCCCATTCCGATGGTTTGCGCGCCTTGGCCCGGATATACGAATGCAATGGTCATAAAGTCCCCCGAATTTGCGTTTCCAGCGCTTTAGCGCGTGGGTGGCTGTCAAACAAGCCTGCACGGCGACTGTGCGCTGATCCGCATTGGTCCCCAAGCCCCGTTGCGGTAAGCAGAAACGACCCATTTCGCGACGGAGCACCCAGATGGCCTTAACCAATACCTCAATCCGCTATGGCGAGGTGACCAAGTTCTTTCACTGGCTCACCGCGCTGCTGATCCTCACCCTGATCGCCCTTGGCCTTTATGCCAGCGATCTGCCCCACGATACGCAAGCGGCGCTGACCCGCAAAGCGTGGCTCTTCTCGCTGCACAAAACACTGGGCGTGACGGTCTTCTTTGTCGCCCTTGCCCGCATCGTCTGGGCCTTTACCCAACCCAAACCGGGGCTGCTGAACGCGGATCACCGTCTGGAAAGCTGGCTGGCGGAAACGGTGCATTGGGTGCTCTATGGATCGCTGGTGATCGTCCCGCTGGCCGGCTGGATCAACCACGCCGCTGCCTCTGGCTTTGCGCCGATCTGGTGGCCGCTGGGGCAGTCGCTGCCGTTTATTCCCAAGAACACAACTGTAGAGCACGCCTTTGGCGCGCTGCACGTCATCTCGGGCAAACTGCTGATCGGCGCGTTGATCCTGCATATCGCCGGCGCGGTGAAGCACCACGTTGTGGACCGCGATTCGACCCTGCGGCGGATGCTGCCGGGCGAAGCCGTCGTCGGCCCGCTGCCTGCTCAACACCACTCTGCCGCGCCGGTGGTCACCGCCACTGTGGTCTGGGTCGCCGCGATTGCCCTCGGGCTGGGGCTGGGCCTTGGCTTGGGCCAGCAAAGCGATCAACCCGCCCCGACCGAAACTGCCGCGCTAGAGGATGTCGCCTCTGACTGGCAGGTGCAGGATGGTACCATCGCGCTTGAAGTCACGCAGTTCGGGTCCGTC
The DNA here is from genome assembly GCF_002311545.1 of Sulfitobacter sp. UBA1132. Lineage (NCBI taxonomy): Bacteria > Pseudomonadati > Pseudomonadota > Alphaproteobacteria > Rhodobacterales > Roseobacteraceae > Sulfitobacter > Sulfitobacter sp. UBA1132. The sequence continues at coordinate 56,465 of NZ_DCAN01000006.1, read as the reverse complement.
GTGGCTGGCAGCTTTGCCGACTGGACATCCGCGATCACATTTGACGACACCGTACAATCCGGCAAAGCGGGCGACGTAACGACCACGGTCGCGATCCCGTCGCTGAGCCTCGGGTCGGTGACGGATCAGGCGATGGGGGCGGATTTCTTCAACAGCGAGGCCTTCCCCACCGCGATTTTTCAGGCTGATATCAATGCCACCGCCGACGGCTATGTCGCAGCGGGCAGCCTGACGATCAAGGATCAGACGATGCCGGTCGACCTGCCTTTCACCCTGACGTTGCAGGACGACACTGCCCGGATGTCAGGCTCCACTACGCTGGACCGCCGCAACTTCGGCATCGGGGAAACGGTGACGGACGAAAGCACGCTGGCGTTCAGCGTCACGGTGAATATCGACCTCACCGCCACACGCGGGCAGTAATCCCGCCAACGTCGGCGCGGGCCCTAGGGCCCCGCCCCCCATAAACGCAAAAACGCCGGGGTCCTGCCCCGGCGTTCTCGTTTCTTAATAAACGGTGGAAAGCTTATTCAGCCTTCATCGCTTCGATAGAGATGTTCACTTGCACTTCGTCGCTGACGAACGGCGCGAACTGACCAAGGTTGAAATCGGTGCGTGTGACCGTGGTCGTCGCGTCGAAACCGGCCCAAGGCTTCTTGGCCATCGGATGCTCGCCCATCTGGTTCAGCTTGGCATCCAGCACAACGGATTTGGTCACATCGTTCATGGTCAGATCACCGGTGATCAATGCGGTCTTTTCGCCTGTGACCTCGATACCGGTGGATTCGAACGTCACCATGTCGCCATCTTCGGCACCAAAGAAATCAGCGGTCATGAAGTGTTCGGTGCGGGGTTCCCAGCCGGTGATCATGTCTTTGACCGGGAAAGATACGGAGACAGAGGAGTTCGCGGGCTCTGCCTCGTCCAGCATGATTTCACCGTCAAAACCGCTGAACATCGATGTGGTGGTCGAGAACCCAAGGTGGTTATAGGTGAAGACGATCTGGCTGTGGCTTGCGTCCAGCACATATTTCTCGGCGGCGAAAGCAGAGGTGGCACCCAGTGTCAGGGCGGTGGCAAGAAGGACAGACTTCATGGTCATTGGAATACTCCTGTTGGCGTTTGTCTGCACCATACATGAAGCATTTCAGCGTTTCAGCAACCCAGCAGTGTTCAACAGTTAGTGCGCATTGGCGAACAGTCGCGCGTCAGACATGCATAAACACGCACATCACGACCAAGCTACGATCAGATCGCCTGGCCCGAGTCGCGCAGGCTAAAGGTCAGGTTATCGACCACGCGGCGCTCTGCGATATGGACATCAACGATGAAATTGCCGCGCCCGTCCCAGAAGTGAAAGTTGCGGCCCACACGCTCCACCCGTCCCAGATCGCCAAAACTGCAGCGTTGCAGCACCCGTTGCGCCCCCATCGTGCGCGGGCGCACCAGACGCAGCTCGCGCCGCAGCGTGTCGATCTGGATCTCGGGCAGCGCGGGCTTTTGCCCCGACAGCAAAAGGCTTGCCCCCAACATCACAGACACCGCCGACAGCCCGACCTTGAACAGCATCACATCTGACCCAAAGTTCGACCCCGGCGTCAGCCACAACCCCGACGCCGCCAGCACCAAGGCCGCCCCCAACAACCGCTGGACGCTGCGCACCACCGCCCGAGAGCCATCTACCATTCCGGCCTGTGCCGAAAACTGAAGACTATCCGCGGAGAAATTCGAAACTGCGCCCATTGCTCTGATAAACCTTGCTTAACCGTGTGATCTCCGCTTCAGTTCTCGTATGGGTTCATGACGAAAAAGAGGCGCGACCGTGATCGAAGTGGTACTTTTCAAAGGATCATCCGCCCCAAATCGATAGACGCCCGTGCCATAGCGCCAACGCACCCTTGCCCTGCCTGCAAAACCGTGTATATCGGCCCTTCGTTTTGCATCATCTTTTGAACCGCGCAGACTCTCGTGGTGGGGCCGCAAAACGCAAATGCCCTGCCTATGAAATGCGCCTTGATATAAATAGGAGTGCACATGCCGCTTTATGAGCATGTTATGATTGCGCGTCAGGACTTGTCCAACACGCAAGCAGAAGGCCTTATCGAACATTTTGGCACAGTTTTGGCTGACAACGACGGCAAGCTCGTCGACAGCGAATACTGGGGCGTTAAAACGATGGCCTACAAGATCAACAAAAACCGCAAGGGCCACTATGCCTTCCTGCGTTCGGACGCACCAGCGACCGCCGTACAGGAAATGGAACGCCTGATGCGTTTGCATGATGACGTGATGCGCGTTCTGACCATCAAAGTTGATGAGCACAAAGAGCTGCCATCGGTTCAGATGCAGAAACGTGACGAACGCCCCGAGCGTGGCGAACGCCGCGAACGTCGTTGATCATCAGCTTGCAATAAAGGACATAAACCATGGCCGCTAAACCATTTTTCCGCCGTCGTAAGGTCTGCCCCTTCTCGGGCGACAACGCACCGGCAATCGATTACAAAGACACACGTCTTCTGCAGCGCTACATCTCTGAGCGCGGCAAAATCGTTCCTTCCCGCATCACCGCAGTCTCCGCGAAAAAGCAGCGTGAATTGGCCCGTGCCATCAAACGCGCCCGCTTCCTCGCCCTGCTGCCCTACGCCGTTAAGTAAGGAGAAAGCACATGCAAGTTATCCTTCTGGAACGTGTGGCCAAACTGGGCCAAATGGGCGAAGTCGTGGACGTAAAGCCCGGCTACGCACGCAACTTCCTGCTGCCCCAAGGCAAAGCGCTGTCGGCTTCCAAAGCCAACATCGAAGCCTTTGAAGGTCAGAAAGCCCAGCTTGAGGCACAAAACCTCGAGACCAAAAAAGAAGCCGAAGCACTGGCCGACAAGCTTAACGGTCAGCAGTTCATCGTCATCCGCTCCGCCTCCGATTCGGGTGCGCTTTACGGTTCGGTTACGACCCGTGACGCGGCAGACGTTGCCACAGCCGAAGGCTTCACCATCGACCGCAAACAGGTCGTTCTGGGCAGCCCGATCAAAGACCTGGGCCTGCATGACGTCACCGTCGTCCTGCACCCCGAAGTCGAAGCCACCATTCAGCTGAACGTTGCACGTTCCCCTGAAGAGGCCGAGCTTCAGGCCGCAGGCAAGTCGATCCAGGAACTGGCCGCAGAAGAAGAAGCTGCAGCCGAATTCGAGATCTCTGAACTGTTCGACGATATCGGCTCCGCCGCATCCGACGACGACGATCTGGCAGAAGCTGTCGAGAAAACAGACGAAGACGAAGCGCAAGCCTAAGCCTTCCGATCTGATTCCAAATGAAACGCCGCCGCTGACCTCTCAGCGGCGGCGTTTTTCATTGCGCGATCGGCAATATGCCGCCCTGTGCTAAGCGACCCTCTGCCCATCCGGCGCTGGCCTTGTTGCGCGGTGCCCCCGGCGTTGTAAGTATTTGGCTCCCGTCAACGATGCGAGTCACCCGCATGATCGCCCTCACACGTCGTTCCCTTTGCCAGATGTTGCTTTGCACACCTGCCCTCTCTGCCTGCGCCAGTACCGCACCAGAGCCCGCCCCCGCGCCCCGCAAGCTGCCGCTCTATCCCAACGAGACGCCCGAGCTGCGCGGGCTGATCAACAAATGGGCCGACCACTACGACGTCCCCCGCCCGTTGGTCCACCGTCTTGCCATCCGTGAAAGCACCCACCGTCCAGAGGCCCGCAATGGGCCCTACTTCGGCCTGCTGCAAATCCTGCCCGCCACCGCACGCGGCATGGGGTTTCGCGGCGATGCCGGCGATCTTCTCGATCCTGATGTAAACTTGAAATACGGCGTCAAATACCTGCGCGGCGCTTGGCTGCTGTCTGATGGCGATCACGCCTCCGCAATCAAATGGTACGCCCGCGGCTATTATTACGAGGCCAAACGACGCGGTATGCTGGTTGAAACCGGCCTGCGCAAAGGCTGAGCCCCCTAAGGCGCGCCGCGCTGCCCCATGGGCGCAGGCGTGCCTCTCTCAGATCCAGTCGAGGTTCACCTGTCGCGCAGGGTATTTCGCAGCAAAGGTTTCGCGCAGCGCGCGGAACCTCGGTCTGAGATCCGCGAACTTGCGCTCATGGGTTTCCACGACCAAGCACCTGATCCCCTTGATCAAATCCGCTGCATCCATCGCCTCAAGCAGATCAAGCTCCGCGCCTTCGATGTCCATCTTCACAAAAGCGATCTCGCCGCGTTTATCGATTTCAGCCCTGATGATTTCCAGAAAATTGAGCAATGCGACATCGACATAATTGTCTGCGTCAATCGTACGCCCGCCATCGACGATTGTGCTTTTGACCGACGCCCGCTTCATATTGTCGTCAAAATTCGCGGCCCGCATCAGCCGCACAGTGCCCGAGCTGGCCCCAACCGCCGCGTTGACCAGACGCACGTTCGCGCGGTCTTTCACAGCCGTCGTGAGCTGTTCAAACGCATAAGGGTCGGGTTCATAGCAGATCACCTCGGCGCCTGTGTCGGCCAACAAACGGGTCACGACACCCACATTGGCCCCGCAGTCCATCGCCAGATCGCCAGGCTTCAGCATCGCTGTCACCCCCTTGAGAAAGCCCATCGCCTCGGCCTGACGCAGGTTCCGCTTTGCACGCCGGCGGGCTTTGCGCTCCTCCTCGGTCAGGGGTGTCTTTGCTCTCGCGGCGCGACGCGCCCTGTTGCTGGCTTGATCTGACATGTGTCTACCACCCTCCCCTTGACCGGAACTGCCGCATTTTGCTGCACTAAAACGGATAACCCCCCAGCCGTCTAACGAAAAAAGCCGCCCCAAACGGGACGGCTTTGATCTTTTTCATACCGAAAAAGGGGAAAGACTTATTCGTCTTCCAGCTCTTCTACGGCTTTCTGCAGGTCTTCTTTCGACACTTCTTTCTCGTTCAATGTCGCCTGTTCAAACACGTGATCAACGACATTGTCCTCGAACAAAGGAGCGCGCATCTGCTGTTGCATCTGCTGGTTTTGCTGAACGAATTCAAAGAACTGACGTTCCTGACCGGGGTACTGACGTGCCTGGTTCATGATCGCTTGCGTCATTTCCGCGTCGGTGACCTGAACTTCGGCTTTCTGACCCAGCTCGGCCAGCAGCAGGCCAAGACGCACGCGGCGCTCGGCGAGCTTCTTGTGCTCGTCGGTGGTTTCGATTTCCGGGTGGTCATGGCCCTGAACGTCGGGGTTGTCTTCGTGCCACAGCTGGTGCGCGATCTGGCCTGCTTCGGCTTCGACCAGCGACGGCGGCAGGTCAAAGCTGACCAGCTTGTCCAGCTCGTCCAGCAGACCGCGTTTCATGACAGCGCGCGAGGCACCGGCATATTCCGCTTCCAGACGCTCTGCGATCTGGGATTTCAGCGCAGCCAGATCTTCGGCACCGAATTTCTTGGCCAGCTCGTCGTCCACTTTCGCGGCAACAGGCTTTTTCACTTCTTTAACCTTGCACTCGAACACGGCTTCTTTGCCGGCGAGGTGAGGCGCTTGGTAATCTTCCGGGAAGGAAACCGTTACGTCTTTCTCGTCGCCTGCCACAACACCGACCAGCTGCTCTTCGAAACCGGGGATGAAGGAGTTGGAGCCCAGAACCAGCGGGTAATCTTCCGCCGCGCCGCCTTCAAAGGCTTCGCCGTCTACTTTGCCGAGGAAATCGAATGTGATCTGGTCGCCGTCTTCTGCCTTGGCACCCTCTTCGCGGGCTTCAAAGTCCTGTGCGGTCTCTGCCAGGTTGGCCAGCGCCTCTTCAACGGCGGCGTCATCGGCTTTGACAACCATTTTTTCCAGCGTGATGGACGACAGGTCGACTTCTGGGATCTCGGGCAGTGCTTCGTAGGTCATGGTGACCTCGACGTCGTCGCCTTCTTTCCAGTCTTCATTCGCCATTTTGACGTCGGGCTGCATCGCAGGGCGATCGCCGGACTTTTCAAAATGCTCTTGCATGGCGCCATCAATGCTTTCCTGCATTGCTTCGCCCATAACCTTTTGGCCGAACTGCTTTTTCAGCAGCGCCATTGGGACTTTACCTTTGCGGAAACCCTTCATCTCGACTTCGGGCTGCGCTTCGGCCAGCTTTTCGTTGACCTTGGCCTCCAGCTCAGCTGCTGTCACAGTGATGGCATAGCCGCGTTTCAGACCTTCGTTCAGCGTCTCGTTGACCTGCATGTTTGCTCCATAGGGTAAGGCCGCGCATTGCGGGGCGCGGGCGGAAAAATTTCCGCTCTTCTATTGGGGCCTGCGCTTGGGCGCAAGCGGATTTGGCGGCGGGGTCCCGTGGGACGGGCCGAATTGCCCCCTGCCCCCGCGTACCGATGGCATTAAACGTCTCGCGCGGCGTCCAGTGGGCGCATAATCAGCCCCCGAGGCACCGCATCCGGCTCAGGACATGCCAAGCGCTTCTTTATACATCTCAAGCACGGCTTCTTCTTCGGCGATATCATCGGCTTCACGCTTGCGCAGAGCGATTATCTTGCGCAGCACCTTGGTGTCGTAACCGCGGGATTTCGCTTCGGCCATGACCTCTTTTTGCTGTTCGGCGAGGTCTTTCTTCTCGGCATCCAGCCGTTCGATCCGCTCTACGAACTGGCGCAGCTCATTCGCGGTCACGCGATATGTGGCATCACCGATGGCGTCTTGGGATTCGGGATTGGTGGCACTGTCGCTCATCTGGGGCGTCCTATGTCTTGAATGGGTCAGCGCATTGACTACCCGCGTGCCTGCGCTGCCGCAAGCCACTCTTGCCCATTGGGCGGAATTCGGATAGCTCGCGGCCTATGGAAAATGCATCTCTTTCACTCTTTGACGTCCTGATCTGGGCGGGCGCGGCGATCTCCTTTGTAGGGTTGGTCGGGCTTGTCTGGTGTATCCTGCGCGTGGCCCGTGCCAAACGCGCCGCCCTGCCCGAAGAAGAGATGCGGATCGTCCTGCAAAAAGTGCTGCCGATGAACCTTGGCGCATTGCTGCTGTCGGTGATCGGGCTGATGATGGTCGTAGTCGGTATCATCCTCGGCTAAGGCAAGTGACGGCCACTTTCTGCCTCTGTCTCTATAGATAACGCCCCTGTCTCTATAGATAGCAAGCGCTCAGAGACCAACACAGCGTCAACCTCGCGCTTGCGGCTTGCCACACATTCAGCATTCATTATATGTTTTCCCGACACCCGCCGCTTACGGCGGTACGAAAGGGCGATATAGCATATGATTGAAACAGATTGGATTTGGGGCCTGATTGGCGGCCTGATGATTGGCGGCGGCGCTGCGGTCTACCTGTTGGGCAACGGCCGCATCATGGGGGCCAGCGGCATTATCGGCGGGCTGGTGGACGGATCGGCGCGCGGCGCTTGGGCCGAACGCGGCAGCTTTCTGGCGGCGCTGATCATCTTCCCTGCGGTGATCGCAGTCTTTGCCCCCGTCCCTGCCACCACCAACCTGACAGAGAACCTGTGGCTGGTCGGCGCGGCCGGTCTTCTGGTCGGGCTGGGCACGCGCATCGGCAATGGCTGTACCTCGGGTCACGGGGTCTGCGGCATTTCGCGGCTGAGCCCGCGCGGTATCGTCGCCACGCTCGCTTATATCGCGGCAGGCGCGCTGATGGTTGTCGCCCTGCGCGCCCTGGTCGGAGGGGTCTGAGATGCGCAATATGCTTGCTGCCCTCGCCGGGGCCTTGTTTGGCACCGGGCTATATCTGTCGGGCATGACCGACACCCAAAAGGTCCAGGGGTTTCTGGATTTCTTCGGAGATTGGGATCCGACGCTCGCCTTTGTCATGGGCGGGGCCATTTTGCCGATGGCAGTCGCTTGGACGCTGACCCGCGGGCGGCGGCCCGTGGTGGGCGGAGATTTCCCCGAACGCCCCGACCCGCGGCTGGACCGCAAGCTGATCGTGGGGGCCGTGCTCTTTGGCGCGGGCTGGGGGCTGGTCGGGCTGTGCCCGGGGCCAGCGCTGGCGTCGCTTGGGTTTGGCAGCTTGGGGGGCCTGATTTTTCTGATCACCATGCTGGCGGGTATGATGATCGCCCCCAAAGCGCGGCGGATACTAGACACAACGCGGGCGGCTGGATAAGTCAAACTATGGATATTCGTCAAATCACCCCCCGCTTCTTTGCTGCCCCTCAGATCGACCCCTCCGATATGGAGGCGATCAAAGAGGCTGGCGTTACCTTGATCCTGTGCAACCGTCCCGACGCGGAAGTGCCCCCTAGCCATCAGCATGCCGCCATCCAGGCCGCGGCAGAGGCGGCTGGACTGCGCTTTGCAGTGCAAGAGTTGACGCACCAAACCATGACCCCCGACGTCATTGCCCACAACCGCGCGATCGGCGTGGCGCAGGACGAGGTTGTTCTGGCCTATTGCGCCTCGGGTACACGGTCCACCATCGCATGGGCTTTGGGTCAGGCAGGCGAACAACCAGCAGACGCGCTGATCGAGGCCGCACGGGCCGGTGGCTACGACCTAAGCCACATGCGCGGTGTGCTCAACGCCCCCTACGCGTAAACGTAACGCGCCAAGGGTCAACGCGCTTAGGGTCAGACCATCTTAAGCCAACCGCGCCGTTGCAGAAGCCATACCAACGGATAGCGCCACAACGGCGCTGTCACCCCCACGTCTGATGTCCCCGACATCAACCGACGAAACTTACATTCATTACACCATCGCACGCATCCTTCACTGCCATTTCACCCCTATGAAATGATGCAGAAAAGTTACGATTCCCCTTACAGGCCAGCAAAAATCGCCCTAGGCCCCATTCTGCGCCAACGGCAGTTCAACCCGGAAACCGGTGCCCGACACCTCGGTAAGATACGAGATATCGCCTTGTAAACGTTTGACAATCTCGCGGCATATCGCCAGCCCCAGGCCGGCCCCCTCGCCGCCCTGTCCGGGCAAACGGCTAAACTTTTCGAAAATCAATTCCTGCGAGGCCGCGTCGATCCCTGCGCCATTGTCGATCAAGTCCACAATGATGCGGCGCCCCCGCTGGTGCGCGCGGATCGACAGTTGCGGGTCGTCGGCAACGCAATACTTCTGCGCATTTGTGATAAGGTTGATGAAAACCTGCACCAACCGATCCAGATCCGTCTCCAGCATCACCTCCTCGCCCGGCAGATCGCGGTCGATGGTGATCGCGCGGGTGTTGGCGGCGCGCGCTGTGGTCACGGCCTGATCCAGCACATCGCGCAGCGACCCGCGCTGACGGTTCAACGACACCTCGCCGTTTTCCAGCACCGACAGATCCAGCAGATCGTCCAGCAGCCGCGTCAGCCGGATGGTTTCGGAGTGGATGATCGAGGCATAGCGCGTCTTTTCCTCGGGCCCGAGCCCTTGGGCATCGCGCAAAATCTCGGAGAACGACCGGATAGAGGTCATGGGCGTGCGCAGTTCATGGCTGATCTGGCTCAGAAAACTGTCTTTCTGATGCGACAGTTGCGTCAGCTTGTCATTGGCACGGCGCAGCTTCGCGGCGGTATCGGTCAGCTCGCGCGACTTGATTTCAAGCTGGCTTGAATACTCCAGCATCTGCGCCGATTCGTCCGCCACCGCCAGCAGATCCTGCACCGAGACAGAAGCACCGCCGACCAGCTGCGACACCATCGCATGGGCCGTCGCCGCCCCGACCGAGGCCGCCAATTCACGCTCCAGCGCCTGAACAAAACGCGGCGTGGGCTCTGGCAAACCATCCGATTTTTCCTGCAACTGGGCTTGCGCGCGAAAAAATCCCTGCGCCTCGGCGGGGCCCAAAATCCGCTGCGCCATGATCATCAGATCCTCGCTGGCCGCGACAGACGCGCTCCACCCGCGGGCGGCGGTGGAATGGTCGAAGATATTGACAAATTGCGCGCCTTGCAGCCGCTCGACAGGGGCGGGAAAGCTGAACAGGGACACGGCGACAAAGACCAGCGCATTGAGCGAAAGACTCCAGATCACTGCGTGAACAGTGGGGTCCAAACCGTTGATTCCAAACAAGGCTTCGGGGCGCATCCGGATCATACCGAACAGCCCGTCCTGAAAGGTCGCGACCGACAGCGCCGCGCCTGCGCCAAAGCTGGGCAAGAGCATCGTATAGACCCAGATCGCGAAGCCCACGCTTAGCCCGCAGACGGCCCCCGTGCGCGTGGCCCCGCGCCAGAAGATACCGCCCAGCAACACCGGCAGGAACTGCGCGACCCCCCCGAAAGAGATCGTCCCGATCGCCGCCAGCGCACCGCCGCCGCCCGACAGCCGGTAATAGAAATACCCCAGCGAGATGATCAGCAGGATGGACAGCCGCCGCGACAGGATCACCACATGACGCACATCGCCCGATTGCTGCACCGAGTTCTGCCCGTAGGTCAGCCAGATCGGCATGACGATATGGTTGCTCACCATCGTCGACAGCGCCAGCGTCGCCACGATCACCATCGACGTGGCCGAGGAAAAGCCCCCCAGAAAGGCAAACATCGCAAGGCTGTTCTGCCCTTGGCTGAGCGGCAGGCTCAGCACGAACAGATCGGGGTTCGACCCTTCGGGCAGCAGGTCCAGCCCGACCACGGCAATCGGCACGACAAACAGGCTCATCAGCATGAGATACAGCGGGAAGGCCCAGCTGGCGGTTTGCAGGTGACGTTCGTCGTCATTCTCCACCACCAGCACTTGAAACATCCGCGGCAGGCAGATGAAGGCGGCAGCGGCCAGCAGCGTCAGCGCGGCCCAACGGCCGCCCTCGACCTGCCATTGACCAAGGGCCGACCGGTCGATCTGCGCCAGCGCCTGATCGACGCCGCCCGCCAGCCCCCAGACCACGAAAACGCCGACGGCCAGGAGGGCCAGCAGCTTGACCACCGCCTCGACTGCGATGGCGATGACCACGCCGTGGTGGCGTTCGTTCACGTTAAGATTGCGGGTGCCGAAGAGCACGGTGAATAGCGCCAGCCCCACCGCGACCCAAAAGGCCGCCTGTGCGGAATTCAGCGGGTCGCTGCCCGGCGTCACCCCCGGCTCGGCGCTGGCAAAGATCGACAGGGACAGGGTAACCGATTGAAGTTGCAGCGCGATATAGGGCGTCACCCCGATCACCGCCATGATGGTGACCAAGATCGCCAGCAGGTTCGATTTGCCGTAGCGCGAAGAAATCAGATCCGCGACAGAGGTCACCCGATGCGACCGCCCGATGCGCACCAACCGCCGCAGCACCCACCACCAGCCGATCATCACCAGCGACGGGCCAAGGTAGATCGTCACAAACTCCAACCCCGACCGCGCGGCATAACCAACGGCGCCGTAAAAGGTCCAGGCGGTGCAATAGATCGACAGCGACAGCGTATAGACCAGCGGAGAGCGCAACAGCCAGTCGCCCCGCCCCCGTGCCGCCGCACGCTCTGCCGCGAAGGCCACGGCAAAGAGCCCGACCACATAAAGCAGACAGACCGCGACCAACTGGTTCAGTGACACCATCAGTCTTGAGCTTCCTGAGCAATCTGCCGCGCCGTGCGCCGCCAAAGCAGAAAGCATAGGACGATGCCCGCCAGCCAGACGCCAAAGACATAGCGCAGCGCGTGCGACATGGGCACGGCCGCGCCGACGGGGGCATCCTGCACAGGCCAGAGCAGAGGCACCATCCAGAAAGCCAGCACCAGCAAGGGCAGCAGCCGGACGGCATCCATCATGCGGCGAAACCGGTAGCTGCGCCGTTCCAGAAACAGCGGCGAGCCGGGGGGCTTGCTCATGCTTTTGCGGTGCCTGCGGCGGTCAGATCGCGCACAGCTGCCAGCATATCGGCGTTGGAAAACGGTTTGGTCATAAACCGGCTGACCCCGGCCTCTAGCGCGATTTCGCGGTCGCGGGTCTGGCCGCGGGCGGTCAGCATCAGGATCGGCAGATCGGCCAGCGCCGCATCCGCTCGCAGTTCTTTCAGGATTTCGAAACCACTTTTGCCCGGCAGCATCACATCCAGCATCACCAGATCGGGGCTGGCCTTGCGGATCACCTCCACGGCTGTCGCGCCATTGGCCAGCGTTTCGACGCGCCAGCCCTCACGGCCGAGTAAAAATCGTATCGCCTCGGCGATGTTCGTCTCGTCTTCCACGAGCACCACATGCTTGCCCATTGGCAAAATCCCTCCCTGTGGCCCTGGTCGCTTGTGCCGCGATCTCGGTAGGCCGAGCGGCAAGATGCACGGAAAACCCTGCCCTGTCAAAAGCCTGTTGCCCCGCGCTATACCCCGTCATTCAGGATCGACGGTTCGCGCCGCGCCGGACATTGCGCGCGCGGGCAGACGCGACAGGTGGCCCCCACATCAAGCGCGGGCGCGCTGTCCGGCCCCGCGGGCAGGATCAACATCACCGAATGAAGCAAGGGTACCGCGTTGTAATCGCGCACGTTTTGCGTCTCGCAGGTGGCAAAACAGTCAAAGGCAGAATGGCCCCGCCCCAATTGCGCAACCCGTTGTTTCTGCACCATGCCCGGGCTGCCCAGAACGGCGAACAGCGGCCAAAGCGGGCAACAGGCCCCAAAGCGCGGCACGACGAAACCGTCGATGGATTTGCGAAAGATCAACGTGCCCGACCGGTCGCAGATCACCAGCCCTGCCCCCAGCTCCGGCACCGTCGCCATGCGCCGCAAGACGCGGGCCACGGGCTGGCGCAGCTCTGCACCAAGCGCCACGGGGTCGGGTCGAAGCCGGTCAAGCGCCTGTGTCAGCCGCGTGATCGGCAGGGCTTCGGCATCGATGGCGATCTGCTGCAACACATCGCGCGCGATGTGACGCGCGGCCACGCTTTGCAGTTCGGGGGCGGTCTGGATCAGCTTGTCGATGGCATCCGCATCCCCTTCCGTGACCTCGAGCGTGGCAAAACGATAGCGATGTGCGGCCAGAAACGCCTCTACCTCCTCTTGCGGGGAATCGGCGGCGGGGGTGATTTCGGGGTCGGCCTCAAGATAGCCCACAAGCGCCTGCGCGCTATCGGCAAGGCGACGGCTGTCCTGATCGATGTTGATGTGAAACCGGTCGCGCCATTCGGGTTCTAGCGTTTTGGTATCGGCCAAAATCGACGCGGTGGACCGGATCGCGGCAGCGGTCGTCAGCAGTTCGTGCATAGAGGCCGCCAGATGCGGGTCATGGGCCAGCCGGTCGGTCAGGGTTTCGACCGTACGCTCTAACGTGGCGATCCGGCGCTGCGCGTTGGCCAGCACATCGGCCCAGCCCGGGAACCGCCCGGCAAATTCATCGGCGCGGGTCGCCTCCGGCCCGCTGAGCCGCGCATCATCCGCCGCCTCGCGCAGGGTAGCGATCAGCGCCGCCTCGGCCCCTTCGGTCAACGCCGTCGGCTCCACCCCAAGGGCCGCGGCGATGTTCAGCAGCAGTTTCCCGCCGATTCTGCGACGGTTGTGTTCAATAAGATTCAGATAGCTGGCCGAGATGCCGATCCGCTTGGCAAGGTCCGCCTGTTTCTGCCCCGCCATCACCCGACGTTCACGGATACGGCTGCCGGTCAGCGCATCGCGGGTCACGCGGCACCCCCGCGCGAATTATATCGCGTTATCAACGGCTTTCTGCGCTGCAATATCATTAAATTTACAACTCCCCCTCAATCTGTGCGAATATATTTACAGAATAGTTGTTTTTATCAAGGGGCTTGTTGATCGGTTTTCAGTTTTCCTCTCATATCATATTTGCACCTCTGTGCATCATGGACCCGGAAAAATAATCGGGCCGTGATTTCAACATTTGGGAGGAAATACATGTCATTTTCTAACTTGACGCGTCGTGGCGTGATCAAAACCGGCGCTGCTGCTGGGGCCGGTCTGGCGCTGCCGACGTATCTTAGCGCGGCCGCGCATTCCGGCTTTACCAACGCGCCAACGGGCGACACGGTGACGCTTGGCTTTAACGTACCCCAATCGGGCCCCTACGCGGACGAAGGCGCAGACGAGCTGCGCGCGTTCGAGCTGGCGGTCGAGCACCTGAACGGTCAGGGCGACGGCGGTATGCTGAACACCTTCAGCTCTAAGGCGCTGGAAGGTAACGGGATCATGGGCAAGAAAGTCCAGTTCGTGACCGGCGACACGCAGACCAAATCGGACGCGGCCCGCGCATCGGCGCAGTCGATGATCCAGAAAGACGGCGCGATCATGATCTCCGGTGGCTCGTCTTCCGGTGTGGCTGTTGCTGTTCAGGGCCTGTGCCAAGAGGCTGGCGTGATCTTTATGTCGGGTCTGACCCATTCGAACGACACCACGGGTAAAGACAAGAAAGCCAATGGCTTCCGCCACTTCTTCAACGCCTATATGTCAGCTGCCGCTTTGGCACCGGTGCTGAAAAACCTCTATGGCGATGATCGTAAAGTCTATAGCCTGACAGCCGACTACACATGGGGCTGGACGCAGCAGGAATCCATTCAGGCCGCGACCGAAGCCATGGGCTGGGAAACCATCAACGACGTGCGCACGCCGCTCGCCGCGACCGATTTCTCGTCCTATATCGCGCCTGTCCTGAACTCCGGTGCGGATGTTCTGGTCCTGAACCACTACGGCGGAAACATGGTCAACTCGCTGACCAACGCCGTGCAGTTCGGCCTGCGCGAAAAGCAGGTGAACGGTAAGAACTTCGAGATCGTCGTGCCGCTTTATTCAGAGCTGATGGCCCGTGGTGCGGGTGAGAATATCACCGGTATCGTCGGTTCCCAGAACTGGGACTGGAAGCTCGAGAACCAGATGGGCGACCGCTACAAAGGGACAAACGCTTTCGTTCAGTCCTTCGGCGAAAAATACGGTTTCCCCCCCAGCCAGGCGGCTCAGACCTGCTATGCGCAGACGCTGCTGTACGCGGATGCGGTGGCCCGTGCCGGTTCGTTCAACCCCTGCGCCGTCGGCGAAGCCCTTGCCGGGTTCGAGTTCGACGGTCTGGGCAACGGCCCGACGCTGTACCGCGCCGATGACCACCAGTGCTTTAAGGACGTTGTGGTCGTGCGCGGCAAAGAGAACCCCGAGAATGAATTCGATCTCGTGGAAATCGTCGAAGTCACCCCAGCCGATCAGGTCACCTATGCACCTGACCACCCGATGTTTGCGGGCGGCGAGTTGGGCGACTGCAACCCCGGCGCGTAAATCAAGTCTAAGGCAGGGGGCGCCCCCTGCCTTACCTTGCCGGCGGGCTTTTCCGCCTTTCACTTCTTAAAAATTCGAGGGCACCGCGATGGACGCCATTCTTTTGCAACTTCTTAACGGGTTGGACAAAGGTTCAGCCTATGCGCTCATCGCGCTTGGTCTGACGTTGATTTTCGGCACGCTGGGTGTCGTGAACTTTGCCCATGGGGCGCTGTTCATGATCGGTGCCTTCTGCGCCGTCACGCTAAGCAAGATTTTCACGCTCAGCCATAAGGCATCGGAACCCTCCGGCGTCGATTTTCTGGGCAAGCCGAAATACGAGGACATTCTCTATATCAAGGACTGGTTCGGAGAGACCGCCGGTGCCTGGATGCTGGATTGGTCCGTACCCCTGTCGATCCTCTTTGCCGTGCCGATCATGCTGGCCATCGGCTTTGTCATGGAGCGCGGGTTGATCAAACACTTCTACAAACGCCCCCATGCCGACCAGATTCTGGTGACCTTCGGTCTGGCGATCGTGCTGCAAGAGGTGATCAAGTATTTCTACGGCGCGAACCCGATCCCCACCTCCGCCCCGGAGGCGTTTCGCGGGTCGTTCGACTTTGGCGTGATGCTGGGCTTTGATCCCAATGCGATCATCTACCCCTACTGGCGCCTGATCTATTTTGCTTTCTCGGCCGTGATCATCGGCGGCGTTTTTGCCTTCTTGCAGTTCACCACCTTCGGGATGGTCGTGCGCGCCGGTATGGCCGACCGCGAGACCGTCGGTCTGCTGGGCATCAACATCGACAAACGTTTCACCATCATGTTCGGCATCGCCGCTGCGGTCGCCGGTCTGGCCGGTGTCATGTACGCGCCGATCAATTCGCCCAACTACCACATGGGTATGGATTTTCTGGTCCTGAGCTTTGTGGTCGTCGTGGTCGGCGGCATGGGGTCGCTGCCCGGTGCCGTGCTGGCGGGGTTCTTGCTGGGCATTCTGGAAAGCTTTGCCTCGATGAACGAGGTCAAGAACATCCTGCCCGGCATTGACCAGATCATCATTTACGTTGTCGCGATACTCATCTTGCTGACACGCCCCCGTGGCCTGATGGGCCGCAAAGGCGTGATGGAGGAATAACCCATGCACTCACTCACGAAAAAAGACTTTCTCCTGCTGTTGGTGGTGGCATTCCTGACCATGGCCGCCCCTATCATCCTCAACCCCTTCCCCGCCGGATCAGGGCTGGCGCAGTTCAACGCGGGCTATCCCGACTTGATGCAACGCTTTGTGATCTTTGGCATCTTTGCCATCGGGTTCAACATTCTGTTCGGGTTGACCGGATACCTCTCCTTTGGTCACGCGGCCTTTCTGGGGGTCGGTTCCTACTCTGCCGTGTGGATGATGAAGCTCTTGTCGATGAACGTGATCCCCGCGATCCTTTTGTCGGTGATCGTGGCGGGGCTCTTCTCTGTCGTGATCGGCTTTGTCTCGCTGCGCCGGTCGGGGATCTACTTTTCGATCCTGACGCTGGCCTTTGCGCAGATGTCGTTCAACCTTGCCTATTCGGTGCTGACGCCGATCACCAACGGGGAAACCGGCCTGCAAATCGCGCTGAGCGATCCGCGTATCCTTGATGGGGCGAATGCACCCAGCTACCCCAATCTGTTCGGGGCGCAGATGAATGCGGCGACGACGCTGGATTTCGGGGCGTGGTCCTTCACCTTCTCGGTCGGGTATTACCTGTGTGCCGTGATCATGCTGCTGGCGTTCTATATCTCGATCCGCGTCTTCCGGTCGCCTTTCGGCATGATGCTGCGGGCGGTGAAATCGAACCAGCAACGGATGAACTACACCGGCCTGAACACCAAACCCTACACGCTGGCGGCCTTTGTCATCTCTGGCATGTATGCCGGTCTGGCCGGTGGCCTGCTGGCCGCGATGGACCCGCTTGCCGGTGCTGAACGGATGCAGTGGACCGCCTCGGGCGAGGTTGTTCTGATGACCATCCTTGGGGGTGCGGGCACCCTTCTGGGGCCGGTTCTGGGCGCGGGCTTTATCAAGTACTTTGAAAACATCTTTTCCAAGATCAACGATAACGTGCTGCACGGTTGGTTCGCCTTTATGCCCGACGGGCTGGAAGACACGCTGATCATGTTGATCCACCCCTTTGTGGGCAAGGGCTGGCACCTGACGCTGGGCCTGCTGTTCATGCTGGTCGTGATCTTCCTGCCCGGTGGTCTGGTCGAAGGCGGTCAACGTATCGGTCGCGTGTTCCGCCGCAAGGACCGGAACGCCGGATCGGTCGAGGCAGACGCCGCCGCACAACGCAACACACCCCCAGCCGAATAAGAAGGAGCTGAACAGATGGCCATTCTCGAAGTCAAAAATGTCGGCAAACGTTTCGGCGGGTTGCAAGCGCTGAGTGACGTGAACCTCAGCGTCGCGGAAAACTCGGTCCATGCGATCATCGGGCCGAACGGGGCGGGTAAATCCACGCTGCTGAACTGTCTGGTGGGCAAGCTGATCCCCGATACCGGATCGGTCATGTTCGACGGGCAGTCGGTGCTGGGGCGCAAACCCTACGAGATCAACCAGATGGGGATTTCCCGCGTTTTCCAGACGCCCGAGATCTTTGGTGATCTCAGCGTGCAGGAGAACATGATGATCCCCTGTTTTGCCAAACGTGACGGGGCGTTCCAGATGAACGCGCTCACCGCCATGTCGAGCCAGCGTGACGTGATCGAAAAAGCCGAGGAGATGCTGGTCGAGATGAAGCTCGCCGACAAGCGACATATGCACGCGGCCTCTATGTCGCGCGGCGACAAACGTCGGTTGGAAATCGCGATGTGCCTGTCGCAAGATCCGCGCCTGCTGCTGCTGGATGAACCCACAGCGGGCATGGCGCGGGCCGATACCAACAATACCATCGACCTGCTGAAGCAGATCAAGGACGAACGCGACATCACCATCGCCATCATCGAACACGACATGCATGTGGTGTTCTCGCTGGCGGAACGGATCACCGTGTTGGCCCAAGGCACCCCGCTGGTCGAAGACACCCCCGACAACATCAAAGGCCACCCCAAGGTGCGCGAGGCGTATTTGGGCGAATCCCAGGACGCCGCCTGACGCGCGGGGGCTCCCCCCTCCCGCGTCGCCCCGCTTCCACGGCTTTGCAAGGACAAGACTATGAACACGAAACCCGATTTCTCGAACAGCGCCAACCACGCCGCTACCGCCCCCGCCTATCTTTCGGTCTGGGACATCCACGCCTATTACGGCGAAAGCTACATCGTGCAGGGCGTCAGTTTTAACGTGCACGAAGGCGAGATCCTGGCGCTTCTGGGCCGCAACGGGGCGGGGAAAACCTCTACCCTGCGGGCCATCGCGCAGATCGGCGACCCCGAATTGCGCAAAGGCGAGGTCTGGCTGGACCACCAGCCGCTGCACAAGATGGCCAGCCACGAGGCCGCCGCCAACGGTCTGGCGCTGGTCCCCGAAGACCGCCGCATCATCGCGGGTCTCACGGTCGAGGAAAACCTGCAACTGGCGCAGATCGCCCCGCCCATCGGCTGGTCGCTTGACCGCATCTACGAGTTGTTCCCCCGCCTCAAGGAACGCCGCAAGCAAGAGGGCGTGACCCTGTCGGGCGGCGAGCAACAGATGCTGGCGATTGCCCGTGCGCTGGCCCGTGACATCAAGGTGCTGCTGCTGGACGAACCCTATGAGGGGCTTGCCCCCGTCATCGTGGACGAGATCGAAAAGACCCTGTCGCTGATCAAATCCCAAGGCATCACCACCATTCTGGTCGAACAAAACGCGGTGCGTGCGCTTAAACTCGCGGATCGTGCGGTGATCCTTGATACCGGCGGCGTGGTGTTTGACGGCACCGCCGAAGAGGTGCTGAACAACGCCGAACTGCGTGCCGAATATCTGGCAATCTGACGGCCAAGCCTCGACGCGCGCGGGAAAAACAGACAAAACATATGTTTCACACCGGCATTTTCCCGCGCCCGCGTCCCCCTGTCACATCCCCCATATCCCTCGCCCCGATCCGCTGCCCGATCCCGCGCTTTGCGCGGCCAAGCTTACGTTAGGCAACTGCTTGCTTTTCATGGCTGCGCCCATGCCCTATAAGGCAGCAATTCAAGGGCACAGGCAGCGCCCGATCGACTTAGACTGGCTGAGGAAAATATGACAAAAAACACCCATGACGCCGATGTGGCTTTTATCCAGGCGCTCGCCGAGTTGCTGAATGAAAACGATCTGACCGAATTGCAGGTCAAGCGGGATTACGCCGAGGATGACAGCCTGAATGTGCGCGTCAGCCGTAAACCCCCACAACAAATCGTCGCGCCGCAACAGGCGCAGTCGGCCCCTGCACAATATGCAGCGCCTGCCCCCGCGGCCTCCGCGCCAGCAGCGGCAGCAGCCCCTGCCGCAGACAACAGCGACCCGGCGGATCACCCCGGCGCAGTCGTCTCTCCGATGGTGGGCACCGTCTATATGCAAGCCGAACCCGGCGCGCCCGCGTTTATCTCTGTCGGGACAAGCGTTTCCGAAGGCGACACGCTGTTGATCGTCGAAGCGATGAAAACCATGAACCACATTCCAGCGCCACGCTCCGGCACGGTCAAGCGGATCCTGGTAGAAGACGGCGCCGCCGTTGAATTCGGCGCGCCTTTGGTGATCCTGGAATAAGGCGAAACCCATGTTCAAAAAAATCCTAGTCGCAAACCGCGGCGAGATCGCGTTGCGCGTGATCCGTGCGGCCCGCGAGATGGGCATCGGGTCTGTCGCCGTTCACTCGACGGCTGACAGCGATGCGATGCATGTGCGCATGGCAGACGAATCTGTCTGCATCGGCCCGCCCTCTTCGCAGCAATCCTATCTGTCGATCCCGTCGATCATCGCCGCCTGCGAGATCACCGGCGCCGAAGCGATCCACCCCGGATACGGTTTCTTGTCGGAAAACGCGGGCTTTGTGCAGATCGTCGAAGACCACGACCTGACCTTCATCGGCCCCACAGCGGAACACATCCGCATCATGGGCGACAAGATCACCGCCAAGGACACCATGAAAGAGCTTGGCGTGCCTTGCGTTCCCGGTTCTGACGGCGGCGTGCCCACATTGGCCGACGCCAAGCGTATCGGCGAGGAAATCGGCTATCCGGTGATCATCAAGGCGACCGCCGGTGGGGGTGGCAAGGGCATGAAAGTAGCGCAATCCGCCGCTGAAATGGAACGTGCCTTCATGACCGCCCGCGCCGAGGGTAAATCGAACTTCGGCAATGACGAAGTCTATATCGAGAAATACCTGACCACGCCCCGCCACATCGAGATTCAGGTCTTTGGCGACGGCAAGGGCCGTGCTGTCCATCTGGGCGAGCGGGACTGTTCGCTGCAACGCCGTCACCAAAAGGTTTTCGAAGAGGCCCCCGGCCCGTCGATCACCGCCGAAGAACGCGCGCGGATCGGTAAAGTCTGTGCCGATGCGATGGCCAACATCAACTACATCGGTGCCGGCACGATCGAATTCCTCTATGAAAATGGCGAATTCTACTTCATCGAGATGAACACACGTTTGCAGGTGGAACACCCTGTGACCGAAGGCATCTTCGGGGTCGATCTGGTGCGTGAACAGATCCGTGTTGCAGCCGGTATGGATATGTCCTTTACCCAAGAAGACCTGCAGATCAACGGCCACGCGATCGAGGTCCGGATAAACGCCGAGAAACTGCCGAACTTCTCGCCCTGCCCGGGCAAGATCACGCAGTATCACGCCCCAGGCGGGCTTGGTGTGCGGATGGATAGCGCGCTGTATGACGGCTATAAGATCCCGCCCTATTACGACAGCCTGATCGGCAAGCTGATCGTCCACGGGCGCGACCGCCCCGAAGCGCTGGCGCGTCTGCGTCGCGCCTTGGGCGAGCTGATCGTGGATGGGGTCGACACCACGGTGCCGCTGTTCCATGCGCTTCTGGACGAACAGGACGTGCTGACAGGGGACTATAACATCCACTGGCTAGAGCATTGGCTTGAAACCAACCTGGGCAATGCCTGACCTCACGCCCGAGCTGTTATTACACGGCTATTCCATCGGGATTTTCCCCATGGCCGAACACCGCGACGACCCAGAGATTTTCTGGGTCGATCCGCGGCGTCGGGGCGTATTTCCCCTCGACGGGTTCCATATCTCGCGGTCTCTGGCGCGCGCGATGCGGCGCACGCGCTTTACCATCACCACCAACACCGCGTTCAATGACGTTGTCACCGGCTGCGCCGACCGCGCCGACACCTGGATCAACGCCGAGATTTTTAGCCTTTATGCCCAGCTACACGCGCTTGGTCATGCCCATGCCCTTGAGGTCTGGGAGGATGACATGCTGGTGGGCGGGGTCTATGGCGTCACGCTGGGGCGTGCGTTCTTTGGCGAAAGCATGTTTTCAAGGCGCGACAACGCATCCAAGATCGCGCTGGCCTGTCTGGTAGACCGGTTGAACCGCGGCGGGTTTACCCTGTTCGACACACAGTTCCTGACCCCGCATCTGGCGTCCCTTGGCGCGCAAGAAATCACCCGCGCGGCCTATCACGCACGGCTAGAGATGGCGTTGATGAAAACGGCAGATTTCACAGCGCCCGCTGCGGCCAGCCCTCAGGACGTAGTGCAGCGGATGACCCAGATGTCATAGCGCGGATGCTCCAGCGCCGACAACGCGGGGGCAGAGGCGATCATCCAGCCTGCAAAAAGCCGGTTCTCGTCGCCCGTCTCGACGATCTCGAGCTCGGCATAGGCGTCGCCCGCAGGGTTGCCCGACGGATAGCGACATTCGTTCATTGTCACATTCAGATTGCCAACGCGCGCGGTTTCGCCGCGGCGCATTTCAACGTCACGCGACACACCCGATACCTTGTCGAGCGCGCGCAAAACTCCGCCTTCAGCGCTGGCCACCTGCTGTGCCTGCACCGGTGCGGCCATTATGGCGAGCATCATCAATATCTTGCGCATCACATGGGTTCCTTGAACGTCAAAGGGCGTCGTCAGCACAGCCGGGCCGCCGCAGCAGCGCGCGCCCGATCACGGGGCGCGCGTGTGGCGTTTATTCGGGCTGCCACGCCTCGTAGTCACCGCGGTCCGCAGGCTTCTCGCGGCGGATCGATCCTGCGGGCGCATAGGCCAGGGCGGTGCCGGTCAGGTTCTCTTGGTGGGGCTTTTCCCAGGTCTTATGCGCCAGCGGACGCGCCTCGGGGGTTTCATCCCACGAATGGTGCAGCCAGCCGTGCCAATCCGCGTTGACGCGCGTCGCCTCGATCTCGCCGTTGAAGATCACCCAGCGTTTGCTGCTGTCCGCGTTGCGGTAGTACACATTGCCCTCGGCGTCTTCGCCGACCTTGATGCCCTTGCGCCACGTGAACAGTTGCGTGTTCAGCGTCTGGCCGTTCCACCAGGTCACGCCGCGCAAAAGAGAGTTGAGAATGCCCATAGAGGTCTCCTGAAGCTTTGATGGATATATGCACCAAGGCCGCGCAAAGGTCTAGCGGGCTTCGGGGCACATAGCCGCGGTTTTCAGCCGGGTAGGCAGGCGGTGACTTCGATTTCGATGCGGTATTTGTCGTCGATCAGCCCGCATTCGATCATTGTCGCGGCGGGTGGTGCGTCGCCAAAGACCTCTGACAGGATCGGCCAGCAGGGTTCGAACTCTGCGCGGTCGGGCAGATAATAGTTCACGCGCACCACATCCGCCATGGTGCAGCCTGCCTCGCGCAGGGCTCCTTCGATGGTCGCAAGGGCGGCGCGGCACTGGTCGGTCACGGTATCGCCCTGCCCCACAGTGCCCGCCACATGGACAAAGCCCCCCGCCACAACGGCGCGGCAGTAGCCGATCTTGGCTTCGAATTCACCGCCGGAAAAAATACGTCTTGTCATGATGCGCCTCTTGTCTGACATGCCTGCCCCTGTCAAAGCGCCTGCCCTTGCGAAGGTCAAGCGACAAAGCGGCGGCCCCCTGCCAGATACGAAAAAGGCGCACCATCGCTGGCGCGCCTTGATCAGATAACATGCAGGCGATGCCTAGCCGGCGGTTGCAGGCTCTTTCTCGGCGTCGGCGTGGATCATCAGCGGTGCCGCGTCAGAGGTCACCGCCTCTTCGTTCACGACCACCTCGGTGACGCTGTCCATGCCGGGCAGATCGAACATCGTGTTCAGCAAGATGTCTTCGAGGATAGAGCGCAGACCACGGGCACCGGTTTTGCGTTCGATGGCGCGTTTCGCGATGGCCAACAGCGCGTCATCGGTAAAGGTCAGCTGCGTATCCTCGATCTCGAACAAGCGCTGGTACTGTTTGACCAACGCGTTCTTCGGTTCGGTCAGGATGGTGACCAGCGCGTCCTCGTCCAGATCCTCGAGCGTCGCCAGAACCGGCAGACGGCCCACGAATTCGGGGATCAGGCCGAACTTCAGCAGATCTTCCGGTTCGAGGTCGGTGAAAATCTCGCCAATGCCGCGGGCATCCTGATCACGCACATCGGCACCAAAGCCCATCGCCGACCCTTTACCGCGCGCGGCAATGATCCGGTCCAGACCGGCGAAAGCGCCGCCGCAGATGAACAGGATGTTCGTGGTATCCACCTGCAGGAATTCCTGCTGCGGATGCTTGCGCCCGCCCTGCGGCGGGACAGAGGCCACGGTGCCTTCCATCAGTTTCAGCAAGGCCTGCTGCACGCCTTCGCCGCTTACATCACGGGTGATGCTGGGGTTTTCGGATTTGCGCGTGATTTTATCAACTTCGTCGATATAGACGATGCCGCGCTGTGCACGCTCGACATTGTATTCGGACGCCTGCAACAGCTTGAGGATAATGTTTTCAACATCTTCCCCGACATAGCCCGCTTCGGTCAGTGTCGTCGCATCGGCCATGGTAAAGGGCACATCCAGAATACGCGCCAGCGTTTGCGCCAGCAGCGTCTTACCGCAGCCCGTGGGCCCGATCAGCAGGATGTTGGATTTCGCCAGCTCGATGTCCCCACCCTTCTGGGCGTGGTTCAGACGTTTATAGTGGTTGTGCACGGCAACCGACAGCACCCGTTTGGCCATCGCCTGCCCGATCACGTAATCGTCCAGAACATCACAGATGTCTTTCGGGGTCGGCACACCATCGGTGGCTTTCAGCCCCGAGGCTTTGGTTTCCTCGCGGATGATATCCATGCAAAGTTCGACACATTCGTCACAAATGAAGACAGTCGGACCTGCAATCAGCTTGCGCACCTCATGCTGACTTTTGCCACAAAAGCTGCAATAAAGTGTGTTCTTGCTGTCGCCGCTCGAAGTATTAGCCATTTCAACCCTTTCAGGTCTGTCGTTTGATCGTGTCCGCCATAGGGCAGCCATCTATATATTTTTTTGCTCGGTGCCAGCTTAGGCCAGCGGTGCGTGGTCCACAATCGCAAAATAACGGGCCACGCACGCCTTATTTACTTGCCTTTTTTGTCGCCATCTTTTGGCGCATCAGGATCATCCATCTTGCCGCGGTTCTCGACGATCTCGTCGATCAGGCCCCAGTCTTTGGCTTCTTCGGGCGACATGAAGTTGTCACGCTCAAGCGCTGCTTCGACTTTTTCCAGCGGCTGGCCGGTGTGTTTGACATAGATCTCGTTCAGGCGCGTTTTCAGCTTTTGCGTTTCCTGCGCGTGAATCATGATGTCCGTCGCCTGACCCTGATACCCGCCGGAGGGCTGGTGGACCATAACGCGACTGTTGGGCAACGAGAATCGCATGCCTTTTTCGCCCGCTTGCAGCAACAGCGACCCCATGGATGCCGCCTGCCCGATGACCAGCGTGGACACCTTTGGTTTGATGTACTGCATCGTGTCGTAGATCGACAGGCCAGAGGTCACAACGCCACCGGGGCTGTTGATATACATGGAAATTTCCTTTGAGGGGTTCTCTGCCTCGAGGTGCAGAAGCTGCGCCACGATCAGCGAAGACATGCCGTCATGCACAGGCCCGTTGAGGAAAATGATCCGCTCTTTCAGCAGACGCGAGAAGATGTCGTACGCACGTTCGCCCCGGCTGGTTTGTTCAACCACCATAGGGACCAGCGTGTTCATATATGTATCATGTGGATCGTTCATAAAGCCTGCCTGATATTGCCGTTCGCCGGACCATACCCGCGAAACCTTGGCTTAAGATTAATCGCGCCACCTAGGGGGTTCAAGGGGGGCAGGACCGATCATCCCCTTGGCTTTGGATTTGGCCCCGCGCCACCGCCCTGCCCCGCTGATCTGTGCTGCGGATACCGGCAGCCGATTTTCGCCCACATCCTGCCCGTTCCTGCGCTAGGGTGGCGCGCAATACGGCCCACCGCCGCGCGCCCTGTCACAGAACTGTCATCAAAGCGGAACACATTTGTAGCACATCGCGACGACATAAGGCGCAACCGCGAGTCACCTCGCCAAACGCAATGCCAGAGGCACTGCCCGACACAATAAAGGAATAGCCATGACACGTCGCCAAATCCTCGATGATCCCGAAATCGGCAATAAGGCCGAAGCCTTTGAAGCCTTCGACGACATCCCCACCAACCCCAATCTGCAGCGCACCATCGGCGATGTGATCAACGCGCGCTACGGACGCCGTGACATCTTGCGCGGCATGCTGGGGGTCACGGCGACAACCGCATTGTTCGGCACCTCGGCAATGGTCGCGCCGCGTCAGGCAAGTGCCGCCACCGCCGACAGCCGCTATGTCTTTGACGAACTGGCATGGGGCAATGACGAAACCCATCATGTGGCCGACGGCTATGACGCCAATGTGCTGCTGCGGTGGGGCGATCCGATCACCGCCGACGCGCCCGAATTCGACGTGATGAACCAGACCGCGGCGGCGCAGCTCAAGCAGTTCGGCTATAACAATGACTACGTGGGCTTTGTCCCGCTGAATGACGATGGCAGCCGTGGCTTACTTTGTGTGAACCACGAATACACCAACGAAGAGGTGATGTTCCCCGGTCTTGGCCGTCAGGACCGCGCGCAATTTTCCGGCATGACGCCCGCGCTCATCGACATTGAAATGGCCGCCCACGGTGGTTCGGTGGTCGAGATCGCCAAGGACGACGCCGGGGTCTGGCAAGTGGTGCGCGACGGTAAGATGAACCGCCGCATCACCCCGCTGGACACCGCGATGACCATCGACGGCCCCGCCGCGGGCCATGCGCGGATGAAGACCAACGACGACCCCGACGGGGTGAATGTGATCGGCACGCTGAACAACTGCGCGGGCGGGCTGACCCCTTGGGGGACGTGGCTCATGGCCGAGGAGAACTTCCACGGCTATTTCTGGAGCGACCAGCTCGACGCCGACGGCAAACCCGTGATCGCCGATGACCATCCCGAAGCCGCGTCCTACAAACGCTATGGCGTGCCGGGCATGTGGTACGCCTGGGGCGCGCAATACGACCGTTTCAACATCGATAAAGAACCCCTCGCCCCCAATAAATTCGGCTGGGTGGTCGAGGTGGACCCGATGGACCCGACCTCTACCCCCGTCAAACACACCGCTTTGGGCCGCTTCCGCCACGAAGGTGCGGAAACCACGGTCAGCAGTGACGGGCGTCTGGTGATCTATATGGGCGACGACAACCGCTTTGATTACCAGTATAAATACGTCTCGGGGGGCAAGGTCTCGGACGACCGGGCGGCCAATGCCAAACTGCTGAGCGACGGCACGCTTTATGTCGCGCGCTTTGACGAAGATGGCACGGTGACCTGGCTGCCCCTGACCCACGGCACAGGCCCGCTGACGGCTGAAAACGGCTTCAATGACCAAGGCGACGTGATGATCGACACGCGGATCGCGGCCGATCTGCTGGGCGCGACCCCGATGGACCGCCCCGAAGACGCGCAGCCCCGTGGTGACGGCACGGCCTATATCATGCTGACAAACAACACAAAACGCACAGAGGATGAGGTGAACGCCGCCAACCCGCGCGCCGACAGCAGCTTTGGCCACATCATCGAGATCAAGGAAGACGGCGGCAACCACGCGGCGACGCAGGGGCGCTGGTCGATCCTTGTGAAATGCGGCGATCCGTCGGTGTCGGACGTGGGCGCACAATGGAACCCCGAAACCTCTGAAAACGGGTGGTTCGGCAGCCCCGACAACTGCGCGATCGACGCAGATGGCCGCCTGTGGGTCAGCACGGATCAGGGCAGCAACTGGGCCAAGACGGGCAAGTCGGACGGGCTGTATGCGGTCGAAACCGAAGGCGAGGCACGCGGCACGTCCAAGCTGTTCTTCCGCTGCCCCGTCGGCGGAGAGATGTGCGGCCCCTACTTTACCGACGACGGCGAGACGCTGTTTGTCGCCGTGCAACACCCCGGCACGGACGGGACCAAGAACATCCCCGGGTTCGAGCGTGAAAGCACCTTTGAAGATCCCGCCACCCGCTGGCCCGATTTCGACCCCAAGATGCCCCCGCGCCCTGCGGTGGTTGTGGTCACCAAACAGGGCGGCGGCAAGATCGCCGTCTGACGCCCCGACCCTATTCCAACCAAATTCATTTCAAAATCTCTGCGCCCAAGGGTTCCCCCCCTTGGGCGCAATTTCTTTGTCGCTCCGGCAAATGCGAATCATCTTTACAAAACTAGTTTTATAGTTTTGTTTGATGGCATGACAGAACATCAAACAACTGCCCGCGCCCTCGCCGCCCTTGGCCATGATACCCGCCTCGCGATCTTTCGCCTGCTTGTCCGCGCCGGTGAAGACGCGCTGACGGTGGGGGAGATCGGTGCCCATCTCAATGCGGCCCCCTCCACCCTTGCCCATCACCTTGGGGCATTGGTCGATGCGGGGCTGATCATCCAGCGCCGCGACGGGCGCAACATCGTCAACCGCGTCGATTTCGACGTGATGCGGGCGACGCTTTCATTTCTCACCTCAGAATGCTGCACCGGTGTTTCACTTTTGAAGGAGACCGCCGCATGACCGACCTGCCCCACACCGAACGCAGCCCGCTCAGGTCGCTGGCCCATCACATCTGGACGCAAGAACGCGTGTGGCTGGTCTGTATCGCGGTGCTGGCCGCGGTCGCAGCCCTTGATGCGCCGCTTGCCGTGACCAGCGTGCAATTTACCGCGACCAACCTGCTGGATGTCGCGCCGTTTCTGATCCTGTCCATCGCGGTTGCCGCCTACGCGGGAGCCACGGGTGCCGACGGACTGATCGCGCGGGCCTTTACCGGATCACCCGCCGTGATGATCGCCATTGCAGCACTGGCCGGCGGGGTGTCGCCCTTCTGTTCATGCGGGGTGATCCCCTTGATCGCGGCGCTGCTAGCGATGGGGGTGCCCCTGTCTGCCGTCATGGCCTTCTGGCTGGCCTCGCCCGTCATGGATCCGTCGATGTTCGTGTTGACCACCGGCGTTCTGGGGGTGGAGTTCGCGGTGGCCAAGACCATCGCGGCCGTCGGGCTCGGGGTGTTTGGCGGGATCATTGTGCATCTGCTGTCCCGCGCGGGTGCATTGACCGACCCGCTGCGCGACGGCGTGGGCAATGGCGGCTGCGGCGCGTCGAAGGTGCGCACATCGCACCCCGTGGTTTGGGCCTTCTGGCACGACAAGACGCGATCCGCCAAATTCCTGCGCGAGGCCGCCAAGACCACGATCTTCCTGACCAAATGGCTGACGCTGGCCTTCCTGCTGGAAAGCCTCATGCTGGCGTGGATTCCCGCAGAGCTGGTGACCCGCGCCCTTGGCGGCAGCGGGCTGGCCCCGATCGGGATCGCGACCTTGGTGGGGGTGCCGGCCTATCTGAACGGCTATGCCGCGCTGCCGCTGGTGGGCGGGCTGATCGGACAGGGCATGGCCCCCGGTGCGGGTCTGTCGTTTCTGGTCGCGGGCGGGGTGACCTCCCTGCCCGCGGCGATTGCCGTCTGGGCCTTGGTCAAACGCCCTGTCTTCGCGCTGTATATCGGGATCGCACTGACAGGGTCATTTGCCTCGGGGCTGCTGTTTCAACTTTGGGCGTCGCTTTGACGCCCAAAGCGGGGCTTACTTTGCCAGACAGCTGCTAAAGGCTGCGGCCAGATCGCGCAGCAAAGCAGGGTACATATCCACCCCCGGCTCAAGCGCGGCGCCAATCGGATCAAGCGAGGCGGATTTCAGCGCCGTGCCGTCTTGGAGTGCGTCGACCAGACCGGCGTTGAACTGGGGCTCCGTAAAGACGCAGGCGGCCTGCGTGTCCTTTACCACATCGCGCACCTCGGCCAGACGCGCGGCACTGGGGGCGGCCCCATCGCTCAGCGAGATCGCAGCACTTGCCTCGACATCAAAGCGGGCTTCGAAATAGTGATAGGCGTCGTGAAAGACGACAAATTTCTGCCCCCGAAGCGGCGTTAGCTCGGCCTGAATATCGGCTTGAAGATCTACCAGCTGCGCTTGGGCCTGCGCAGCGTTATCTGCGTAAAGCGCTGCGTTTTCAGGGTCCTGCGCGGACAAGCTTGCAGCGATGGCATCCAGCCAGACGATTGCGTTCTGCGGATCAAGCCAGATGTGCGGGTCCAGCGCGCCGGGTGCATGATTGTGCCCTTCGTGGGCGTCTGCCTCTTCATGTGCGTCATGGTCGTGGTCTTCATGCGCGCCGTGATCGTGATCCTCGTGGTCGCCATGACCTTCGTGAGCTGAATGGTCGTGCCCTTCGTGATCATCGTGCCCCGCGTGATCATCATGACCGTCGTGATCATCGTGCCCTTCATGATCCCCGTGATCATGGGCTTCGAACGCAACGCCGCTGCGGTTGGTCAGCAGGCGGATACCCTCTACGTCTTGCAAGGTCAGACGTTCGGCCCCCTGCGCCAGACTGCTCATCGGCTCTTCAAGCCACGGAGCCAGCGACGGACCGACCCAGACTACCAGATCGGCCTTGGCCACGGCGCGCGCCTCGCTGGGGCGCATGGCATAGCTGTGGGGTGACGCGCCGGGCGGGATGATCAGATCGGGGCTGCCTGCACCCTGCATGACCATAGTCACCAACGAATGGATTGGCGCGATATCGGTGGCGACACGGGGCACCTCTGCATGGGCCAGACCGGCAGAGAAAAGAAGGGTTGTGCAAAGCAGGCGGCGCATTGGCGGGCTCCTATTAATGTTATACTATAACCTTGATAGATTACACGTTATAACATATCAACACCGAACCCTGCTACGGAGGCGAAATATGTCGACCATTGGATTTGAAACGCATGATCACGGGGCCTGTGTCGACGACGCGATGGCCGCCGCAGAGGCGCGTTGCGCGGCCTCGGACCTTCGGCTGACACCGATACGTCGCCGCGTGCTGGAACTGCTGCTGGCCGAACACCGCGCCTTGGGGGCCTATGATATTCTGGGGCATCTCTCTGCCGAAGGGCTCGGGGCGCAGCCGCCCGTCGCCTATCGCGCGCTGGACTTTCTGGTGAAGGCGGGGCTTGCCCACCGGATCGAGGCGTTGAACGCCTATATCGCCTGCAGCCACGTCGGTGCCGATCACACGCCGGCCTTCCTGATCTGCCGCAGCTGCCAATCGGTTGCCGAAAGCGACACGACGCTGACCCAAGGGCGTTTGGGCGATGCGGCCCGCGCGGCGGGGTTCCAGATTGAACGCACGGTGATCGAGGCGCAGGGCCTCTGCCCTTCCTGTCAGGACGGAGCCACCGCATGAGCCTGATCGCCACCCGGAATCTGACCCTGCGCATTGGCGGGCAAACGGTGCTGCGCGACGTTGATATCGCCGTTGAGCGCGGCGAGATCGTGACCATCGTCGGCCCCAACGGGTCGGGCAAGTCGAGCTTGCTGCGGGCGTTGATCGGCGCGCTGAAACCCGCGTCGGGGACGATCACCCGTGCTGCGGACCTGCGCATCGGCTATGTCCCGCAGAAGCTGCAAATCGACGCGACGCTGCCGCTGACGGTGCATGGCTTTTTGAACCTGCCCCGCCGCCAGCCCCGCGAGACCATCGCGCAGGCGCTGCTGCAGGCGGGGGTCACGGATCTGGCGAAAAAGCAGATGACCGACCTGTCGGGCGGCCAGTTCCAGCGCGTGTTGCTGGCACGCGCCCTGCTGAACAAACCCCATATCCTGATCCTCGACGAGGCGACGCAGGGGCTGGATCAACCCGGCTCTGCCGCGTTTTACCGTCAGATCGAAGAGGTCCGCCGCGACATGGGCTGCGCCGTCTTGATGGTCAGCCATGATCTGCATGTGGTGATGGCGGCTTCGGATCGGGTGCTGTGCCTGAACGGTCATGTCTGCTGCGAAGGCACCCCCGAGATCGTCGCCGATGCGCCGGAATACCGCGCGTTGTTCGGCACTGGCACCCAAGGGGCGCTGGCGCTTTACCGGCACGAACATTCGCATTCGCATGATCATGCACATGATCATAGCCACGACCATGCGCAGGGCCATACCCATGGTGCCGGCTGCAACCACGCCCATGGGGACCAAGATGCTTGATGACTTTTTGATACGTGCCGGGCTTGCCGGTATTGGCGTGGCCTTTGCGGCCGCGCCTTTGGGCTGTTTCGTCGTCTGGCGGCGCATGGCCTATTTCGGCGATGCGACCTCGCACGCGGCTTTGCTGGGGGTCGCGCTGGCCTTGGCGTTCGAGCTGCCGATTTTCGCGGGGGTGCTGTTGGTGGCCCTGTCGATGGCGCTGATCGTGACGGCCCTGAACGGGCGCAGCCTGGGCACGGATACGCTGCTGGGGGTGCTGGCCCACGGGGCATTGGCCATCGGCCTTGTCGCGGTGTCGCTGCTGCCGAACCAGCGTGTCGACCTCAGCGCCTATCTGTTCGGAGAGATCCTGGCCGTGACCAAGACCGATCTTGCGATCATCTGGAGCGGCGCCGTCCTGTCGATCGCGCTGCTGGTCTGGCGCTGGCAGGCATTGCTGTCGTCCACGCTGAACCCTGATCTGGCGACGGCCAGCGGGGTCAATCCGCGCCGTGAACAGCTGATTTTGACGCTGGCGCTGGCGGTAACGGTTGCGGTCGCCATCAAGGTGGTTGGCGCGCTGCTGATCGCGGCGATGCTGATCATCCCCGCCGCCGCCGCCCGCCCGTTTGCCCGCACGCCCGAAGTCATGGCGATGACGGCCTGCATCATCGGGATGATCGCCGCCTTGGGCGGGCTGGCCGCGTCCTTCACGCTCGACACGCCGACGGGGCCCAGCATCGTCAGCGTCGCGGCGGTGCTGTTCATGTTGTCCTCTGGCGTGGCCCCGTTGCTGAAACGCTAGGCGCTGATCTGCACATACAGCAAGGGCCGCAGCATCACGCTGCGGCCCTTGCTGTTTCGGGGGTGGCCCTATTCGGTCAGGCGGCTGCCGCGAAAGACTGCGACGGGCGGCCGGTGCTCACCAGACTATGCGGGAAGAAGACCGAGAATTTGGTGCCCTTGCCCACCGTGCTGGAGACCGAGATATCGCCCCCATGCGCCAGCGCCAGCTTTTTGCAGATCGCCAGCCCGAGCCCTGTACCGCCTTCTGACCGGTTGTCGGCACTTTCGATCTGGGTGAAGGCCTGGAAGATCGATTCCAGATCTTTCTGCTCCATCCCGACACCATTGTCTTCGACCTCGAAGCGGAAGCCGCCGCCGTCCACTTCGGCCCGCAGGAAGATATCCTTGCCCTTGGAAAACTTGAGCGCATTGCCCACCAGATTGATCAGGATCTGCAAGCAGCGGCCACGGTCGGCGATCACGTCAAGGCTGCCGTCGGGGATATGCAGGGTCACATCCTTGCCCTGCGCCATGCCCTGAAACTGGTCCTCGACCTGCGCCAGCAGCGCCCGTGTAGGGAATGTGGTCTTGGCCAGTTTGATGTCGTTCAGCTCGATGCTGGTATAGTCGAGAATATCGTTGATGATCGTCAGCAGGTGGTTGCCCGCGAATTTGACGCGCTGGCCGTAAAGCTCTGCCTGATCCCCGATGATATTATAGTGTTTTTCGGTGATCGGCTCACCCGGTGACAGTTTGGCCGTGGTCGTGGTCTTGAGCTTGGTCAGGAAGCCCGCATAGCCGATCACAATCGTCAGCGGCGTGCGCAGTTCGTGGCTGAGAACGCTCATGAATTCGGATTTCGCGCGGCTCGCCCCTTCGGCAGCGTCGCGGGCCTTGCGCAACTCCTCGATGCTTTCCATGCGGGTCCGGTTTTCGATGAAATAGGTGAACAGACCGCCAAGGGTGATTGTCGTCGCCGTGCCCGCGATCACCAGTGCCAGCAGCTTGTATTCTTCGGGATTGGTATAGCCGGGTTTCAGCCCGATGCAGTCCACGCTGAACGCGGCCATGCCGGTGAAATGCAGCCCGATGATGGCGAGCGTCAGGACGCCCGTCATTTGCAGCCCGCTCCACCGTGCCCTGCGGCTGCCCAGATAAAGCGCGGCAGTCGACAGGACCACCGCCAGAATAACAGACCCGATGAGGTAGCCACGGTCCCAGGTCACCACGCCTTCAACGCGGTAGGCCACCATGCCGGTGTAATGCATCGCCGATACCGCAACGCCAAAGATCGTGCCGCCGATGATCGTGCTCGCGAGCGACCGGAACATGCCCGCTACCATGATGCCCACAGTCGACCCTGCAATCGCGATCAACAGCGAGACAAAGGTCAGTTGTAGGTTAAAGGTTACCGGTGCCGAAGGCTGATACGCCAGGATTGCGATAAAATGCGTACACCAGACCGCAACGCCCGCCGTGATCGCCGTGAGGAAGTACCAGATCAGCGCCTGCCTGCGCGGTCGCCCCAAGGCGTGCTGATACAAACGCGACACCACCCAGCAGCCAAAGGCGCAAAGCAGCCCCGCCAGAAGCACGAGACCAAGGTCGTGATCATGATGGATCGTATGGGCTACTTTGAGCATGTCGGCGCACTCTACCTGTTGATTACCGGACAGTTAATCGGCGGAGAAAACGGCAGATTTGAGGCGTGTTTACGTTATACTGGTGGTAACCAAGAAAAATTACCGGTCTTTTTTACCATGGGAAACAACAGCTTGCAGGGCACCAATCCGGCGGAAATGGCCAGTATATAAGGGCTGATGCCGCCGCGACGGCTGCACTTCAAGCAAGGCGCAGGGGGCTGAACGCCCCGCCTATTGCCCTTTGATCTTGATAGAATACTGACGCCGCGCGCCAGCGGGGGGACGCGGGAAAGGGGCGGCCTTGCGGATCACCGATACCGCCGCCCGGTCCAGCGCGGCAGAGCCGGACCCCCGTGCGACTGACACAGAGGCCAACCCGCCATTGCTGGCGATGGCAAAAGCGATCGTCGCGGTGCCCGTGGTGCGAACGCGCGGCTTGCCCGCCCGCGAGATGCGGCGCATGACCTGACCGGGGTAATTGCTGGCGGCGGCATTGCCTTGCGCCGATGCCGCGGCTTGGCGTTTGCCGGTGCTCGTGGATTTGGCCGATGCGCTTTGACCCGACGAAGACCCTTTGGTCGCATTGCGCTGCGCATTGCCACGTGCGGCGGCTTGCTGCGCTGCTTTTTTCTTGGCGGCTTGCTGCTCTGCCGCGCGCCGTTCACGCTCTGCCTGCTCTTGCTTGGCGCGGGCCTCAGCGATCTTGGCTGCGGTTTCAGGGTTCTTGCGCATGGGGCGGCGCGACAGGACGGGGGCGTCGCTGTCGGGGTCTTGCGCCTGCAGGGTTTCAGGCGGCGGTGCGACTTGCGCGCTCTCGGAGGGGGGCACGGCCAGCGGTGTGGGTGCCAAGGCGGCGGGTGCTGCGGGGGCCGCAGGCGTCACCGCTGCCACATCGGGCGGGGTCACGGGCTGCGCTTGTTCGGGCGGGGTGACCGGCTCGGCCTGCTCGGGCGGCGTTTGCTCTGCTGTGGTGGGGCGCAGGGGTTCTGCGGCGGTGGGGGCCTCGGCCACGGGCGTCTCTGCGGGTTCTGCCGGTTCCGGCGTGAGCGTGCCCACGGCCATATCCGCGAAACTGTTGCCCATCATCGCCTCGACCGGCGCGCCGCCCCCTTCGATCGCGATCTCATCTTGCGGCAGCCCGATGGTGACCGCCCCCGCGACGATCCCGACCGCCAAGGCGAAAGAGACCCCTTTGGCTGTAGGAGAATGCGAAATCATTGCAGTGCCCTTTGCGTGACGAGCATCACCTTTTGCGCCCCCGCCGCGCGCAAGTCGCGGGTCAGCGCGACCAGCGTCTTGGCCGGCAAGGCGCGATCCGGCACAAGGCGTATGATCTCGCGGTCTTCGTCAGACAGGCTGGCGACATAGGACGCGGCATCCACCTGCGCCGCGCCTTGATAGGTCAACCGCCCGTCGGGGTAGATCACCAAAGCGTCAGGCGGGGCCTGCCCTTCAAGCGCGCGGGTCTCGACCAGTTTCAGATCGGGGTCCAGCGGCTGCGCCAGCGTGCCCGCGACCATGAAGAAGACGAGCATCAGAAAGACGATATTGATCAACGCGATGGTCGGTTCACGCTGCGGTTTGGATTTGGCAAATCGGCGCATCTGTCAGCCCCCCAATACCGACACCTGCAAGGCAGGCATCTCGCGCAGTTTGACCAGCACATCCGTCAACCGCTGCGCATCCACATCCGCCCCGAGCGAGACCAGCAGCACGGTGCCTGTCTCGGCCTCGGCCAAGGATGATCCGGCCAGCGCGTCCAATGCGATTTCGTCGCCATTCAGACGCAAGGTATCGGGGCCAAGCTGCAAGAACACCGGCTTGGCATTGCTGGCCTGCGCGACCGCGCCCGAACCGGCAGCGGCCAGCGGCACCTCGGAGAACTTCGAGAAGGTCGAGGTCAGCATAAAGAACAGCAGCAGCAGAAAGATGACATCAATCAAGGAGGTCATCGACAGCCGCCGTCTGCGCGTGCGCGGCCTAGCCATGTGCGGCGACCATTTCAGGCGTCGGCGCTGGCGTCGCGGCGGCAGGGGCTGGCACATCGTTGGACGGGTTCAGCACCGTGAGGATCGCCTTATCCGCGATCACCCGCTCTGCCTCCATCCGCTGTTCCAGCCAGCTGAGGATCAGTGCCGTGGGCATCGCCACCACCAGACCAACAGCCGTTGTCAGCAGCGCCACCCAGATACCGCCCGCAAGGATCGACGGATCGACCTGCGATCCGGCGGCTTGCAGCGACCGGAAAGCCTCGATCATGCCCAGAACCGTACCGAACAGGCCCAACAAGGGGGCCAGCTGCGCCACGGAATCGAGCAGGCGGAAACCGGTTTCGAGCTTGGCAAAACGTGTCTCTGCCTCGGCTTGCAAACGCTCTACGCCTGCGCCGTTGCCCTTGCCGTTCGACACCATCGCCATCTTGATCACGGGGGCGAGGTAGCTTTTCGACCGGCCCAAAGCCTCGCGGGCGGCGGGTCTGTCGCCACGGTCCCATGCCTCTACCGCTTCGGTCAGCGCCTTGTGCCGCCCCACGGCCGAGCGCCAGAACTGCCAGACCTTATAGATCGCCACCGCCAGCGTCAGCACAGCAACGCCCATCAGGACAACAACAACCGGCCCGCCGGTTTCAGCGATCTGGCGGAACGACGCGATCAGTGCAGAGAACATATCCATCAGCCCAGAACCTCGATTGATGTGCGCGATGTGGGCAGCAGGCCGGTGTCACAGACGCCGCTGGCGCTGCCGCCGGTCTCGCAGGCGTTGGCCCCGTTGAACAGGATGCGGCCCAAATCTTCGCAGGTGGTTTGCGGCACGACGAACTGGCGCACGCGCGGGCGGGCCGGTGGCAGGGTGCCGAAATCAAACAGCGTCAGCCGGTCCACCTGCCCTTCGGTGTCAAACAGCACCGCCTCGTAGATGATCTTGTCGACCGGCGCCTCCACGCCATTGGTGATCATGAAGGTCAGCTTGCACGCATCTTCTGTGGTCTCTGCCGCGTTCAGCTCGACCGAGATTTGATCCTTGATATCAGTCTCTTGCGCGGCGACCAGCGGGGCTGAGATCACAAGGGGCAGCGACAGAATAGCGGTACGGAAACGGGACATGGGACCTCCTGACCGTGGGATGAAACGATGAGATTTTTGGCTAAGGCGCTGTGGGCACCTTTGGCTCTGGCGCGGCGCAGCGGGCAAACAGCCCTTTTGGCACAGCGCGATTGCGCCGTGCCTAGCAAAGATCACGACAAGGCGCAATCCTGACTTTAACGATCAACTATTTAGAAATCGACGCGCCAGCGACAAACCGCAAAGGTAGCCTGCGCCGCCCGCGTTACCGAAGCTTGCGCAGATAGGCCCAGGACACGTGACCGCGCACGCGGCGGGCCTGATCAAGCGAGACGTCGCACCAGCGCGTGCCGCCGGTTTGCTGACAATCGTGCACTTGCAAAATGGTGCCGTTGGGCAGGCCTAGCAGCACGATGAACCCCGTCCCCGGCCCTGCCCGCATCTTGAGCATGTCATCCTCACCCACGCCCGTTACCTCGAAACGGCCCAACGATCCTGCGGTTGCGGGGGTGGACCCCAAGGTGGTCGCGATCACGATTGCCGATATGGCGGCGGTCACTGCTTTGCGCATTTTTCTTGCCCTTGTTCTGATAGCCTCGGGTCCGGTGGTAGCCTGTGGGGGCCACAAAATAAACCGTGATATCGCCCAAGGGGTCATCATCCGCCGATCCGCCGATGCGCGGGCGTCAGATGTTGGGGACGATGAAATCGGGCGACAGACCGGCCTGCGCAATGGCATCCGTCACATCCAGCCCCGTGAGCGAGCCATAGCCCGTGACCAGCGCCGTGGCAAAGCCCGCCTGCGCGCCGCCCAGAATATCGGTATGCAGCGTATCGCCGACCATCAGCACCCGTTCGGGAGGAAGGGCGCGATTGAACCGGCCGAGGGCGATGTCAAAGACCTGCCCGAACGGCTTGCCCAGAAACACAGGCATCACACCGGTGCGATCGGCCAGCCGGTGCGCAAACCAGCCCGGTTCCCGCGAAAGGCCCGTTTCACGCGGTGCCACCAGATCGGGGTTGCCCACCAGCACCGGACGGGGCGCGCGTTTCAGTGACGCCTCCAGCAATGTCTGCCGACGGTCGGTCCAGCCGTCTGCGCCCACCAGCAAGAACCCGTCCTGCGCATCGTAGCTTTCGGCGTCATCCCCCAGCACAGTCGTGTTCAGCGTCGCCAGTTCCCCCAGATCGACGGCGGGGTTGATCATCAGGCCCCATCGGCACGGCGGCAGCCCCGCGATATGCGCGGTCAGCGCCTCGCGGCTGGTGGTCACCTCGGGGGCGGAGAAATCGAACCCCAGACGGGCGTAGCGCGCCATCATATGCGTCTTGGGGTAAGCAGCGGAGTTTGACACCACGCCAACCGCCTTGCCCGCCGCGCGCAGCGCCGCGATGGTATCGGTCGCACCGGGGATCGCGGTTTCGCCGACGTTCAGTACGCCATAGGCGTCAAACAGGATCAGATCGAAGCGCGCCGCGATGTCGGTGAACATGCCGGTTTCCGCCAGACCGCCCGCCGCGGTGCGCGGCAGACGGTCGGCAATTTGCAGATAGCGCGCAAAGGCGCTTTGCGGGTCGACGCCGATGCTCTGGGTCACAGGATACGGCGGCGCAGATAGGCAGAGATGACTTCCCCCACCACCACCAGCGCGATGATCGCCAGCAGGATGGTCGCCACCTCGGGCCAGTTGAACGTGTCGATGGCACCTTGCAGGATGATCCCGATGCCGCCTGCGCCCACCAGACCCAGCACGGTGGATTCGCGCAGGTTGATATCCCACCGCAGAATGGCCACCGCCCAGAAAGTCGGCATGACCTGCGGCACGATCGCATAGACGATAACCTTGAAGCGCGACGCGCCCGTCGCCTCAAGCGCTTCGACGGGGCGTGTGTCGATCTCCTCGATGGCCTCGCCCAGCAGTTTACCGATGAACCCGATAGAGCGGAACATGATCGCCACGATGCCGGCCACAACACCGGGCCCAAAGATCGCCACAAACAGCAGCGCCCAGATGATCGTATTCACCGACCGCGAGGTCACGAGGATTAGCCGCCCCAGCCATAGGGTCACACGGTTCGGCGTGGTGTTCTGCGCCGAGATATAGGCGACCGGCAGCGACAGCAGCACCGCAAAGGTGGTGGCGAATGTCGCGATGTTCACCGTGTCCCACAACACCTTGAGGATGGTTTCCAGATTACTGGGGTCCGGCGGGTACATCCGGCCAAACAGATCGCCGATCTGTTCAGGGGCACCCCATACCCACGGCCAGATCACCTCTATCGAGGTGAGCGCCCAGGCGATGGCAAGTGCACAGCCCAGAAAGATGGCATAGCGCGTCATACGTTGCTTGAACGTAAAGCGGGACCAGTCGTCGCGCCCGAATTGCGTAGAAAGTGAGGTCATTGGATACGCTTTCGGATAACGCCGCTGACGGCCTCGGAAAAGAGGATCACCCCGACGATGACCATGGTGATGGCAAGGGCAAAGTCATAGTCATAGCGCCCAAAGGCATTGGCGAGCGTCGCACCGATGCCCCCTGCCCCCACGATCCCCACCACGGCAGAGGCCCGCAGGTTGGAATCAAGCTGGTAGATGGTCAGACCGATCTGGCGCGGCATGATCTGCGGGAAGATCGCGTAGGACAGCGTCGAGAAATACGGCGCACCGGCGGCGCGCATGGCCTCGACCTGCCCAAAGTCGATCTCCTCGATCCGCTCGGCCAGCATCTTGGCGACAAAGCCGATGGAATAGACGGTCAGGGTCAGCACTCCGGCGAACGGCCCGAAGCCGACGGCCTTGACGAAAAGGATCGCGACAATGACCGGATGGAAGCTGCGTGCGATGATGATAAGGGCGCGGCCCAGATAGAACACCGGCTTGGGGGCCACATTGCGCGCGGACATAAAGGCGATGGGGATCGACAGCAGTACGCCAAGCGCCGTGGCCAGCACCGCGATCTTGAGGCTTTCGAGAAACCCGTCGATCAGCAGACCGCTGCGTTCAAAGCTCGGGGGAAAGGCCCCACCAAAGATCTTGCCTGCGCGGCCGATACCTTCGGCGACGCGGTCCCAGTCGATGGGCATGGTCAGCCCGACCCAGCCGAAATAGGCGATGGCCCCCAGATACACGGCCCAGCGGAGCGCCGGATTGGCGATGAAGGGTGGCTTGACCCAAGTGTCGCGCGGCGCGGTCATGATGCGGCTGCCTTGTCATCCGGACCGCCGCTGCGGTCGGCATGGGGGCTGCCCGCATAGATCGCCTCCATCGCGGAGGGGTCCAGCATGTCGGGCTTGTCGTCAAAGATGATCCGGCCATAGCGCATGCCGACGATGCGGTCGGTGTATTCCTTGGCCTCGTTCACATTGTGGATGTTGATTAACACCGGCAGCTTGAGCTCGCGCGACAGGTCGCGCAGCAGGCCCATGATCTGTTCCGATGTCTTGGGGTCAAGCGATGCGGTGGGTTCATCCGCCAGCAGGATATCGGGCTCTTGCATCAGGGCGCGGACCACGCCGACACGCTGACGTTCACCGCCCGATAGCTGATCGGCGCGGGTGTCGGCGTAATGGGCGATGCCGACACGTTCCATCAGCTCGTAAGCGCGGCGGATGTCTTGCTTGGGATAGCGCCGCGTGATGGCGGACCATGTTGAAATATACCCCAGACGGCCCGACTGGACGTTCTCCATCACGGTGAGACGATCCACAAGGTTGAACCCCTGAAACACCATCCCGATCTTGCGCCGTGCGGCCCGCAGGTTCTTGCCCCGCAAGCGGGTCAGGTCGGTGCCGTTCAGCTCGATCGTGCCGGAGGTGGGTTCAACCAAACGGTTGATGCACCGCAGCAACGTGCTTTTGCCCGCACCGGAAGACCCGATGATCGACACGACGCTTTCGCCCTCGATGGTCAGGTCAAGATTCTTGAGGACCGGATCGCCTGAGCCGTAGCGTTTGACGAGGTCAGTAATTTTCAACATGTAGGATACCTTATGCGTGAGGCCGGCCCATTGGGACCGGCCTCGACGGGAAAATCATTCAGCAGCAAGGCCTTGTGGCGTGTACTCAACACCGTTGGCAGACTGGATCTGGCGAATGACGGCCCATTGGTCTTTATAGGTGATCGGGACGAATTTGCTCACGCCCGAAAACTCTTCGCCCAATGCGGTGCCGGTGAAATCGTAGCTAAAGAAGGCTTCCTTGATCTTGTCCTTCAGCTCGGGCGTCAGATCGTGGGCCACGCCATAGGATGTCGTGGGGAACGGATCGCTTTCCCAGACAATACGCACCTCGGCAGGGTCATAAAGCCCGCGTTCCGCCATGCGGTCCACCACTTCGGACGCAACCGGTGCCGCATCATAGTCGCCTGCGACCACACCCAGCATGGATTGATCGTGGCTGCCCGAGTACGTCACTTCGTAGTCCTGATCCGGCACGACGCCCAGATCAGGGAACAGCGCGCGCGGTGCCTGATTGCCGGAGTTCGACGTGGGCGATGTATGCGCGACGCGTTTGCCAGCAAGGTCGGCCATCTCTTTGATATCGCTGTCGGCTTGGGTGTAGACCTGCAGCTTGTAGCCGAACTGCCCGTCTTCGGAGCCCATGATCGCGAAGGGTTCAACGCCCGCAAGGTTCACAGCAAAGGGTGTGGGTCCGGTCGAGAAGCCCGCGATATGCAGACGGCCCGAGCGCATCGCCTCTACCTCGGCAGAGTTGGATTGCACAGCAAAGAACTGCACCTTCTTGCCGGTCACCTCGGACAGGTGGTCAATGAAGGGCGTCCAGATGTCTTCGTAGATCGCGGGATCTTCGACCGGTGTATAGGCAAAGACCAGCGTCGACGGGTCTTTGAGCATGCTTTCGTCCGTGGGCGCGTCGGCTACCAGATCGCCGTTGGCGTCACAGAACATCGCGTCCAGCGCGCCGCGCTCGGCGCATTCTTCGGCCAATGCGGTGGTGCTGGTCATGGCAAAAGCGGCCATCAGGCCCGCCGTGATAAAGCTGCGTTTGATCATCTTGTTTCTCCTCCCCGAGAATACCCGCGCAGAGTGTACTGCACGATTAATTACGCGATACGAGCATTGAAGCTTTCGATTCGCAACATTTTCCGCCTAATAATTTGGCAAGTGCCAAATAATGACGGTCGGTTGCATCGCCTCGACCGCCGAAAGGAACCGCAGAATGGATACCGGAACGGAACGCCGAAACCTGCGCAAAGCAGAGCGCCACGCGCAAATATTGCTGGAACTGCGCCTTGCCCCGCATGTGCGGGTATCGGACCTTGCGGCCAGCTTTGATGTGACCACCGAAACCGTCCGCCGCGATATTGCCGAGCTCAGCGCGCAGGGGCTTTTGCAGAAATCCTACGGCGGGGCCTCCCCCCGCGCGCCGGGGGCGCAAAGCGTGCTGGATGAACGCCAGCGCGAACATGTGGATGAACGTCGCCAGATGGCGCAGCTTGCCGCAAAACGGGTGACAGACGGGCAAACCTTGATGATCGACGCAGGGGCCACGATGATGGAATTCGCGCGGGCGCTCACCCTTTCCGGCGTGGCGGCGACGGTATTAACCAACAGCCTGCAGGTCGCGATGATCTTGGGGGCCTCCGACAGGGTGCGGGTGATCATGACCCCCGGCGACTATATGAATGCAGAGGCCGCGCTGACCGGCATTGCCACCTGCGATTTTCTGCGCGGTTTTAATGTCGACGCGTGTTTTCTTGGGGCCTCCGCGCTGGATGAAACCGGCGTGAGCGAGGCCATCGCAGGCTTTGCCGAGGTGAAACGCGCCATGCTGGACCAAAGCCGCGCCGCGCATTTCCTGATTGATGCCAGCAAGTTCGGCAAACGTCACCTGACGCAGGTAACCCCGCTTGAGCATCTGGGCCATCTGATCACCGATGCAGCCCCCAACGACGGGCTTGCCCTAGCGCTTCGACAGCATCGCACCCCCGTGATCACCCCCGAAAACGCCTGAAAGTAACCGGCATGACCGCTTTGCGCAAAAGTCTACAAAATGCCTCGATTGCGCCCGTATTTTGTCCGTTCGATAAACAATGATGCAGTCAATAAAGGGGACAAAGGCAGGCAAACCAGCAACGACAGAAAGTCGTGCGGCGGCCTGGCTGGACGGAAGAGGGTGGCACTTTGCTCAATAAGTTCACGGGGTATTTAGCCTCTAAGGTATTCGTCGTTTTGACGATTGTCCTGCTCGCAAGTATAGGCGGGATTGCCTATTCTATTGTAAAGCTCGACCGCGACAATCACCTCGCCGCGCTGCGCCTTGAGGTGGAACAGGCCCTGCATTCGGTGGCCGACCAGATCCAGCTGCGTTTCTTCGAAGCCGTGCTGGTGGCCAAGAACATCGAGAATACGCTTGCCGTGGCGGGGGAGATCAACGAGCGTCAGATCGCGCGCACCGTGAGCGACCTGCAGCGACACAACCCTGACGTGATTGCCGTCGCTTTGGCCCCTAACCTGTCGATTACACACAGTTTCCCACAAACGGATAACCGCGAGACGATCGGCGTCAAATACTGGCAACTGCCCGCCCAGATGGCGAGCGTGGCCCAAGCTTACCGCACCCGCGCGCCCGTGGTGGATGACCGCGTAAACCTTGTGCAGGGCGGTACCGGCTATATCATGCATTACCCTGTGTTCCTGCCGAACGCCGAGCTGAACACCGATCAATTCTGGGGCGTCATCTCTGTCGTGATGGATCAGGAAGGTCTGCTGCAAGCCCCGCAACATGATTTCTCGGACCCCGAACAATATAGTTTCGAGCTGCACCCGCTCAAAGCCTCCGGACTGGTAGAGGCCCTGCCCGACCACCGGTTGAGCGCGCTGAAAGACAAGCCCGTCGTGACCACGTTCAACGTTCTGGGCACCACATGGGAAGCCGCCGTGCGCCCCGCCGCCGGATGGCCGGCCTATTCACCACAAAGCCGGAA
Source organism: Sulfitobacter sp. UBA1132 (assembly GCF_002311545.1). NCBI lineage: Bacteria > Pseudomonadati > Pseudomonadota > Alphaproteobacteria > Rhodobacterales > Roseobacteraceae > Sulfitobacter > Sulfitobacter sp. UBA1132. The sequence goes on along the minus strand of NZ_DCAN01000006.1, from coordinate 12,484 downwards.
TCTGGTGGGTTTCGCCCTCATTTCCGCCATATTCCTGCTGGGTGTGCTGCTGGCTTTCCGCCGGTTGGCGTTGAACCAGACCAACGCGCACGCCCTGCTGGCCGAGGCCATCGACGCGATCGACGAAGGCTTTATCGCGTTTGACGACAAGGAACGGGTGATGGTGGTGAACCAGAAGTACCGCGACTATCACCCCCAGATCGCCGATCTGATCGTCCCCGGTGCCACCATGGGAGAGCTTGTGGTCAACTGGGCCAACCGGACCGAAAGCCTCAGCGGATCGAAAAGCAAACAGGCCTGGGTACGTGAGCGGCTGCAACGTTTCCGCAATCCGGGTCAGGCGTTCTTGCAAGACATCGGCAACGACAATTGGCTCAAGGTGACAGAGGCAAAGACCCTCCACGGCTATACCGTCGGCATCTGGACGGATGTGACCGCCGAGAAGCGCGCGCAAGAAGCCGCTGAAGCCGCCGACCGCGAGAAGACCGAGTTCCTGAACAACGTATCCCACGAGCTGCGCACGCCGCTGACCGTGATCTTTGGCCGTGCGTCATTCATGCGGCACAGTGATAAGATGCCTCAGGCGCAGCGCTTGATGTCGGCGCTGACCGCCGATGGCAGTGGCTGTCCGAAATCGGCTGCCGCCGCGATAGAGTATCAGAAGTTCATCACCGATCAGGGTGCCGGAATCGCGGAATCATCGCAGCATATGATCCGCCTTGTCGAAGATCTGCTGGACTGGACCAAAGTGTCCCGCGGCCAGCTAGAGCTGGACATGGCCCCCACCCAACTGGACGAGATCGCCCGCACCGTCACCCAAGAACTGCAACCCGCAGCAGAGGCAAAAGGGCTGACCCTCACCTATGCCGGCGACGGCCCTGCTGCCACCGTAGCGGATAAGGTGCGCGTCAAACAAATCCTCTACAATCTGATTACAAATGCGATCAAATTCACCAGCGAAGGCAAAATCCACCTGTCGATGCTACATTCCACCGACGAGATCGTGTTCAGCGTCACTGACACCGGCAACGGCATAGCAGAGGAGGACGCGAGCCGTGTGTTCCAGCGTTTCCAACAGGTTGACGGGTCCATGACACGGCAAAACGGCGGTTTGGGGCTGGGGCTGGCCATCTCCGAGCAGCTGGCAGAGCTGCACGGCGGATCGCTGTCACTGGAAAGCAAACTGGGCGTCGGTAGCACCTTTAGTCTGACGCTGCCCTGCACCGGCGCGACCGATATCCAGAAGACGGCTTGAGGCGCAGAGGGGCGCGGTACTTTAAATTCTAACGATAAATATTTGGGCAAGCGCCGGTTTCGCGCATATGATGACCTAACGTAACGATGATCCTGTTTATGACCTGAAATTTTTTCCAAGGGCATTTTCATTGGACCTCAAGACAAACAGCTATGTCGTGGACAGCAAGGATCGGATCATCTCTGTCGGGTCCGAATGGGACGCCTTCGCCATAGAGAATGACGCGCCGGGGGCGACCTCTACCCATGTGCTGGGGCGGGAGATTTGGGATTTCGTCGAAGGGGCCAACACGCGTACCTATCTGTTCGGCGTGTTTCAGGCCTGCCGGATCGAACAGCAACTGTTCAGTATCCTTTACCGCTGTGACGGGCCGGATGTGCGGCGGTTGTACCGGCTGACGATCTGGCCCTCCCCCGACGATAGCCTGACCATCGGCAGTATGCTTGTCCATGCGATCACCAGCCCCCCTCACCCTACGGTCAGCGCCTTTGAGGAATACTACGATACCACGCGATGTTCGGTCTGCTGCGCATTCCAGATCGGCGACAAATGGATCGATCTGCGCACCCCGCCGGATGCAGATAACTTCGCCAAAAGCTATTCCATCTGCCCCACCTGCAAAGACGCCGCCCAGGTGGAGTTTGCGCGGATGAAACGAAAATCAAACATCATCCCCCTACCCCGCGCCAAGCAGTGAGGCGCGCACAAAAGTGAGAACCGCATGGCGGATGCGGCGACGCCTAAAGTTGTCAATGTATTGAAATCAGGGAAAAAGTGGTGCCCCCACACGGACTCGAACCGCGGACCTACTGATTACAAATCAGTTGCTCTACCAGCTGAGCTATAGGGGCACTGAGGGAGCGTTTAAGAGATTGCTGCGGGCCGTGCAAGAGGGGAAATGTCAATTTTTTGCAGTTTTACACAAGTCGCAGGAAAGGCTATTGGAAAGCCGGTATCAGTAAGGGTGAGAAGACGTTCATGCAGTTGATTTTGCACACAGGTGCCCATTACACCGAAGAAGACAGGCTGCTGAAAAGCCTCCAGTCGAACCACGATCTTTTGACGCAGGCGGGCACGCATGTGCCTAGCCCCGCAAGCTATCGTGGTCTGTTTCGCGATACGTTGAATGCGATGTATAAAACATCCGCCTCGGACGGGGCGCGGGATGTCTTGCTGGACGCGGTCATGGGGGATTCTGACGCGGATCGGGTGATCTTTTCCGACGCGAACTTCTTTCGCACCCCTGCGACGGCGGTTGTTGAAGGGATGCTTTATCCCGCAGCGCCTGTGCGGATGATGCGCATGGCGCAGCTTTTCCCCGAGGATGAACTGCAGATTTTCATGGGCATCCGCAATCCCGCGACCCTGCTGCCGGTGCTGTATGATGTCTCGGCCGATAAATCTCCGCCGCAGTTCTGGGGCGACAAGGATCCGCTGGATGTGCGCTGGTCCGACACGCTGGCGCTGCTACGTGATTCTGCGCCCGAGATTCCCGTGACCGTATGGTGCAACGAAGACGCCCCCCTGATCTGGGGGCAGATCATGCGCGAGATGGCGGGCCTGCCCACGATGGCGCCGTTGGACGGGGAATTCGACCTGCTGGAAACGATCATGCGCCCCGAAGGCATGAAACGGTTCAAATCCTATCTCGCCTCGCATCCCGAGATGACAACGGCAGAGCACCCGCGCGTGATCGCGGCGTTTCTGGACAAATACGTGATCGACGACGCGCTTGAGGAAGAGCTGGACATGCCCAGCTGGACCGAAGAGCTGGTCGAAGAGATGACCGAGGTTTACGACGAAGACGTTGCGCGCATTCAGGAAATTCCCGGCGTGCGGGTGATCCTGCCATAACGGCGGGACCACCGCCTAAGGTCAGCTTTCAAATGGCAGGCTGCGCAGGGTTACTTTGCGGACCTCGCCCCCAATGACCACGTGGAGCGACGCTTGCTTTGCATCCGATGCGATCATCCCGACGCCGATATTGGCCTTGAAACGTTTGGAATAGACGTAATCGCTAAGCACGCCGCGCGGCTGGCCTTTATCGTCCAGCACGGAAATCGAATGTGCCGCCCCCGTCAGTGGCGCGCCCGCGATGACAAAGCCTGACCTTTCCCGTTGCGTGCCTTCATCGGCAATACGGCGCAGCGCCTCTTTGCCGATAAAATCCTCGGGGGTCTCAAGATCGACCAGCTTGCCCAGGCCGATGTCATACGGGGTGCAGGGGTTGGTCTGAAGACGACCATCCGCACCATAAGACACCAGTCCGCTTTCGATCCGTTCAAGGTCATTGGGCGCACCGGGGCGGATACCAAAGGGTGCGCCTGCGGCCTTTACCTTTGCCCATAGCTCCCCCCCGCGGCTGCTGTCTTGGAGATACAGTTCGAAGCCGCCCTGTTTCGACCAGCCCGACCGCGCCAGCACCAGCGGGATATCCCCCAACTGCGTTTGCTTGAAGCCGAAATACCTCAGATCGCGCACCCAGTCGCCGAACAGCGCGGTGATCACCGCCTCGGCCTTGGGGCCCTGAACCGCCAGCGGGGATACGTCTGGCTCGGCCACGGTCACGTCCCACCCGCGCTCTGCCGCGATGGCGCTGGCCCATAGGGCGATGTCACTGTCCGCAATCGACAGCCAATAGCGATCCTGCGCCAGCATGAGCAGCACGGGGTCGTTGATAAGCCGCCCCTGATGGTCGCACATGGGCACATAGCGCCCCTGCCCGATCCGGGTTTTCGACATATCGCGCGTGGTTAGATACTGGATCAGCCGCGCCGCATCCGGCCCGGACAGTTCGACCTGCCGCTGCGCCGCGACATCCCACATGGCCACACCGTTCATCAGCGCGTCATATTCCCCCTCGGGGTCGCCGAAATGCGCTGGTATGAACATGTGATTATAGACCGAGAAACAAGCCACACCCTCTGCGACGGTCGCGTCGAAATAGGCGGATTTGCGATTATTCGGGCCAATGCCGATCTGAAACGTCATGGGGGTGATCCTTTTGCCAAGGCCCACCGTACCACCCCTGTGCCCTGTCCCAAGGCGCGGGGTCAGGGCCCATTGAGGCCATCCGGCGGGCGTTCGCTTTTTCTGACACGGCAAAGCCCCGCACATCAACCGGCATCCTCCCAAAGGTTGGGATGCGCGGGCAATGGCGGGGCCTAGGGTGTGTCTAGGGTGTGAAACGCCCCCTCGGCATCCTTTGCCGAAAGGGGCGCGTCGGGTTACTGCGCGGCCAGCAATTCGGGCACGCTCAGCAGCACCACTTCGTTATCCGCAGCGGCATCCAGCTTGCGCCCGGATGAGAACGGCAGGTTGTTGTCCACGGCGACCATGATGTGCGTCTCGTCCACCCGCATCACGTCCTCGATGGTGAAGAACGGCAGGCTGAACCGCCCTGCCTCGCCGCCATCGGTTTCGATGCGGGCCTTACCGTCGGGGTCGGCGATGTTCATCAGGTCGATCTGGCCGATGCGGCGCACATAGCCCTCGGCATCCACATCGGCGGTATCGATCAGAACCACATGCTTGACCATCGCGGGGTTCGGGAAACAATCTGCCTGCGGGTCACCGGCGCATTTCAACGAAGGCTCGCCCTCGCCATTGTCACGCTCGATCACCAGCGCGCGGGTCTCGTCGATGAAGTTGAAGTCACCGATCGCCGTGGCCCCTTCGGCCAGCTTGAACTTGAAGCCCTCGCCCGTCCAGTCGCGTGCCTCGGGGTCAAAGGCCATGACGCGCAGGAAATCACCTTCGTTCTCGCCGCTCGCGGCCAGCAGAGGTTTCTCAAGCATGGCCCACAGCAAACCCGTTTCAGGCTGCAGCGCCATACCCTCGTACCCGCCCGAGCGTGGCACGGTCCAATCCGTCCCCTTCACCGATGTGGCCGAGATACCGGGCGTGTCCGGCCCTTTCAGTTGAACACCATCCACCATCGTCGGATAGACGCCCTTGATCCGCCCGTCCAATGTGGCCTCGATCAGATAGGGGCCGAACTCCTCGCCGATCCAGATGCTGTCGCCAACGCGCTGGATGCTCTCCAGATCGAAATCCGCGCCGGTCAGATAGCGGCTGTCGGTCCCGCCATAGGAAATGCGGAAGGGCACTTTGAAATCGGGATCATGCAGAAAAACGGTTTCCTTGATCTCGACCTCACCTGTGTCGAAATCAGCGTCCATCCGGCTGAAGAACAACAGCGTATCGGGGCTGTTCGCCTTTGAGCCAAAGCCGTTGTCCGTCAGTACATAGACCGACCCGTCCTCGGCACGGTTCATCGCGAAACCGGAAAACCCCTGCAACGGCTGGCCAATGAAGGGCAGGTTCAGCCCCGTCAGCCGTTTACCATGCAGCCCGCCCGTATCGCCCGGCACCGACATCGGCACGCCATTGCGCGCGCCACCCGTGAATTTACCACTGATCCACGCATCCTTCGGCGCATCCGCAGGCGGCGCGACAAGGCTCAGCGCAGGCAGGTAGGCATGGCCCGCAAGCGTGGCATCAAACGTCTCTTGCGCGGCAGCGGGGACGGCAAGAAGGGACAGGGCAAGGGGAAGAAAAGGGTGTTTCATAAGGCTCTCCGTTAAAGACGGCCCCTGATCCGCGATTCTGGTAACAGCCGCGTAACGCAAAGGTGACGGTTCCACGACAGGCGCGGAATTGGGGAGAGACGTGATGGATAGGTGGGAAACTTGGCGGAGGAGGTGGGATTCGAACCCACGGTA
>NZ_DCAN01000006.1:6129-6407 GCF_002311545.1 Sulfitobacter sp. UBA1132 | reverse complement strand
GTGCATTCGACCACTCTGCCACTCCTCCGCAGCAAGCACCGCATAGAGGGGTGTCAGCGATTCTGCAAACCTGGAAATGACGCGCGCTGTGGCGCCGTTACGCAAGGCACCGGCAGCCCGTGCCGGGCGGGTTCCGGCCGGGTGGGGAAATTTGCCGATGCCGTCCTGTCAGCCTTTCCAAAACCCCTGTACCCGCGTTAGTGTAGCGCAAAGACCCCGGCAATGGGGCATCAAACATGCCGTATTGACGGCGCGATCAGGCGGCGGCGGACAACGCC
>NZ_DCAN01000006.1:4338-6051 GCF_002311545.1 Sulfitobacter sp. UBA1132 | reverse complement strand
GATCAGGCGGCGGCGGACAACGCCGCGCCAGCAGGCAAGGACGACGGACATGAACAGCCTCAGGCTACACCCTTTTTCTGGCAACCGGCCGCTGCGGTGCACGGTAGGGGTATTGCTGATGATGACGACTTTGGCGGGCTGCGATGCGGTCGGCAATCTGACCGGCGGTCAGAAAGGCTCTGCTGCGGTGGCGTCCAGCTCGACCAAGCTGGTGGAGCGGGACGTCGAAGCGCCCGAGGTTTTCTCGGTCAGTGATCAGGGGCTTTGGGACGGACGCCCCAGCCTTGGCGGTGTCTGGGTCGCGCATCCCGATGTCACAGATCCCGAACGGGTGATCATCCGCAACGAGGCCAATGGCAAATTCGTCATCGGCGCGTTGTTCCGCCGTGAACGCGATCTGCCCGGGCCCAAGCTGCAGATGTCTTCTGATGCGGCGGCGGCCCTTGGTATTCTGGCGGGTGCCCCTGCGCCATTGAACGTCACTGCCCTGCGCCGTCAGGAGGTCGACGACACCCCTGCCCCCGACGCAACCCCCGAAGGCACGATTGAAACCCCGTCGGAAGTGACAGAAACCACGCTTGATCCGGTTGCTGTCACGGCAGGTGCCGCGATTGATGCCGCGCCTGCTGCGGCCAAACCCGCTGCCCCTACGGCCCCGAAACCCGCGGCCCCCAAACCTGCGTCTTCGCTGGCCAAACCCTTTGTCCAGATCGGCATTTTCAGCGTAGAGGCAAATGCCGAACGCGCGGCCAACCAGATGCGCAGCGCGGGCATGTTGCCCACCGTCAAACGGAGCGAGATCAACGACAAGCCGTTCTGGCGCGTGGTCGTCGGCCCTGCGGCGACGAAATCCGAACTGACCAATTTGCTGAAATCCATCAAGACCGAAGGGTTCTCTGACGCCTACGCCGTGTCGAACTGACCCACCGCCAAAGGAAACTGCCATGATCCGTATTTTTGCAGCCACGATTGCGACCCTTCTGTTGGCCCTGCCCGCGCACGCGTTCGAGACACAGGCCCGCGCGGCCTATGTGGTCGACCAGACCACCGGCACCGTGCTGCTGACCAAGAACGCGGATGAACCGCTGCCGCCGGCCTCCATGTCGAAACTGATGACGTTGTATATGGCGTTCGAGGCGATCGAGCGGGGCAAAAGCAATGGCGGGCTGGACCTGACAGAGGAACTGCCCGTGTCGCAGCACGCCATGTCCTACGGCGGGTCGACCATGTTTCTCGACACCACCGACCGCGTAAAGGTCGAAGACCTGCTGCGCGGCATCATCGTGCTGTCGGGCAATGACGCCTGTGCCGTAATCGCCGAAGCGCTGAGCCCCGATGGGTCAGAGGCCGGTTTTGCCCGCCTGATGACCCAGCGGGCGCAGCAGATGGGCATGACCAACTCGACCTTCGCGAACTCCAACGGCTGGCCTGCCGCCGGTCACCGCATGTCGCTGCGCGATCTGGGGCTGCTGGCCACCCGCCTGATCGAGGATTACCCGCAGTACTACCCGATGTTCTCGCAGCGCGAATTCCTGTTTGACGGGCGCGCGCCGCAAAACAAGACCAACCGCAACCCGCTGCTGGGGCTTGGCATCGGCGCGGACGGGCTGAAAACCGGCCACACCGAAGAAGCGGGCTACGGGCTTGTCGGCTCTGCCAAACAGGGCGACCGCCGCGTTGTGTTTGTTTTGTCCGGTCTCGAAAGTGCCGCGG
>NZ_DCAN01000006.1:2965-4313 GCF_002311545.1 Sulfitobacter sp. UBA1132 | reverse complement strand
CCGCGCGCAGGAATCGGAATCGATTGTGAACTGGGCCTTTCGCCAATTCTCGCAACGGTCCATGGGCAAAGCCGGCACCATGATTGCGCAAGCCCCCGTGGCGCTTGGGGCGCAGGGTGCCGTTGGCCTTGAACTGGAAAGCGATCTGTCGGTGCTGGTGCCTGTGTCCGGCGGCAGCGATGTCTCGGCCGAGGTGGTTTATACCGGCCCGCTGCGCGCGCCCATCACCAAGGGCCAGAACATCGGCGAACTGGTGCTGACCCGCGGTGACCTGCCAGAGGTACGTGCCCCGCTGGTTGCCCGCGACAGCGTTGCCGCAGGGGGGTTCATGGTCAAACTTGAAGCCGCCGCCCGCCATCTGCTGACCCGGTTGAACGAAGGGCCAGAGGCCGCTTCGTGAGCACCGCAGCCAAGGGCCTGTTCATCAGCTTCGAAGGCATCGACGGCTCGGGCAAATCGACCCAGACCAAATTACTGAAAGACCGGCTTGAGGCCGACGGGCATCAGGTCGTGCTGACCCGCGAACCCGGCGGCTCCGCCGGGGCCGAGGAAATTCGCGCATTGGTCTTGCAGGGCGACCCCGACCGCTGGTCCGCCCGAACCGAGATCTTGCTGTTCACCGCCGCCCGTCGGGATCACCTTGAACGCACGATCCTGCCTGCGCTTGAGGCGGGCAAGATCGTGATCTGCGACCGCTTTGCCGATTCCACCCGGATGTATCAGGGGCTCAGCCGGGGTGACCTGCGCGGTGCCGTGGACCAGCTGCACAGCCTGATGATCGGCGTCGAGCCCGATGTCACCGTCCTGATCGATATGGACCCCGGCGAAGGGCTCAGCCGCGCCCTGTCGCGCAACACGGTCGAGGAACGGTTCGAGGATTTCGGCGAAAGCCTGCAGGTCGCCATGCGCGCCGGCTTCCTGTCGCTTGCCGCTGAATTCCCCGACCGTTTCGTCACCATCAACGGCGCACAATCCATCGATGCGGTGGCGGCGGATGTCTTCGCGCAGGTGCGCCCGCGTCTTGATGCGCGCTGACCCCTTTTCCTGCCGCCGCAATCTGCTAGACCACGTGACATGAGTGATGACGCCCCCCAGCCCGACCGTATCGACGGCGCGCGCCACCCGCGCGACACGCCGCAGCTTTTCGGCCAGTCGGCGGCAGAGGCCGCGTTCCTCGATGCTTTCAACTCGGGCAAGCTGCACCACGGCTGGCTGCTGACCGGCCCGCGGGGCGTGGGCAAGGCAACGCTGGCGTGGCGTATTGCGCGGTTCTTGCTGGCCACCCCCGATGCGGATGACGGTGGCATGTTCGACACCCCCGCCCCCACCAGCCTTGATATCGATCCCG
>NZ_DCAN01000006.1:2571-2870 GCF_002311545.1 Sulfitobacter sp. UBA1132 | reverse complement strand
CGCCCGCCGTATTGCGGCCGGGGGCGAAGGCGCGCTGAAGGCGATCACGCGCTCTGTTGACGAGAAAACCAAACGGCTGCGCAAGCAGATCGTCGTGGATGACATCCGCAAGTTGAACGGGTTCTTCCAGATGTCCGCTGCCGATGGCGGGCGCCGTGTCGTGATCGTCGATGACGCCGACCTGATGAACCCCAATGCTGCGAACGCGCTGCTCAAGATGCTGGAAGAGCCGCCCGCCCGCGCGATCATGCTGCTGATCAGCCACCGCCCCTCCGGCCTGCTGCCCACCATCCGCTCGC
>NZ_DCAN01000006.1:1045-2501 GCF_002311545.1 Sulfitobacter sp. UBA1132 | reverse complement strand
GCCTGCTGCCCACCATCCGCTCGCGCTGCCGGACCCTGCGGCTTGGCACCCTGACGCCGGACGATATGGCGCAGGCGCTTGGCCAGTCCGAGGTGGATATTCAAGGCGATCCCGCAGCGCTCGCGGCGCTTTCCGGCGGGTCTGTCGGCGGCGCGCTGTCCCTGTCGCTGATGGGCGGGCTCGCGATGTATGGCGAACTGGTCGCCCTGCTAGATACGATGCCGCGGCTGGACCGCGCCCGCGCGCTCAAACTGGCAGAGGCCGCCGCCGCCCGCGGGGCCGAAGAAAAACTGTCGCTGCTGTTCACGCTGGTGGATCTGCTGATGCTGCGATTGGCCCGCACCGGTGCCCTTGGCCGCCCACCCGAAACCGCCGCCGCCCAGAACGAAGCCGCAGTGCTGACCCGTCTGTCGCCTACTCCCGCCCAAGGACGGGTCTGGGCCGAGACCGCGCAAGACATCGGTACCCGCGCGCGCCACGGGATGGCGGTCAACCTTGACCCTGCCGCACTGGTCCTAGATACCCTGTTCAAGATGGGCGACGCCGCACCGCGCTAGCCCACGCAAGACGAACAGGCAGGACCCCAGGCATGACAGACAGCACCCGCGACATTCACCCGATCACCGACAGTCACTGCCACCTGGACTTTCCCGATTTCGACGGTGAACTGCCCGATGTGATCGCCCGCGCCCAAGCCGCAGGGGTGACACGCATGGTCACCATCTGCACCAAGCTCAAGAACGAACCCGCCGTGCGCGCCATTTCCGAGGCGCACGCCCCGGTTTTCTATGCCGCCGGCACCCACCCGATGAGCGTCGCGACAGAGCCGATGGCCAGCTATGACGACCTGATGGCGCTGACCCAACACCCCAAGATGGTGGGCATCGGCGAAACGGGGTTGGATTACCACTACACTGCCGACAGCGCCGAGGCGCAGCAAGCCAGCCTGCGCACCCATATCGCCGCGTCCCGTGACAGCGGCCTGCCCCTGATCATCCACGCCCGCGACGCTGATGACGATATGGCCCGCATCCTCAGAGAGGAACATGCCAACGGGGCCTACCCTTGCGTGATGCACTGCTTCTCCTCGACGCAGGCGCTTGGCCGTGCGGCACTGGATCTGGGGTTCTACCTGTCGATGTCGGGCATCACCGCCTTCCCCAAATCCCAGGACCTGCGCGACATCTTTGCCGACGCCCCCCTGGACCGGATATTGGTTGAAACCGACAGCCCCTATCTTGCCCCGCCGCCCCATCGCGGCAAACGCAACGAACCCGCCTTTACAGCCCATACGGCGCGGCGTGGGGCCGAAACCTTCGGCATCGATTATGCCAGCTTTGCCGCGCAGACGCAGGCGAATTTCGACCGGCTGTTTACCAAGGCCGCCCAATATCAGGACGCCGCCTGATGGCCGAGATGAAGATCACCATCCTGGGCTGCGGCTCGTCTGGCGGGG
>NZ_DCAN01000006.1:572-916 GCF_002311545.1 Sulfitobacter sp. UBA1132 | reverse complement strand
GCCGCGCCTTGGCGGTCACTGGGGGGCCTGCGATCCGGCCAACCCCAAGAACGCCAGACGCAGATGCTCCATCCTGGTCGAGCGGATCACGGATGCGGGCACGACATCGGTGCTGATCGACACCTCCCCCGATATGCGCAGCCAACTGCTGGATGCGGGCGTCGGACGGCTGGACGCGGTGCTTTATACCCACTCCCACGCCGATCATGTGCACGGGCTGGATGACCTGCGGATGATCGTGATCAACATGCGCCAACGTCTGCCGGTCTGGGCCGACACGCCCACGCGCGAGGCGCTACTGGACCGTTTCGGCTATGTGTTCATCCAGCCCCCCGGATCGTCCT
>NZ_DCAN01000006.1:0-462 GCF_002311545.1 Sulfitobacter sp. UBA1132 | reverse complement strand
CCCGCCGATCCTCGAGATGAACCATATTGACGGCGACGTGGCGATCGACGGGCCCGGCGGCACGCTCTGCTTCACGCCCTTTCTGGTGAACCACGGCGGGATGGATGCGCTTGGCTTCCGCGTCAATGATGTGGCCTATCTGCCCGATGTGGCGCAGATCCCCGATGACATCTGGCCCCACCTCAAGGGCCTGCGCTGCTGGATTGTCGACGCGCTGCGCCGCGACCCGCATCCAACCCACAGCCACCTAGCCCAGACCCTGGGCTGGATCGACCAGATGGCACCGCAAACCGCTGTGCTGACCAATATGCACAACGACCTCGACTATGACACGCTGGCCGCGGAAACCCCCGACCATATCGAACCCGCCTTTGATGGCATGACCCTGAGCTTTCCGGTCTAGCCCCCGCCCGCGGGGTCCGGACTTCATTTTGCCCTATAAACTCCACGGGGGCGTGGGGG
>NZ_DCAN01000014.1:35935-42693 GCF_002311545.1 Sulfitobacter sp. UBA1132 | reverse complement strand
GCCTACCAGCCGCGCTTTGCCAAATTCCAGCGCATTTACGCTGCATTGTCAGACGAATTCACCCCTGACTGACCGTCTGATCGCCTGATCAGACAAACCGGCTTATGAGTGGATCCATAACATTTTGATGATCTCGATAGATTTTGGCGACGTCGCCCTTTAAACCCCTGATCTGAGAACAACATTAACTTAGTGGAATTCATTTATAAACGCGGACGATTATGACGATTGCAGTTGTTGGAAGCTCGAACTTTGATTTTGCGGCCCGTGTGGCAAAGCTTCCGGTTCAGGGACAAACGGTTTCCTCCCGGGCTTACAAGACCGGACCGGGCGGCAAAGGATGCAATCAGGCACTTGCAGTAGCCAGACTTGGTGTTTCCCCTGTGTTCATCTCCAAGGTTGGCGATGACATGCTGGGCAAACAACTGATCGAAACCCTTGCCACCGAGGGGTTGGACACCACCAACCTGATCGTCGCCGACGAAGCACAAACCGGTATTGCCCTGATCTCGATTGATGAGGCGGGTGAAAACATGATCACGGTCGTCGGCGGGGCCAACATGACCATGACCCGAAACGACCTTCATGAAAAACAGGAACTCCTGCGCAACTGCGACTATCTGCTGTTGCAGCTTGAATGTCCGGTAGTGGCCATTGACTGCGCGATCAAATACGCCCGCGAAGGGAATGCAAAGGTCATTCTTGACCCGGCCCCGGTCGCCGATCTGGTCGTCATGCGCGACCTGCTGGCCCTGACCCACATCGTCACCCCGAACCAAAGCGAATGCTTGGCCCTCACCGGTATTGATCCGGTCGATGAGGCCACCGCCCGTAGCGCCAGCATCAAGCTGCATGACATGGGCCCGGAAACCGTCATCATCAAAATGGGCGGTGATGGTGCGTTCTATTCATCGGGTGGGCAAACCGGCATGGTTCCGGGCTTTGCGGTCAACACGGTTGATACGGTCGGCGCAGGCGATTGCTTCAATGCTGGTTTGGCTGTTGCCCTGCACGGTGGTCAGGCGCTCAAGGATGCCGTGCGCTTTGCCTGTGCCACCGGTGCGCTTTCCACCACCAACAATGGTGCTGCCGAGGCCGCACCCCGCCTTGCCGATGTTTTGTCGCTGATCGAAGGCAACGCCTAAGACTGTGTCACTTGCGCTCAGGACGTCTGATCAATCAACTGATCGAAATAGGTAATAACCTCTGGCGCATCCCAGCGCGCAATGCCTTCAAGTTTGCCGCGCAAATCACCCTTGGCGTCATAGACAAAACTGGTCGGAAGGCCGCGTGCCCCCATCTGACGCGCAATCGCCCCACGCGGATCAAGAACGATATCAAGGTTCTCGATTCCATTGGTTTCAAAGAATTCGCGCACCGCATCCGCCCCGCCGCGGTCCTGACTAAGGGCCAGAACCCGGAACGGCTTATCGGCCATTTCGACGGCCAGGCGATCCAGATCGGGCATTTCCTTGACGCATGGCACACACCATGTCGCCCACAGATTGACCAGAACAACCTGTCCTTTCAGGCTGTTAAAGGCGACCTCGTTGCCATTTTCATCGACAAACGCCAGATCTTCGGGCAAAGAACCCCCTTCGGATGGCATGACCATCTTTGAAAGTTCTTGCGGGAATTGCGTATCAGCAAAGGCAGGGGTTGCATAAATGCCCGAGATGGCGACAATCACGCCAAGTTTTACGTAACGAAGCAATGCTTTCACAACACCCACCTTTCCAAGACTGCGGATCACGATGACCGATCAAAACGCCACTGACCAGAAAAACGCAAACTCCCTTTGGGGCGGCCGCTTCGAAGCAGGCCCGTCAGCCATCATGGAAGAAATCAACGCTTCCATCGGCTTTGACAAGCGCCTTTACGCCCAGGACATTCAGGGCTCGAAGGCCCACTGCGCCATGCTGGTCAAGCAGAACATCATTCCTGCTGAAGATGGCGAAAAGATCACCAACGGTCTAGACCAGATTCTTCAAGAAATCGAGAGCGGCGCTTTCAAATTCTCCGCTGCCCTTGAAGACATTCACATGAATGTCGAAAGCCGCCTGCGCGAATTAATCGGCCCGGCGGCTGGTCGCCTGCATACTGCACGCTCGCGCAATGATCAGGTCGCGACCGACTTCAAACTCTGGGTCCGTGACGTTGCACTTGGCGATCTTGAGGTCGGCCTCAAAGGCCTTCAGGAAGCCCTGATTGCACAGGCAGAAACCCACGCAGAAACCATCATGCCGGGCTTCACCCACCTTCAGGCCGCCCAGCCGGTCACCTTTGGTCACCATCTTCTGGCCTATGTCGAAATGTTTGGCCGTGATCGCGGGCGCGTTGCCGATTGCCGCACGCGCATTAACGAAAACCCGCTGGGCTCTGCGGCCCTGGCTGGTACACCCTACCCGATTGATCGTCACATGACGGCAAGTGCGCTGGGCTTTGATCGCCCGACGGCGAACTCGCTCGATGCGGTATCGGACCGTGACTTTGCGCTTGAATACCTTAATGCGGCATCGATTGCCGCCATGCATCTGTCGCGCTTGGCCGAAGAAATGGTCATCTGGTGTTCGGCCCAGTTCCGCTTTATCGGCATGTCTGACAAGTTTTCGACCGGCTCATCGATCATGCCGCAAAAACGCAACCCGGATGCGGCCGAACTGATCCGCTCCAAAATCGGGCGTATTGTAGGCTGCTATAACGGTTTGATGCTGTCGATGAAGGGGCTGCCACTGGCCTATTCCAAGGACATGCAGGAAGACAAGGAACCCGTCTTCCAGGCCCACGACCATCTTGGTCTGTGTGTTGCCGCCATGACCGGCATGATCGCGGACATGAAGGTGTTTGCCGACAACATGCGTGCCGCTGCCGGTGCGGGCTACACCACCGCCACCGACCTTGCCGACTGGCTGGTTGCCGAACTTGGCATGCCGTTCCGTGATGCCCATCACGTGGTTGGCGCGACAGTTAAACTGGCCGAAACCAAGGGCTGCGATCTTGATCAGTTGTCGCTTGAAGACCTTCAGGGGATTGAACCCAAGATCACCAATGCGGTTTATGATGTGCTGACAGTCGAGGCATCGGTTGCCGCCCGCCAAAGCTTTGGCGGCACCGCCCCGGTACGGGTCAAGGAATCGGTTGCCGCGGCAAAGGAAAGGTTCCTCAAATGAACAGCAACCTGTTGAAACGCGGCACCGTCATCACGCTGGCCATCATGTTGGGGCTTTCAGTTGCGGCCTGTGGCAAAAAAGGCCCGCTCGAACCGCCGACCGACAAAGGTTATGAATATCCAAGGGATTACCCGGCCCAATGAACCATTTTGAATATATCAACGGCGAACTTTACGCCGAAGGCGTCTCGATCCGGGAAATGGCTGACAAGGTCGGAACCCCGTTCTTCTGCTATTCGACCGCGACCCTGGAACGCCATTACAAGGTCTATTCCGACGCATTTGACGGCCTTGATGCCACCGTGTGCTTTGCTGTTAAGGCAAACTCCAATCAGGCAGTCCTGAAAACACTCGCCAATCTTGGTGCGGGTGCGGACGTTGTTTCGGTTGGTGAAATGCGCCGTGCGCTTCGTGCGGGCATGCCCCCGGCAAAGATCATCTTTTCCGGGGTTGGCAAGGCCGATGCCGAAATGCGCGAAGCCCTTGACGCTGACATTGCCCAGATCAATGTCGAAAGCATCCCCGAACTGGTTGAGCTGAACCGTGTTGCCATCGACATGGGCAAAAAGGCCCGCATTGCGCTGCGCGTCAACCCGCATGTCGATGCCAAAACCCATGAAAAGATCGCAACCGGCAAGGCTGAAAACAAATTCGGCATCGACTGGACCCGCGCGATTGAGGTCTACCGCGAAGCTGCTGCCATGGATGGCATCGAGGTTACCGGGATCGCCATGCATATCGGCTCCCAGCTGACCGATCTGGCCCCGTTCCGCGAGGCATTTACCCGTCTGGCCGGGCTGGTCGAACAGTTGCGATCTGAGGGCATCGATATCCGCAATCTTGATCTCGGTGGCGGGCTTGGCATTGCCTATCAGGGCGAAACACCGCCGCTTCCCGATGCCTATGGTCAGATGGTGCGCGAAACCGTCGGCCATCTTGGCTGCCACATCACGCTCGAACCGGGCCGTTTGATTGCCGGCAATGCAGGGATCATGGTGTCGCGCGTCATGTATATCAAAGACGGCGAAGCCAAACGCTTTGTCATTCTTGATGCCGCAATGAACGACCTGATCCGCCCGACGCTGTATGGCGCCTATCACGAAATCATCCCGGTCGATGAACAGACTGAGGGTGACAAGCAGGTCAAGGTTGATGTTGTCGGCCCGGTTTGTGAAACCGGTGACACCTTTGGCAAGGACCGCGATCTTCCCGATGACCTCAAGGCCGGTGATCTGGTCGCCGTGATGTCGGCGGGGGCCTATGGCGCTGTGATGTCATCGACCTACAACACCCGCGCGCTGACACCCGAAGTACTGGTCAAGGGCAACAACTTTGCCATCGTCCGCCCGCGTCAGGAAATCGACGATCTGATCAACATGGATCAGGTACCCTCCTGGCTGAGCAACGCATAAAACACAGTTTCTTACGGATCTGCTTTTGGGGCGGCTGGCAAAATGCTTGCCGCCCCTTTTTTTGACTTCGACGATAAAAAGAACCTGCGCTCACAACACGAAATTATCAACGGGTCCTGTCCCTCGATTGTCGTTTACGCCACCAGATCAAAACACCTGTCACCGTAACCACAACAAGCAACACCCCGATGAAGCTTGCCAAGACACGATAAGGCAGCCCGCCTATTCGCGCGATATGTAGTGATGTCAGCCAAACCGTAAATGTATCTCCCGCCGCCGCACCTGTCGGCAACTGATACCCGGCTTCTTGGCCGGTTGATGCATCAATGAAGACCCATGTTTGTCCAAATGTATCATTCACATCAAGACTGGTTCGCGACATGAGCTTTAAGACATTTCGGTCGGGGTAATAGGCAAAACGTTCGCGGGCCAGGACCTTAAAACCTTGATCGCGGGCCAAATCATCCAGATAGCTGGATGCAAGCTCAACCCCCCGTTCCCAGCCAATTTCAGGGGCATCCTTTTTTGGGGAAACATGCCGATCAGATGGCGGCACGGTATCCTGAAAATCCATGAATACGGACATGACAGGACGATAGACTTCGGTTTCCAGTGTCATCGCAATGCTGCTCAGCGCGAACATGGACAAAAATATCCATGCCCAAACCGATCCGGCCCGATGAAGATCGAAGGTCATCTTATATCGCCCGCCCATCCAGCGAATTTTCCAGGCCTTTTTCCATTGCCGGAACCGGGATGGCAACCCACGCGACCTGACCGGAAATGTCAGATAAAGGCCGACAAAACAGTCCACCAGCCAAAGTAGGGAAATGACCCCCAACAGCGTGGTTCCCAGTTTCCCCAATACCAAGGATTGATGAAGACGATACAGAAACGGCATCAGGTTGATGACACCTTGTGAAATATCCCCCCATCGCCTTTGGCCTACGATTTCGCCGCTGTATCGATCCACAAAAACTTCATCATATGGCAGGCTGACAACCGTGCCATCCGACTGTGTTTTTGCATCCAGAGAAAACAAAACAAGATCCCGCGATGCAGGCGGGTCAACCATCATCCAATTAACGTTTGCATCCGGAAATGCGCGATCTGTTCGCGTCCGCAATTCAAAGGGTGACAATGCCAAATGATGGTCGTCTTGCCGGGTGTTCAGCTGAGGGCTGGCAGAATGAAGCCGGATGATTGATGCATCAAGTTCGTTGTACCAGACCAAAACAACACCACTAAGGCCGGTTATGATCAGGAAACCTGCCATAACCAGCCCGACATAGCGGTGCATAAGCACCAGTTTTTGCCTCAATTTCATACTAGTAGGTGTATGTCAGACTGGCGGTGAAGACGCGCCCCTCTTCACGGACAACACCGCTAATAGAACCCGGCGAATAGATTTCCTCGTCAAACAGATTGCTGACGAGAAAGTCCATCTTCAGGTTGTCGTCGATGGTATAAAACGCCCCCAAATCAGCACGCACGTGGCTTGGCAACTTGGTTGTATTTGCATCCTCTGCGTAACGATCGCCGACATAGGCGACCGTGCTGCCAATGCTCAGCCCCGGTACATTGCTGAAATCATAGCGCCCCTGAAGCGATGCGGTGTGCTTTGGAACATTGGCAAAGCTGTTCCCAACCAGAGACTGATCGTCGGTTTTGCGGATGCTGGTTTTGGTAAATCCATAATTGGCCGCAAGATAAAGTTGGGGCAGAACATTTCCCGACAGCGAAAGCTCAATCCCCTTGGATCGTGATTGCCCCTCAGCAACTTCAAAATCATCATCGGCCGGGTCTTCGATGGCGATATTATCTTTGGTAAGGACAAAGCCGGTCACACTTGCCTGCAGACCGCCGAAATCGAACTTTGTACCGACCTCATATTGTGTGCCCTGCTCGGCTTCCAGCGGCCTTTTACCCGACGTCGTACCTTGTTGCGGCACAAAAGATTCACTGCGGCTGGCATAAACAGAAACGTTCTTTGTCAGGTCATGAATGATCCCGAATTGGGTAATCAGGTCCGACTGGTCAACTTGATCAACAGTTCTGGCAGAAGTCGAATTATTGATGGTGGTTTGTGACTGTTCTGAATTGATGAAACGCACACCTGCCAGGAAATGCCAATCATCATTCCAGGTTACCCTGTCCTGAAGGAAGGCGGCCATTAC
>NZ_DCAN01000014.1:28040-35829 GCF_002311545.1 Sulfitobacter sp. UBA1132 | reverse complement strand
GAACCAACATTGAATATCTTGGTGGGCCTGTCATCGTCGGAATAGCGATAATTCAGTCCCGTAATAAACTTGTGCTCGAAGGCACCTGTTTCGACTTCACCTGTCAGGTCAAGAATGACTTCATGATCGTCCCTGCGGGTATTTTCGCCAATGAAAACACGCCGATTAACCGTGCGGTTGTCCGCAGCCAGCCCGGTTGAGTAATACTCCATGAAATCGGAAGTATTTCGGGTGAAGCTATAGCTGAACCGTGCATCCAGGCTGTCTGTCAGGGCGTGGGTAAGGCGCGTATTAACGTTATAGGAATCGCGATCCGTAAAACTGTCCCCAGAGGCAACATTGAACGATTTGGCATATTTGCCATTGGGGTTATCCGTTACAGCCCCCGCAAACGGCGTACCCGCATTGATCGCCGTCCAACCGTTTTCCGAGTAACTGCCTTCGATCGTCAGGTTGGTATCATCTGTCAAATCGACCGTCACATTCGGCGCAAAGAATTTATGGGAATAGCCCCAATTATCCAGTGCGGAACCTTTATCCTCATAGGCGGCATTCATCCTGACCCGCAGTCGATCATTAACCGGGCCGGTAACATCGAATTCGCCCCGGTAACTGTCGTAGCTCCCCGCTTTGACTTTGCCCTCCGAATGGAAATACGGCAGCGGCTGTTTCGTCACAACGTTGATTGTGCCGCCCGGCTCCATCTGGCTGTAAAGCACAGACGCCGGACCATAAAGCACTTCAATACGCTCAACATTGGCAAGATCGGTCGGATGATCTGTTCGGGTAAAACCAAGACCGTTCGTTGACTGTGCCGCATCGTAGCCACGAATTCGGTAGTTATCCGCAAACATGTCCTGCGAAGATCCCGAACGTGATGCGTTCGGGATCAAGCGCATCACTTCGCCAATCTGATTGGCCTGCGTTAATTCAACAGCCTGATGATCGACAACCTGAACACGCTGTGGAATATCTTTGGCACTGTCATTCTTTTGACGACCATAAACATTGATCGGCGCAAGCACGACCGCGCTCTGTTCGCTTTTGGTTATTTTATATGCGCCACCTTCATCAACAACGCGCAACCCTGAACCAAGCAACAAAGTTTGCAAACCTGCAACGGTGCTATAGTCCCCCGAAAGCGCGGGCGCCATCTTTCCCGACACCAGATCGGGCGAGAACGAAAGGGTAATTCTGGCTTCGCTCGCAAATGTATTGAGCGACTGCCCCAAAGGCCCAGCCGGGATCTCATAGGTCTTCTGGACAATGGCCTGCTCTTGGGCGTAGGCGACGCTAACCGGCGGCATTCCCAGCATGAGACCGAGGCCGAAGCCCCCAAGTCCCATTCCAAGCATCGATCCGGCAAATTTGGTTGAACGGCTCCAGAAACCATTCTTGGTCCGCGCACCATGGTTAAATTCCATCATCCCCCAGGGTCTCCTTTGATGACGTTAAGCTTTTTTCGCATTTCTATTGGGTATGCCGAGCGAGATGCGAAAAGGGGACAAGGGCGCGTGATTTTTTTTGATTATTATTCAGTTACGAGTATCCAGTACGGCGATATGCGGCGGATACGAACCGGCAGGCTGCTGGCAATAATGTTCAAAGCGGTATCTATCTGCGCCAGTTGGAAAACGCCTGAAACCCTGTAATCTGCAACCGCCGGATCACAGCGCAAAACACCAGTGCGATAACGCGACATTTCCGCAATCAAATCGCCCAGCTTCATATTGTCGCTGATAATCTGCCCCTGAACCCATGAAGGTTCCTGTCGGTGCAGTGACGACGGCTTAAGAACTTGTGACGGATTAAATTTAACCGACTGGCCTTTGTTAATCCGTGTTTCTGCCTCAGCTGACGCTGGATTGATCGCAACGGCATGTTCATAAACGTCAACCCGGATTTCGGCCCGTTCAAATTGACGCACGGCAAAGCGTGTTCCCAAGGCGCGGATAGTCCCGAATTTGGTCTGAACAATAAACGGCCTGTCATGCCCTGCCGAGCCAGCTTTTGCCGTTTGCACCAAAATCTCACCGTCAACCAGTTCGATCCGCCGGGCAGCTGCGTCAAACCGTAAATTAACGTGTGAATTGGTGTTCAAATAGAGTTGGCTACCATCTGGCAGGATGAACTTCCGGGTTTCGCCGGTTGCCGTCTTGTAGTCAGCCAAAAGCCCCGGCCATTCATCCCAGGCAAATTTGCAAACAGGCGCCAACATCAGGATAGACGCGATTGCCTTGATCGCGGCACGCCGGCTGATGCGTTCACGGCCCCATATTTTTTTCCGCATATTCCCGGGCACAGCATCAATCATACCCATCAGATTCTGGGCTTTTTGCCATGCCTCTTCATGCTGTGGACTTCTGCTTCGCCAGGCCGTCAGGGCCATTTCCTCGTCCGCACCAAATTGACCTTCCTGCATGGATGTTAACCATCCGGCGGCTTCTTCCATGATTTGACGGGATGATTTCGACGTCATGGCGTTACGCCATAGCCAAAAGGCATTGGGCAAAGCCCTTTTGCATATATCTTTTGACCGTTCTTGTAGAAATATCCATTCGGGACGCGATTTCGGCGTATGTCGCCCCTTCAATTTGCGACAACAGAAACACTTCTCGCACCTGTGTGGGCAAACGGTCCAATGCGGCGTCTATAAGCTGAATGGTTTCCAAAAGAATTTTCTGTTCTTCCGGGGAAATCACCTCTGGTTCCGGAAGCAGAGCCAAGGCTTCTAGAAACGCGCGCTCAACACTTTTACGGCGAAAGTGGTCTATCAACAGCCCTTTCGCGATCACTCTCAGATACGCACGCGGACGCCGAAGATGAACCGACTTCAGCTCGTCATGCCGCATCAGCACACGCACAAACGTATCCTGCGCCAGATCAGCCGCCTGATAACCACAGCCCAGTTTCGTTCCAAGCCAGGTTTTTAACCAAGTGTTGTGCTCGTTATATAAGTGTTCGACGTTGCAAATATGCATGGCAGATCTTGAACGCGTGAATTGGCAAATACCTTTTATTTGATATTAATTCGCATTTTCATTGTCAATTAGAATATCAGCAGGTCTTTGAATATTTTCCGTGACTACCTGCACGCATGAGGGGATTAGGCCGCCCCTCCTCCGGTCGTCATGCCGCGAAAACTTTCATCGGGTGCGACCTAATTATTTACCTCATAACGGCGGAATAACTTGACCTGAACCCCTGCAACCACAAACTCTAAGAAGGGAACTTCGCGTTTAACGGGAACACCGAACCCATGTCGTTGATACCACCCTATCCCAAGATGGAACGCCATGTGCGCAAGACGCGCTTGGTGATGGTGTGGGAATCTGTCTGGCCCTGTCTGATCCCGGCGCTTTCGATCGGGCTTTTGGTCGTTGGTCTGACCCTGACCGGAACGTTTGAACTTCTCCCCGCGACCGGGCACATCATGCTGCTGTCCGTCCTGTCGGTCGCGGTCATGGTTGCCGTGGTCGCCCCGTGGCGCAATTTCAAAATGCCCACGCGCCGGGACGTCCTGCACCGGATCGAGGTGGACAACCAACTTGATAACAACCCGCTGCAAAGCCTTGAAGATCACGTCCCCGAAACCGACGACCCACTGACCAGCTACCTCTGGCAGCGTCAACTGGGCCTGCATGAAGTCGCACTGGCAAAGCTCCGGCTGTCGCGTCCGCTGCCCGCCATTACCCGCGTTGATCGTTTTGGCCTGACCGCTATTCCTGTGTTGCTGGTGTTTGTCGGCCTGATGACCGGCCTTGACCATGTCGAGGAACGCTTTTCAAAGGCCTTCAGCCCGCTTCAGCGCCTTGGTGCCGCCGACTTCAGTGCCACCCTTTGGGTCACCCCACCGGCCTATACCGGGCAAATACCGCGCATCTTGCAGTTCAGTGCGCTGTCCGATGCCGATGCCACAGGTGCCCGCCAATCCGAAAACACAGGTAATACGACATCTGACAAGACCAGTGACGTCATCCGTGTTCAGGTCCCGGCGGGATCGACCCTTGATGGCAGCATCACAAGCATCTGGGAACCGACCCTGACCACCCCGACCGGCGCGCAATCCTTTACCGAGGGGGCCGAGAACAGCTATGTGCTGTCCACCGCCATTGACCAACCAGGCCAATGGCGCATATCGGTCTGGGGCAATGATCGCCTGACCCTTGATATCGAATTGCTGGCCGATAATGTGCCAAGCCTTTCCTTCGTCAGCCCGCCCACCATCACCCGGCGCGATCACGTGCGCCTTGATTACGTCGCCAGTGATGATTATGGCCTCGCCAGTCTTGATCTGGTGATCACGCCCGCGGCCGAAGAAGGCACGATCAAGCAATATGGCCCGATTGATCAGGTGGTGATTGATCTCAAGGGCGATGCGGCTGGCGTTACAAGCAGCGCAGGCGCCATGCCGACCCGCATCGAAGGTCCGCGCTTTATTGACCTTGTTGCCCATCCCTGGGCGGGCTTGCCGGTCAATATTCAGATGGTATCAAACGATAATGCCGATCAGCGCGGTGAAAGCGATATCCGTTCCCTGATGCTGCCCGAACGGGAGTTCAGCCATCCGGTGGCGCAAAAGCTGATTGATATCCGGCGTGGTTTGCTGCGCTATCCCGACCGCGCCCTTGAAATGCATAATGCGTTACTGCCGGTCCTGTTCGCCCCGCAGGCCTTTAACGGCCATCTCGGCGTGTTCCTGACCCTTTCCGTGGCCGAAAGCAGGTTGGCGTCCAACCTGCAAAACCGCGCCACCCATCAGGATGTCGCAGGCCTTCTGTGGCATGTCGCCGAAGAGATCGAGCGTGGCAGCTACGGCATTGCCGAGCGTAATTTGATGGAGGCCGAGGAACGCCTGCTTGAGGCCCTCGCCAACCCCGATGTCACCGAAAGCGAAATTGCCCGCCTGATTGACGAATATCGTCAGGCGCTGAATGAATATCTTGCCGCCATGATGCGCGAAAGCCCCGAACAGGCCGAAGAAGAACTCCCACCCGGCAGTGCAACGCTTGAACAACAGGACCTGTCACGCATCATCGATCAGATCGATGCCCTGATGCGTGCCGGGGCCCGTGATCAGGCCCGCCAGTTGATCGATCGTCTGCGCGAACTGGTCGAAAACATGCAGGTCACCACCGGTCAGGGCGGTATGGATATCACATCGACGCTGCGCGAAATGCTGGACGGCATGCGTGATCTGTCGCGCCGTCAGCAGGACCTGATGAATGAAGGCGATAATGCCTCCACCCAGAACGGCAATGGCCCGCGTGCGAACCAGCAACAGGGCCTGGCCGACGATGCCGGTGAAATCCTCAACGATCCCGGTCTTGGCCAGTTTGGCGATGTCAGTGGCATGAATTCGGTGATTGATGCCATGCGCGGCGCGGCAGAGGCGCTTGGCAACAACCGATCGCACGAGGCCCTGCAATATCAACGACAGGCCATGGACGCCCTGCAACAGGGCATTGGCGAAATCAGCCGCGCGCTGGAAGGCTTAAGCCAACTCGCCCCGATGCTCGAAGACCTCGAAGGATCCGGGCGCCGTGATCCGCTGGGCCGGCCCGTCGGTGGCGATGGCACCACCACCATTCCGGATGTGAACACGCTCGAACGGGCCTGGCGCATCTTGCAGGAACTACGTCGCCGGTCCGGCGATCCCGAACGCCCGGAGATCGAACAGGAATATATCGACCGCTTGCTCAAACGGTTCTGATCAGGCCACTGCCCCCCCCAAAACAAAAAAGGCAGCACGCGTTGTGCTGCCTTTCTCATAATCAGGATGTTTGCGCGAACCGCTTAGGGCTCAACCGCCTCGCGCGGGTCAAGGAAGGTGACCTGCAGGCGGGTCGCCGTCGGGTTCGGACGCCGGATCTTGGTTTCGACTTCCATGCTTTCGCCAACCGGCAACATCTGTTGCACCATTGGCATTTCCGCCCCGGACTGAACCAGCGATTCATCATAAATCAGCGGCACCTTCTTGCGCTGTACCACACGATCAAGCGGATCAAGCAGCTCGATCAGAAGGTAAGGAAGCGCACGCGGTTCTTCACTGATATTGACGATCTCGGCGCGAACAACAAGAACGTCAACGCCGTCCTCTTCTTCGCGGGTCGGCGGCAATTCGCGGATATCAAGGCCTTCGCCGACATGCGGCACATCAAGCCCGACCATGTCATAAACCTTGGCAATCGGCGGCCACAGTTCGATGATCTGATCCTTGGCGAAATAGCCACCCGCACCAATCCCGCCCAACACCAGCAGGAAGATGATCCAGCCGACAATGCCCTTTTTCTTTTTGGGCTCCGGCTTTGGATTGTTGCGAATCAACTGCTGGGGAATCGGGGGCGGATCGGGGATCTTGTCGGCTTCTTCAAAGCCCGGGTCAACCGGCCCACCGCCCATCTGATCTGCATTGAAATCAGCACCCAGCGACCCCTCTTCATTGAACGGGGCCGGAATATCATTTTCCGGGGCCGGGGCTGGCTTCTTTGCGCCAGGCGGGTCCTGATGCCAGCTATTGCCGCAGCTTTTACAGCGCACGGTTCGGCCTTTCGGACCGATTGCTTCTGTTTTAACTGAGTATTTCTTTGAACACTCTGGGCAAGTAATGATCATTGCAAACCTGGCATATCGATGACGGCGGCATCAAACACGGGGGAAGGCGTGAAACTGTCTGCGACTGACGGTCCCCCTGTGCCGTCAGTGAAGCCTTACACTATATGTAAATAGCGGCGATTTAACAGACTGTTAAGCAGAGATAACAGAAGCTGCCCGGATTTGGGTATCAAACCTCTGGCTGATCGGGCTGTTAATGGTATCCAAAATAGACGACAAACCGCCCAAACCGGTTAATTCATTTTCGATATTGTCACGACAAGGCTACTTTCCAACCCTGTCGGATCATGACGAAAGCCGATATAAACACCGATGTATCAACCGTCATTCGCCCAGATGGAGCAAGAATTTTGACCGACGTTGTCAGTTTCAGGAATGTCGGAGTCCGGTATGAATCCGGGCCGGAAATCCTGCGCGACCTTAATTTTTCGCTCGGTCGCGGCAGTTTTCATTTCCTGACCGGGGCATCGGGGGCGGGTAAGTCGACATTGATGCGACTTTTATTTTTGGCACTACGCCAGACACGCGGCGAAATTTCGATCTTTGGGCGCGATAATATCCGCATCCCGCGCGAAGAACTGCCGGCGATTCGCCGCAAGATCGGCGTGGTGTTTCAGGATTTCCGGCTGATCAACCATCTGACGACCTTTGAAAACGTCGCCCTGCCGCTGCGTGTCGCCGGTGTCGAAGACCTGCAGATTCGCAAAAACGTCACCGAACTTCTCGAATGGGTCGGGCTTGGCGATCATATCAACGCAGTGCCATCACGCCTGTCGGGCGGGCAGCAACAGCGCGTTGCCATCGCGCGCGCCGTCATTGGCCGCCCCGCCCTGCTTCTGGCCGATGAGCCGACCGGGAACGTCGATGACCGAATCGCCATGCGGTTGCTCTATCTGTTTGAAGAGCTCAACAAACTCGGCACCACCGTTCTGATCGCAACCCACAACCGGCAACTTGTCCGGCGGTTTGGCCATACCCAATGGTTGCTCGAAGGTGGTACCTTGCACGACGTCACCAACAGCGGCTGAAACCCGCCACACCAAGTCCAAGCTTCGTAAACACGGGATCAACAGGACCAACACACGATCATGGCATTTCGCGCACCTCCATCGCACCTCCCTCTTGAAAGCGATTCGTCCTCGCGCTTTTTGCCGAGCATCGTCGCCCTGATGGT
>NZ_DCAN01000014.1:0-27979 GCF_002311545.1 Sulfitobacter sp. UBA1132 | reverse complement strand
CAATGGTCCGGCCAGATCGAAGGCAGCCTGTCGATCCAGGTCCCCCCGACCGAACTTGCCAACCGATCCCCCGCCGAACGTGAAGCCGCCCTGCAAGGCACGGTCGATAGCATCATCGAACAGGTGTCCACCCTGCCCGGCATCGCCCGGATCGAGGAACTCAGCCCCGATACCATGGCGGCCCTTCTCGAACCCTGGCTGGGCCCGGACGAAGTCATCAGCGAACTGCCAATTCCGCGCATTATCGAAGTCACGCCTGAAACCGGGTTTAACTTTGATGCGCTCGAAAGCCGCCTTGGCGTCATCGCGCCCGAGGCCGTACTTGATGATCATCGCATCTGGATCGAACGCATTGCCGATGTCGCCTTTTCAGTTGAACTGGCGTTGGCCCTTTTAATTGTTGTGCTGTTTGGCGCGACCATGCTCTCGGTGGTGTTTGCCACCAGATCCGGCCTTTCGATCCATCATCGCATCATTGAATTGCTGCATCTGATCGGCGCACAGGATGGCTATATCGCCAGTCAGTTCGGCCGCCATAATCGACGCCTTGCCTTCTTTGGCGCACTGATCGGCCTTTTGATTGCGCTGCCGGTTTCCGCCCTGATCGGCTGGCTTGGATTGCGCGCTGGCTGGCCGGTACCGTCACTGGTTCTCAGCCCGACCTTTATTGGCCTGATCGTCGCCATTCCGTTTATTGTCGCATTGGTGGCGGGCATCACCGCCAACCGAACTGTGCTTCGTGTCCTACACCGGATGTTGTAACCCGCTCACGGTCTTCGTATAGTCGGTTGTTACCACTTCCCTTTTGGGATCATGGCCTTGGCCCTCTTTGTCCCCTTGAGGAGATCCGAATTCATGCCAGACCGCCGCTATTCAGGCACGCCTTCATGAACAAGCCCCCGCTGAGTGTGCAACATCGCCGCCGGTTCCGGCGGTTTCGTTTTTTGCTTTCCACACTGATTTTCTGCGCGCTGGTCTGGGCGGCGGGCTTCATCTGGTATGTCGATTACATCCCCAAAACGGTTGAAAACACGACCCAACGCACCGACGCCATTGTCGTTCTGACCGGCGGCAGCGAACGCCTGGCCGAAGGCCGCCGTCTTCTGGTGCGCGGCCTTGCCGACAAACTGTTCATATCGGGTGTCTATCGCGGGGTCGAAGTCGACGAACTTCTATCCGTCGGCAAATCCGATCCGCGCCTGATCGCCTGCTGCGTCGTTCTGGGCCATGTTGCTGAAAACACGCGCGGCAATGCGATTGAAACCGCCGTCTGGATGTATGAGGAAGGTTTCAAAAGCCTGCGCATCGTGACAGCGAACTACCATATGCCTCGATCCCTTCTGGAATTCAAAAGCCTGATGCCCGATGTTGAAATCGTCGCCCATCCGGTCTTTCCCGATAACGTCAAGGTCGACAATTGGTGGCGCTTCCCCGGCAGCAGCGCCCTGATCGCCAGTGAATACAACAAATACGTCTTTGCCAGCCTGCGCAACACGCTGCTCAACTGGTTGCCAAACGGTGACCGCGCCGCACTGCGCAGCCCCGGTGGTCCTGTGAAAGATGCACCGGACCTTGATGACTATTCCGCCTCAAACGCGGCGCGCAAGGATGGCTGAACAATCGGCATTTTCTGATCGTCATATTGCTGTTACAAAACAGTGAATATTTAGGGTCAGGACCATGGCTGTAAGGAATTTGTCTGAATGATTACCCTGCGCGCGTTGCTGTTTAACGTGTTGTTTTTCGGCGGAACGGCGCTTTTGTGCATTGTTCTGTTGCCGCTGATGCTGTTTGGGCGCAAGGCCAACCAGTTCGTCGGCCATGCCTGGTGTCGCCTCATTCAGTTCATGCTGCGCTACTCGGTGGGCATGCGCAAACGCTTCACCGGTCTGGAAAATCTGCCAGACGGTCCCTGCATCATTGTCGCCAAACACCAATCTGCTTGGGAAACCCTGACCTTCCATACGGTGGTTCCTGATCCGGCCTATATCCTGAAAAAGGAACTCACGCGCATTCCGCTCGTCGGGCAGTTCCTGATCCTTTCGGGCCAGATTGCCGTTGATCGGTCGGCGGGCAGTCAGGCCCTCAAAGACATGATCAAGGGTGCGTCCAAGGCGCTTGAGGAAAACCGCCAGGTCATCATTTTCCCCGAAGGCACGCGTACCCCGCCGGGCTCAAACCGCCCGTATCACCCGGGAATTTTTGCGCTGTATAAGGCCTTCCCCGACACCAAGGTTATTCCGGTCGCGCTTAATTCCGGCATGTTCTGGGGCCGCGACAGCTTTATGAAATATGGCGGTCGCGTCACCATGGAATTCCTGCCCGCCATGGAACCGGGCCTTGATCGCAAGACCTTCATGAAGGAAATCAAGCACCGCATCGATACACGCACGCGCGAGCTTGAGGCCGAGGCACAAACAGAATTCCACCTGCCGATGCTGACCTCTGATGACATTGACGCGAAACAGGAAAAAGAGGACGCGCAACTAAGCGCGACAGCCAACAAGGACCCTGTCAAAGAAACGGCGCAAAACAAGGTCTCCTGAACCACCTGCGTGTAACGTCACAACACATAAAAAGGCCCGCAACACCATCTGGTGTGCGGGCCTTTTTTATTTCAGGATGACTCCAGTACCGCACTTTGCTGGACTACGCCACAGCCATATACAGCAAGTTTATCAATGACTTAGGCGAGTTCAACATATGCCGGTGCTTTCTGAAACTTGACCCGGCTTCCCTTCTACTGGCTCCTACGAGGCTCCTGGGAATCGGGTCTTTCCGAGGAGTCATCATGGCTAAGATCAAGCTCACCAAGTCCGCAGTAGATGCGGCACAACCCCAAGCGCAAGCCATCGAGCTGCGCGATACCCTTGTTCCCGGCTTCCTGTGCAAGATTACGCCGGCCGGTCGCAAGGTGTTCATGCTCCAGTACCGAACCAACGCCGGCGAGCGACGCAAGCCGGCCCTGGGCCTGTTCGGCGAGCTGACCGTTGAACAGGCCCGCTCGCTGGCGCAGGAATGGCTGGCCCAGGTGCGCCGGGGCGGCGATCCGGCAGCGGACAAGGCCGAGGCACGCCAGGCACCCACCGTTGAGGAATTGTGCAAGAAGTTCATGGAGGACTACTCCAAGAAGCGCAACAAGCCCAGCACCCGAGTCGGCTATCAAGGCGTCATCGACCGCTGCATCATCCCGCTGCTGGGCCGCAAGAAGGTTCACGACGTGAAGCGGCCGGACGTTGCCGGGCTGATGGAGAAACTTTCATACAAGCAGACCGAGGCGAACAAGGCGTTCAGCATCCTGCGCAAGATGTTCAACATGGCGGAGGTGTGGGGCTATCGGCCAGACGGCACCAATCCTTGCCGCCATGTCCCGATGTTCCCTGCCGGCAAGTCCACCCATCTCATCAGCGACGACGACATGGGCAAGCTGTTCCGGCAGCTCGACAAGATCGAGGTCGAAGGGCTTGAGAACTACGTCATCCCTCTGGCGATTCGCCTGCAATTCGAGTTCGCCGCCCGCCGCTCCGAAATCGTCACGCTCGAATGGGAATGGGTCGATCTGGAGAATCGGCGCGTCGTCTGGCCCGACAGCAAGACCGGCGGCATGTCCAAGCCCATGAGCGAGGAAGCCTACCGGCTGCTTTCGACGGCACCGAGACAGGAAGGCAATCCCTATGTGCTGCCGTCGCCACGCCATCCGGCGCAGCACCTGACCACAGGCGAATATTACGGCGGCTGGTGCCGCGTGCTCAAGGCGGCGGGTGCGACGCACGTGGGGACGCATGGCATCCGCCATCGCTCTGCGACCGACATTGCCAATTCAGGTATCCCGGTCAAGGTCGGCATGGCGCTGACGGCGCACAAGACCGTCGTGATGTTCATGCGCTATGTCCACACCGAGGACGATCCAGTGCGCGAGGCGGCCGAACTGGTGGCGAACCGGCGCAAGGCGATTACCGGCGCCAAGCAGCCTCCTGCGGAGGCGACAGCATGACCAGGCGCCGGTCATCCGTGGCATCGCCCGCAGCGCCGTCGGCGCTGCTGGGCGACATTCGGGTACTGATTGAGGCGGCGCGGCAACGCGCCGCCTCGACGGTGAATAGCGAGCTGACGATGCTCTACTGGCGCATCGGCCAGCGCATCCACACGCAGGTGCGTATTCCACGCGATGGCGGACACGATTCCATGCTGATGGCGGACAGTGTTCCAGCGTGATGGCGGACAGTGTTCCACGCTGAAGGCGGACAGCATTCCAAACTGATGGCGGACACCTGCGGGGTGTTCTGAGTGACCCGAACGCGGCATACGCTGCCCGGTTTTTTGACCGGAACCAGCGATGCCCACACCCAGGGTCACCATGAGCAAACTACGACACACACTGCAACTGCTGCACCGCGGGGCCTTGAGCACCCGTCAAATCGGTGCCGCCCTCGGCATCTCCAAATCCACTGTCAGCGAGATAGCCAGCTACGCGCGCGTGGCCGGCGTGGACTGGGCACTGGCCCAGAGCCTGAACGACGACGAACTCCAGGCCCGGCTCTACAAGCCACCCGTGGCGCGCGAGTCCCGGCACCTTGAACCCGACCACGCCCACATCCACCGCGAACTGCGCCGACCTGGCGTGACGCTGCAGTTGCTTTGGGAGGAATACCAGCAACAGCACAGCGGGCAGGCGTACAAGTACAGCGCCTTCTGCGAGAAGTACAAGGCCTGGGCCCGGCGCCTGCAGCGCTCCATGCGCCAGACCCACACGGGCGGTGACAAGCTCTTTGTGGACTACGCCGGCCAGACCGTTCCCGTGGTGGATGCCGACACTGGCGAGATACGCCAGGCCCAGGTCTTCGTGGCCGTGCTGGGCGCATCGAACTACACCTACGCCTGCGCCACCGCCAGCCAGAAGGCCACCGACTGGGTGGCCAGCATCATTAGCGCGCTGGAGTTCATCGGCGGCGTGCCCCGCCTGCTGGTGCCTGACCAGCCGCGCGCCCTCATGGCCCGACCCGACCGTTACGAGCCCACCGCGCACCGCCTGCTCGAAGAGCTCTGTGCGCACTACAGCCTGGCCGTGATGCCCGCGCGCCCGGCCAAGCCACGCGACAAACCCAAGGTGGAGGTCGCTGTGCAGGTGGTCGAGCGCTGGATTCTGGCCAGGCTGCGCCACCAGACCTTCTTCAGCCTGGCCGAGCTCAACCGGGCGATTGCCGCCTTGCTGGTGGACTTGAACCAGCGCGCGTTCAAGAAGCTGCCGGGCAACCGCACTAGCGCCTTCGCCGAACTCGACCGGCCAGCCCTGCGCCCCCTGCCGCCGGTGCGCATGCCCATCGCGCGCTTCAAACCCGCCCGCGTCAACATCGATTACCACGTTGAGCTCGATGGCCACTACTACTCGGTGCCCCACGCCCTGGTGGGTGAGCCGGTGGAGTTGCGCATCACGGCCGGCACGCTCGAAGTCCTGCACGGCAGCAAACGCGTGGCCGCCCACGCCCTCAATCCCCGACGGGGTGCACACACCACCACGCCCGAGCACATGCCGGCCTCGCACCGGGCGCACCTGCAGTGGACGCCGGCCAAGCTCATCGCCTGGGGTGAGCGCGTGGGCGCGGCCACCGCCGCCGTGGTGCGCTGGCAGATGGAGCACCGCCAGCATCCCGAGCAGGGTTACCGCTCCTGTCTGGGCCTCATGCGCCTGGGCCGTGAGTACGGGGCTGACCGGCTGGAGGCCGCCTGTGCGCGGGCGCAGTCGATTCGCTCACCGTCCTACAAGAGCATCGCCTCCATCCTGGGCTGCGGCCTGGACCAGCGGCCGCTGGATGCGCCGATGGCCGCACAGGCGAACCTGCCGCTGCACGAGAACGTGCGCGGGCCGGGCTACTACCACTGAACTCCAACGTGCAAGCAAACCTAACAAGGAAGAACCATGCTCAACGAACAGACCTTGAACCAACTGCGCGCCCTGCGCCTGGACGGCATGGTGGCCGCCCTCAGCGACGCGGCCACCCACATCACGGCCAGCGAGCTGCCCTTTGAACAACGCCTGGCGCTGCTGGTGCAGCGCGAGGTGGACTGGCGTGACAGCAAGCGCCTGGAGCGCCTGTTGAAGGCGGCCCGCCTGAAGGTCTCCAGTGCCTGCCTGGAGGACATCGACTGGCGCGCCAGCCGGGGCCTGAGCCGAGAGGTCATCACCAGCCTGGCCGGCGGGGACTGGCTGCGCCATGGCCACAACGTGCTGCTCACCGGCGCCACCGGGTGCGGCAAGACGTGGCTCGCCTGCGCACTGGGGCAGCAGGCCGCGCGCCTGGGCTTCTCGGTGCTCTACACCCGCGCGCCACGGCTGCTGCAGGAGCTGCACGTGGCCCACGGCGATGGCAGCCTGGGCAAACGGCTGGCGCAACTGGCGCGGCTGGACCTGCTCATCCTGGACGACTTCGGCATCGCGCCGATTGCCGCGCACGAGCGAAACGACCTGCTGGAATTGCTGGACGACCGGGTGGGCACGCGCTCGACGCTCATCACCAGCCAGTTGCCGGTGACGGCCTGGCACGCCTGGCTGGACGAGCCCACGCTGGCCGACGCCATCCTGGACCGCATCGTGCACGGCTCGCACAAGATAGCCCTCAAGGGCGAGTCGATGCGCAAGCTCACCAAGGCCGTCTGAGCCGGCCGCGCCGACCGCCATTCCACGCTGATGGCGGACACTTCGGCTACGATTTGAGCGTCACTCAGGACACCCGCGCAACGTGTCCGCCATCGCCTGGAACGCTGTCCGCGATGGGAATGGAATCACTGTCCGCCATCAGTGGAATGCGCACGCAGGTCTTGGACGGGCGCCGGGGCGCTTATGGCAAGGAAGTCTTGCCTACCCTGGCGGCGCAGTTGGTGAAGGAGTACGGCAGCAGCTTTGCGGAGCAAAACCTGCGCCGCATGGTGCAGTTCGCCACCACCTTCCCCGACGAGCAGATTCTCGTATCACTGATACGAGAATTGAGCTGGACGCACTTCATTGCCCTGATCCCGCTGAAAGACCCGCTCCAGCGGGACTACTACGCGCAGATGGCGAGCGCCGAGCGCTGGAGCGTGCGCACGCTGCGCGAGCGCATCGACTCGATGCTGTACGAGCGCACGGTACTGTCCCAAAAGCCGGGCGAGACGATCGCGCAGGAGCTGGCGACGATGCGCGATGCGCAGCGCATGTCGCCCGCCCTGGTCATGCGTGACCCGTACATCCTCGACTTCCTGGGACTGCGGGACACATGGCAGGAAGGCGACTTGGAGGCGGCGATCATCCGCGAAATGGAATCCTTCCTGTTGGAGCTGGGCGCAGGTTTCAGCTTCGTGGCTCGGCAGAAGCGCATCCAAATTGACGGCGAAGATTTCCACCTTGACTTGCTGTTCTACAACCGCAAACTGCGGCGGCTGGTGGCAGTGGAGTTGAAGGTCGGCGAGTTCAAGGCGGCTTTCAAGGGACAGATGGAGCTTTACCTTCGCTGGCTGGACAAGCACGAACGGGAGCCGGAGGAAGCCTCGCCGCTGGGAATCATCCTTTGCACCGGCAAAAAGCGCGAGCAGATCGAATTGCTGGAGCTGGACAAGTCGGGCATCCACGTCGCCGAGTACCTGACCGCCTTGCCGCCGAGGGGCGTGCTGGTGGAGCGGCTACAACAGGCAACGCAGCGGGCGCAGTTGCAGATCGAGCAGCGCAAGACCGACAACGAGTAGCCCTGCCCCAAGCAGTCGGGCGTCCCGGCGTGCCGCCGTCGGGTTCGCGGGCTGCGCCCCGCGCTTCGTGCCGAATCGCGGCCATCCGGCTTTGACCCCTGACGCCTCCGGCCCTCTCGGGCCTGCGTGCTTCGCTTGCCCAAAAGACGACAGTGTGCAGTGGGCGGGGTGTGGGCGGTCTTGCTGTTCCCTTCACCGTATCACGGCGTTCTCGCCGTCAAGGGCGGCGCGTGCCATGCACGCTTGCGTCCTGGCGGCCGTCTGCGACCCCTGACTGCTTGCGCTGCGCCGTGCTGGCCACGGTTCCGGGCAATTCCGCCCGAGCAACCGGAGCATGAACATGTCGCAAGTGTCTTTTTCCTCGATCGACTCCTCTCTGCTGGTGCGTGACGCACAGGGACGTTACCTGCCGGCCTCTGTTGACCAGATCCTTGATGCAGCGCGTCAGGCTATTGACCAAAAAATGCAGCGAGGCATGTCTTTTACTAATCCGGCAGCAGTCAAAGAGTACCTGTGCACCAAGCTGGCAGGCTTTGAGCACGAAGTATTCGCAGTGTTGTTTCTCGATACACAGCATCGCCTGATTGAATACATCGAGATGTTCCGCGGCACGATCGATAGTGCATCGGTATATCCACGTGAAGTGGTCAAGGAGGCATTGCGGCTCAATGCGGCGGCAGTGGTTTTCTCGCATAACCACCCCAGCGGGCACCCAGAGCCAAGCAGAGCTGATGAAACTCTAACCAAACGGCTCAAGGATGCGCTGGCTCTGGTGGATGTTCGCACGCTGGATCACATCATCGTGGCAGGTCAAAGAACCACATCGTTTGCCGAGCAGGGCTTGCTGTAGGCCTTGGGGGCTTCGGCCCCCTTTTTTTGCTTTGCCTGACAATGCGGCTCCAGCTCACGACTCTCCGCGCTGTGTTTGTAGATAAGGGTTCAGCTGTCAGTAATCTGACTTCAGCGAAAATGCCGCTCAAACAGAATGCTATGGCAGCGCGCCGCGATGCAGCCGTAGAACCAAATGGCTATACCCAGGAGGCCGAGTAATGCGAAACCTGCGGTTCTAATCCAGGACAACCCGCCTCTATTCGTCATCTTAACCAGGTCTTGCAATACGTCGGCAACGGCCATGCCCCAATACCCCGCAATCAGAAACGAAATAATGCCGATGAGGGCAAGTGCCCAATCGCTCAACTCGTACAGATACCATGTGCGCCGTGCTTGAAATCGTGCCGCCGCACGTTGAAACAAAAGTCGCATAGCAGTTCCTTTGTCGAAACGTTGCATTCGTATGACTTTCTGGGCTGTTTCGCAGGCCCGGAAGAAGATCAGTCGCGCTGTGGTGCTGCGCATTGGCTTCTTTCTGGGGGCGTTCCACTCGGAATTCTATCCTTGGCGCCCGAGGAAACCACCGTATCCAGCGGATGGAGGCCAGTCTCCTCTGCCTGATATCATGTCTTTTTTCAGCTTCTTTAAGACTCTTAGGGTCTTAATCAAGCGATCCCAACTTGTAGTTTTTACATCGCCCCTCACTGTGTATTTCTAAAGGTGTCCTCCCTTCTGGTGCTGGCTGCGGTGGTTTTGCAGTGACATATCACTTGTTGCCGTGCTGTTTTAGGCGGGCATTTCCCATGCAGTCCTGCCGTTCCACGCGTCATTCCCGTTATGGGTTCAGACCTTATGCGTCATGAGCAAGACCAGAAAGGTCCTGATTTGAATGCCGTAAATGCCATACATCTTGTGTGTGAATTCACCTGCTGCACTTGGGGAATTCACGAAAGTAATGTTCAGCCGGATTCTGGCTGTATTCGGCTATGTGTAAATCATTAGAGGACTGAACTATGAGTAAGATGATTGCGGCGCCAGAACGTAAAGTATCCGATGCCAATGGCATTATCCTGACTCCAATCGATCTGGCTAAGGAAGATCCGGCACTGTTTGGCCATTTCCAGCTCCACGAGCAGGCCAGGGACGCAGAAGTCCAAGCCGTGAGTAGTTGGTATCGTAGCGGTTCCGGGCCAGCCCCAACTCAGGGGGGAGTATGGGTAGGTGGGAGCATTCTCGTGCCCCTGGCTGGGCAAAACCCGCCGGCCAACGCCATCACGAACAGCATCGATTACACATGGGATAACACCAACCTGCGCGGCTGGGACAGCCAGGTTAGTGTACGTCTGATCATCCAGGCTGGGTCGAATGCCTGGGAGGCGAATGTGACTGCGGCCAACGTCGGCTCAATCAGTGCAGCTGGGGCCAATATTCCTGCAAACGCGCAGCTACAGTTCCAGATGAGGGTTGGTACGCTGCAGGTGAGCCTGTTCAACCCACCCTATATTTCAACGAACTCGGTGCGGGTCCATTACACGTATTGATCCTCACACCATCACCAGCATCGAAAGATGCTGGTGATGGAATCTGGTTATCCCAGTCGTTTGAGAAAATCACTTACGGCTGATTGAGAAATCACCGGACTGCGTTCAGCCAGTCCAGCAATGTTCTTCTCTTTGTTGCCCTCCAAGTATTCTCGTGTCACCGCCTCTTGCAAATGCCCATCAGCCCGATCCAATGCGATGAACAGGGCTGCCTGTTGAGCGGCAGGGTTATTGGTCGCAGGCCACCCCACCAGATTTTTGTCCTCAGGCGTCAGCACTTGGTTGAGGTCAATTCTTTTCCATTCATGACCATCTGGGCCGGTTGCATGGGCAATGCCTGCTGATGATGTTGTCCAGTTCCAGCCATCGTCACTGGTCGTGCTGCTGGCAGTTGATCGTTCCTGCTCATTCTGTGCGGCTAGTAGCGCTTCAGCAGACAGGGAAACGGTGTAGCTGCCGCTGCTTGCGGGACTCGGGTTCGCTGAGTCGCCATTGCTAACTGCCTGGGTCGTTCTACTCGAAGGCGTCGAATAGTTCGAGGGCAGGCCGGATGAGTAAAAACTACTGATTTGCATGTCTCAAATCCTTGTCAGAAAGGGAGTCAGTTCCCGCTTTCAAGCAGGTGGATGAAACGGGTTAATGGCACTGCATGCCTCATCCGGCGAGTCGTTCCAGTAACTCATCGACAACCCTGGAAGTGATGCCACCTTCCCCTTGGCTTCTTTCAGCCAAACCGACCATATTCAGTTCAGGATTGCCTACCAAGTAGTCTCTGGTTATCGGCCCCTGCAGGCTGCCATCTTTGCGATCTAGGGCAATGTAAATGGCAGCCCAGTTTGGCTGGGCATCTGGCCATCCGGTCAGGCGCTTATCTTCATCAGTGAGTAGATTTTCCAGATCAATCTTCTCAAGCGCGATAGCCGAGTTTCCGCTGGTCGCTGTAACAGCGCCTGTTGCATTAACGGCTTTGGTGGCGATGTTATCTGTCCCCATCTGGGCAGCCATCAGTGCGGCGAAAGACGAAGTCTGTGAGTCAAGATTCGGCGATGTGCCCTGTGCCGCAGCGCTTGAGTTATCAGTCGTCTGAGTATTCTTGTTCAAGGCGGAGTAAAGCCCAGAATAGGAGTTGTCGATTTGCATGTGTCATGTCCTCGTAGACGGCATGTTCCCGGCAGTGTCCGTCAAGTCGGTGAAATTCCCTGTATTTAATGCAAGTTTCACTCCAAGTTGTTCTGATGAAAGAAACTGGACTTAACTCGTTGGGTTTTAACGGTTTTTTAATCGATGCTGCGATGCGGGAGGCAAAAATCGAGTTACCAGGCGGCAAAGAATTGCCGGAAGATAGGTAGGCAGTTCCAACGCAAATTATAGGGCGTTCCCCGGGCAGGCCGGGGCGCGCTGTCGTGCATGGCATCGAGCCGCTACGCGTCTCGCCCCTTCGGGCTTCCATCGCTAACGCCTACGGCCCGGCTTCCAGCTTCGGGCCTGCGCGCTTCGCTTGCGTGCGGTCGGCACATGCCTGGTGGTTGTTGCCTGTCCAGCCATCTTTCCTGACCTCATCACCTTGTCCGCGACTGTAGCCCGTGGCCGCGTGCCGTCAAGGCGCGCCAGGCCGTGTCCTCGGCTGCGCCTGCGGGCCGCACCAACCTGGCGCTTCCTCCTTGACGGCCCACGTCCGTGGGCTCCTGACCGTCGCGGGCGATGAACTCAGGAAAGACGGTGGCAACAAGACCAACCGGGTTCTTCGTGCCAACCGCACCGAACAGCCGAAAGGCTGGGCTCCGAATCTAGGAATCCGGTGTGCGGTTTGAACAGCAAACCTTTTTTGTCAGGAGAAAGACCATGCTTGCATCCCGTTTCGCTTCCCGTTCCCCGGTGCTTCGCAGCGACTTCCCGCTGTCCGATGACCAGATCAGAGCCGTGGTGCCGTCCATCTATGCCGACACACCACACCAGAGCCGTTCAGAACGCTACAGCTATATCCCCACAGCTGCCGTGCTGACGGAACTGCGGAAAGAGGGATTTCAGCCCTTCATGGTGACGCAAACCCGCGTCCGTAACGAGGACCGCCGCGACTTCACCAAGCACATGATCCGCCTGCGCCATGCCAATCAAGTCAATGACAGCATCGCCAACGAAATTATTTTGCTGAACTCGCACGATGGCACCAGCAGCTATCAGATGCTGGCGGGAGCGTTCAGGTTTGTCTGCGCTAATGGTCTGGTATGCGGCGACACCGTGGCCGATGTGCGCATTCCGCATAAAGGTGATGTTACCGGGCAGGTCATTGAAGGCGCTTACGAGGTGTTGAGCGGCTTTGAACGGGCGCAGGAGTCCCGCGAAGCCATGCAGGCCATCACCTTGGATGCAGGCGAAGCAGAAATATTCGCACGCGCCGCGTTGGCCTTGAAGTACGACGACCCGGACAAGCCCGCGCCCATCACGGAAAGTCAGATTCTGATGCCGCGCCGGTATGACGATCGCCGCCCCGATCTGTGGATGGCCTTCAACCGCATACAGGAAAACCTGATCAAAGGCGGTTTGCGTGGCCGCAGCGCCAACGGTCGCCGCCAAAGCACCCGAGCGGTACAAGGCATTGACTCCGACATTCGCCTGAATCGCGCCCTGTGGCTGCTGGCTGAGGGTATGCGCCAGTTGAAAGCTTGACCCCTGCGCGGCAAGGGGCAGGCAGCACCCCTTGCCGCTTCTTTCGCTGCTGCATTCCAGAACCGAAAGGAGTTTTCATCATGCACGCCATTACTCAAACCGAATCCAAAACCATCACCACACACGAAACTACAGCCCCAGCACAAAGCCTGATTCTGGTGCCGTTGTCACAGCTGCGCCGCTCGCGCCGTAACGTGCGCAAAACCGCAGGCCAGTCCATCGAGGCGCTGGCGTCGAGCATTGAGCGTGTTGGCTTGCTGCAAAATCTGACCGTGATTCTTGCTGTCGATGGCAAGCATTACGAAGTAGTAGCCGGTGGCCGCAGGCTCGCCGCATTGAAGCTGCTGGCAAAAAAACGTCGTTTGCCCAAGGATTGGGAGGTGCCTTGCCTAATCGTGGCCGATGGCAGCGCCCGCACGGTCAGCCTCACCGAGAACGTGCAGCGCGAAGCCATGCATCCGGCAGACCAGTTTGAAGCCTTCGCGGCGCTGGTGGCCGAAGGCCGCCCCGTTGAGGATATAGCGGCGGACTTTTCCGTTACGCCGCTTGTGGTGCAGCGCCGCTTGAAGCTGGCGAACGTCTCGCCGCGTCTGATGGCGGACTATCGGGCCGATGCCGTCACGCTCGATCAGTTGATGGCGCTTGCCATCACCGACGATCACACGGCACAGGAAGCCGCGTTCTACGATGCACCAACGTGGCAGCGCAGTCCGCACAGTCTGCGCGAACGCCTGACCGAGCGCGAAATCGACGCTTATCGCCATCCGCTGGTGCGCTTCGTCGGGCTGGACAACTACGAAGCCGCAGGCGGCGGCATCCGCCGCGACCTGTTCGCGGAAGGCGATGCGGGCGTGTATCTGACCGGTGCTGCGCTGCTGGAACGGTTGGTGCAAGACCGGCTGGCAGGCATTGCCGCCAATGTTCGCGCCGAAGGTTGGGCATGGGTGGATGCCACGCCGGGAATGACCCATTCCGACCTGCACGCCTTCCAGCGTGCGCCCAGGGAGCGACGCGAGCCAATCAAGCGCGAGGCCCAACGTATCGAGAAGCTGCAAGCCAAGCTGCACGAACTGGCCGAAGCAGTGGATGCCGCGCTGGACGCCGAGGACGAGGACAAGGCCGACGCGCTGCAAGAGGAAGGCGAAGCCGTGGGCGAGCAATTGCAGGCGCTGGAAGATGGCTTGCAGGACTACAGTCCGAACGTGAAGGCCGCAGCCGGGGCTATCGTCACCATCGACCGCAACGGCGAAACCGTGATTCATCGCGGTTTGATGCGTGAGGCCGAAGCCAAGGCGCTGCGCACGCTGGAACGCTTGCGGCAGGGTTTCGGCGGCGAAGGCGAAGCCGGAAACGACGACGAAGGCGAGGACGACGAACAGCCCAAGATCGCCGCCATGTCTGACCGGCTGGCGCAGCGGTTGAGCGCCCACCGCACCGCCGCGCTGCAAATCGAAGTCGCCCGGCACCCGCAAGCCGCGCTGGCTGCCGTGGTGCATGGCATGGTGCAGACCATCTTGCAGGGCAGCCACTACGGCCACGACCTGCCGCTGGGCATGAGCTTGAAAGTGCAAGACCGGCTGGAAGGCATGGCCCCGGACTGGCCGGAATCGCCCGCCGCCGTGGCACTGCGCGAACTGCAACAGGTGGCGGGCGAAGCCTTGCCGGAGGACAGCGCCGAACTGTTCGC
This sequence comes from Sulfitobacter sp. UBA1132, assembly GCF_002311545.1. Lineage (NCBI taxonomy): Bacteria > Pseudomonadati > Pseudomonadota > Alphaproteobacteria > Rhodobacterales > Roseobacteraceae > Sulfitobacter > Sulfitobacter sp. UBA1132. The sequence goes on along the minus strand of NZ_DCAN01000014.1, from coordinate 13,537 downwards.
CGCGCTGCTGGCGAAGCCGCAAGACGAACTGGTGCGGCTGCTGGCCGTATGCGTGGCTTCCACGGTGGACGTGGTGACGCCCCGCACCACGGTGCAGCAACCCGGCGAGGAATTGGCGCAGGCCGTGGGCCTCGACATGGCCGCATGGTGGCAGCCGACCGCAGAAGGCTATTTCAAGCACGTTCCGAAGGCCGTGATTCTGGATGCCGTGGGCGAGTACGCGCCGCAGCACGTCACCCGGCTGGCGAAGTTGAAGAAGGCCGACATTGCCAGCGAGGCCGAACGGCTGGCCGATGGCACCGGCTGGATGCCCGCCATCTTCAAGGCCGCAGGCCCGCAGGATGCCGCGCAGGAGGCAGGCCCGGAGCAGGACGCCCCGGAGGATGCCGAGGCAATAGCGGATGAACCTGCCGAGGCGCTGGCCGCTTGATCCGCGCCGAAGGCATGCGCCCCGGCCTCAACCGGGGCGCTTCGCTGGAAGGAGACACCCCCATGACCCGCACCACCATCAGCCGCCCGCGTATGGCTGCGATCTACGCCCCCGGCACGGTACGCGCCCGCCGCTGGCACGGCGATGGCGACGTGCGCGGCTACCGTCCGCCCTTGGGCTGGACGGCCTGCGCCGACCTCACCGACATTCATCCCATCACGGGCCGCGTCTTGCCGCGTGCCGTGTGGTGGCTCATCGAGACGAAGGAATAACCGCGATCAGCACCGCGCCCAGGCCGTTCCGTCCTGGGCGCGGTGAAAAGCAAATCCGGGCGCGGCAGTAGCCGCGCCCGGTGTTCAAGGTCAAGGCTTAAACCTTATGTTCATGTTTTTTGCTTCTTGGTGTTGAACCATTCCTTGAACTCTTCTGCCTCGTTGCCGGTTAGCTTTGGGAAAAGCGACATATTGAATCCAAGGGTGATTGTGCTGTCATTGACTAGGGCTAAACGGCTCTTTGTAACACCAAGCAGTCCGAATTCCTGAACAAATCCATGGAGAGGTTTGTCGATTGTTGCGAAATGAATTCGCATTTTCATTCCTCTGCTTATGCCCGCCAACTCTGAAAGATTGACAATCACCATCAGGTCGGCCAATGCGTTATAAATCCTCGCATTTCTCTTAGGATCATTCTGTTTGGGTTTCTTAGGTTTTAGCACTCCATGCGCATTCTTGTTTCCATATAAAGTCGACAAGCCACACAGCATGATTGGGTGGCCAATTTCCATATCTCGCTTAGATGCGAAATTTAAAATATCCTCCCTAACCTCTTTAGCTTGGGCCGGGCTGCGCGGCTGATGCAACGTATCTTGTAGGTATGCGACGATTTCTGAATTTTTCAGAAAAGAGTCTCTCTGATGAGTTGTGATACCCCAGGAGGCAAGATTGTTGAAGGCTTCAAAAAAACCTGAATCAACGCGAGCCTTCTTGAAGAACCCCTTAGCTATGTCACCTTCAGCGAACATGCCGGAGGATGCTTGACTCATGTCTTGAGGAATCCCAAGTCGGCCTTCGATGTTTGAAAGAAGAAGGCTTATGGCACTTCCTTTTGTATCCAGTGATTTAATGAAATTTTTATCTTCGATGCTGCAATTTTTGAAGCCTGATGAAATTTTGGATACGATATTTCTGTCGATCATATAAACACGCATGACTCGACAACCTCCTTGCCTGATGAGCGGTTCCCAACGGGAAAATGGCTAAATATTCAGTCATAGAATGATGCCGTAAATTGCTTGAGCGTGTCGGCGCACAGCGCCGCCGGGCTTTCGGGCTGCGCCCCGTGCCGGCAAGCCGTCACGGCCATGCGGCTTCAATCCCTCACGCCTTCGCGCCTGCGGCGCTGCGTGCTTCGCTTGCCTCCAGGGGAAAGCCCTGCGGGCTATCCCCGCCGCGCGCAGCTTGGCGCCCCTTAATACCGCCGAACCGGCTGCGCCGGATCGGCCCGGCAAGCGTCCCGCCGCGATGGACGGGTGCTGGCGAACACGCTGGCGCTTGCTGCGGCAGGTTGTTCGGATGCGTGCCGTCCTCAACGCTGGCGGTTCTCGCCCATCACGTCACGAAGGACGGTTCACGAACATCCCGCCCGGCATCGCTATGGAGCTTCCACGCCACGCCTCAAAACCGGCGCCGCAAGGTGCGGCAGGGGCGCTCTCGCCTGTCGTTGGGTGGTTGACCTGGCCCGCGTCAGCGGGCGAGCCGGAGAAGCCTTCGGGCGGGGATGCCGAGCCGGCCCCATCTTCTTTCGGAGCGGTTCGGCCCAAGGCGTCCTTGTCTCGTTGTGAATCCTGGCGGGGGCGCGGCTGCGCCTCGGGCTTCATGGCTGCAACCGTCCGGCGAAAACAATTTCCCCGCCGCTGCGCGGCTTCCTCGCGCAGCAAATTCTTTTCGCCTCCCGGCTCTCCACTGCGTTGCGACCGCAGGCGGTGCAGCCAGCCCGTCCCCCGCCGGCCGGATCACAACAAGGACGCGATGGGCGCGAACCTTGTTCAACCGAAAGGAGAAAACATCATGGCCAACATCGGCACCTTCACCGCAGACAAAGACGGCTTCACCGGCACGCTTCGCACCCTGACGCTCAACGTCAAGGTCAAGCTGGTTCCCAACGACAAGGGCAACAGCGAGAACGCCCCCGACTTCCGCCTCCAGGCCGCCAGCCACGACATCGGCGCGGCGTGGAAGAAGACCAGCGAGGCCGGGCGGGAGTACCTGTCCGTGACCCTCGACGATCCTTCGTTCCCGGCGCCGGTGTATGCCCGCCTGATCGAAGGCGAGGACGGCACGCACGACCTGATCTGGTCGCGCAGCAGGCCGCAAGCGGCCTGACGGCCACCCCAAGCATCCCGCCCATTGCGGCGGGGTGCAGCGCTGCTTATCGCAGCACCGAACACGCGGCAGCGGGAAACCGTCAGCTCGCGCCCGATCGTTTCTGGTTCCGGTATTGCCGCAGTCATATTCAGCAGGTTCAATGCCCGTGGAGGCAAATCCAAGATGGCGTGTCGGCGCTGCTAGCACCGCCGGGCTTTCGGGCTGCGCCCCGTGCCGGCAAGCCGTCACGGCCATGCGGCTTCAATCCCTCACGCCTTCGCGCCTGCGGCGCTACGCGCTCCGCTTGCGGAATCCAGTCTTACACGCCGACGCGCGCTACGGCGTGCTGCGCTCTTTCAACACCGCCTCAAGCTCCTGGCGTACCCGCGCCAGCAGCTCATCGGTCTTATCCGTGCTGTCGCCGGCATAGGCCAGCGTCAGCAGCGTGAGCGGATGCACCTCCATGACCTCGCACAGCTCGGTCAGCTTGTGCAGGGTCGGGCTTTTCAAGTCGCGCTCCAGCGAACTCATGTAGGTGCGGCTAGACACGTCCGAAAACGCTTCCTGGCTCAAGCCCCGCGCCTTCCTGACTGTCCGTATCGCCGTCGCCAATGAGTGTTTCGCTGTCACCAACTTGGTTTCCCCATAAAAACCAAGATGACAGTCCATTGCGCCCTATAGGGCTACAATCTATAGTGTTCATTTATGGCTGAGAGGCACGCTTTCGTGCTTTTACGGAAATCCGCATATGCGGATTTCCTCAAACCCGTGGAGCCACATCCGTGTCTTTCATGGCCTGCACAATTCCGCTTCTGCGCTTCCGTGCCTGTACGGATTCGACGGCTTACGCCTTCGTGCTTTCGCACGAAAGCACGCATCCATTTCGCCGCTTCCGTGTTTTGGCAGGAAGGCTCCTCCTTGCATCGTCGGATTCGTGGGAGCGCCAACCATGACCCAACCGCTCATCACTGCCGAACAGCACGCACAACTGCTCGCCGTTGGCGAGGCGCGCGCCAACGGCCAGAGCATCGACCCGATGCCCGTGGTGCGGCTATTCACCCCGGACGCGCACGCGACCTGGTTGCTGGCCGCGCTCGATCCTACCGATGGCGATACGGCCTACGGCCTGATCGACCTCGGGATCGGGATGCCCGCCTTGGGAACGGTGAAGCTGTCCGATCTGGCTGCCATCGTCGGGCCGTGCAAGTGGCCCGTGATGCGCGACAGTTACTTTCAACCTGCGCGGCGACTATCGGAATACGTGCGGCTGGCGCAGGAAAACGGCTCGATCATGGATTGATGCAAGCCAGCGCAGCCGGGTCAAACGGGCGCATCGTGACTATTTCGGTCTTACCCAAGACCGGGCAGGTCTGAATCCACATCCTTGCACCGAAGCGGTGCGCTTCTGACGCAAACAGTCATGATCTTTGGCGCGGGCTGCTGCACCGTGCGCCATGCCGCGCACCATTTTCGTGGCGGCGCAGCCGTCGCATTCAGACGATTTCAGCAATGCCCCGGAGCGAATCTGTCTTGACACCAGTAGTTACAGCTTACCCCGATTTCGATGACAACCTGATGGTGATTCGATAGCTCCCGCACGACGGAATCCAGGCGACGCACCCCAAGCACAGGGAGGTTCCGTCATGACTAATCGCAGCGTCGAACACTGGTATCCGACAGCGGCTTATCTCTACGTTCTGCACCAGGGCGGCCCCGCGCTGGCCTGGGAGTACCTGCGCCGAAACCCTGACTACCGGCGCGACTGGCTGCACCGCCGCCGCCGACCAGATACGGCGCATCGTTGGGGCTTGCGCCTGCTGGAAGATCCCGCCCTGGATGCGCGCGACGCACATCCGGCGTGGTTCCCCGATCACGATGGCGTGATCCAGCTCTACCCGGACGACGACCCGCCGCCGGATGCCGATGCCTTCGAGTTCTGGAACGTCCCAGGACGCAAGCACCTGATCCATGATGGCAAGCGCCTGATGCTGACGGCGCAATGGCCCGGCTGCTGCGTGCGGCTCACGCTCACGCCGAGCATGGCCGACGGAATGGCCTACCTCTACGCCATCCGAGGCTGCACTACGCCTTGCGCACGCTATCGCGCACTGGCGGCTGGGCTGGATGCGTTGTCCACTGCAACCGGGGCCGCGCCTGCGGCGGCGACCCGCTCGCGGCCCACGCACGCCGCAGTGCTGGAACTGCACACCTTGCAGGCACTCGACGCGACCCTGGCGGGCGCGTCCTTGCGCGAGGTTGCCGAGGGGCTGTTCGGCGTTGATGCCGTCGCGGCCGATTGGCACAAAGACAGCGCCTTGCGTGCCCGCGTGCGGCGCTTGGTGCGCCGGGGCGATGCGCTGATGCGCGGCGGCTACCGCCGCCTGGCACAGCTTCCGCCGTTCCCGTCGCATTAGGAGGGGGGACGTTTCGCGCCCCCTGCAAATCGTCCCTTAGCAAGAAGCCTTGCTTTCTTGAAAGTGCCTCTATCCGGCCGCGTGGTGTGGCCGGGCTTGATGGAGGTACACCCCATGCGACCCTCTCCCTTGCGGCCTGCCGCCGCTACTGTCGCTGCGCCCTCGCAGCCCCAACGCTACCTGACCAACGACGAAGCCGCCGAGTATCTGCGCCTCAGTCCTCGCACGCTGGAGAAGCAGCGCGTGATCGGCGGTGGCCCGAAGTTCCGCAAGTTCGGTCGCCGCGTCATGTACGCAGTAAGCGACCTCGATGCCTGGGCCGACCAGCGCAGCTACGAGGCTACATCCGACCCGGAATACGCCGAACGCCACGCGGGTGACTACCGTGATGGCCGCTGATCGTCGGCGCGTGGGTGGCCTTCGCCATGTCCGGCCCTCCAGGGCAAGCCTTGCCGCAGTGCGAACAGCTCGACCTGTTCCGCGCGCTGCCGGGCGACATGGCGCCACGCGACAGCCAGGACTTGATGGCCTTTCCATTCTTCTCGCTGGCGAAGTCGCGGCGCATCGCGCCGATCGACTTCCGCAGCGGGAACATCACCATCCGCGTGGAAGGCACGGCCGAGCACGGCATCGCCACGATATGGGATGCCGACGTTTTGATTTGGGCGGCCTCGCAGATCGTGGAGGCACGCGACGCGGGCATTCGCCCGTCGCGCTGGATACACGCCACGCCCTACGAGATCCTGCGCTTCATCGGGCGCGGCACATCCCTCAACGACTACCTGCGCCTGAAAGCGGCGCTCGACCGGCTGCAATCGACCAGTGTGGCCACGTCCATCCGAGAAACCACGGGCAGGCGCTTGCATCGCTTTTCGTGGATCAACGAATGGCGCGAACTGGCCGATGCCAGCGGCACGCCGCTGGGCATCGAGCTGATCCTGCCGGACTGGTTCTATGCCGGCGTGCTCGACGCCGCCCTGGTGCTGACCATCGACCCGGCTTATTTCCGCTTGAAGGGCGGCATCGAACGCTGGCTGTACCGCTTGGTACGCAAGCACGGCGGGCGGCAGGAACACGGCTGGCAATTCGACTTCCGGCATCTGCATCGCAAATCCGGCAGCGCGGCTCGCTTCTCGGACTTCGCCTACGACCTGCGCGTGCTGGTGGCACGGCAGTCGTTACCCGGCTACGTCCTCGGCATCGAGCGCATGCCGGACGACAACACCGAACTGCTGACCTTCCGGCCCGTGCTGCATACGGCACGGGGATAACTGCGGGAAAAGCTGTGGACGGCCTCGTGCTATCAGGAGTACCCGGTATCGTGCTATCGGGAGTACGCCTATCGTGCTATCAGGAGTACGAAAACGCCGCAAAGCCAGTAATGGCGCGGGTTTTCAGCCTCTCTAACTTACCTAACTATAAATCTCTAACTTTTAGTAGAAGCGCACCGTTTCGGTGGACAACCGCCAAACGGCACAGCGAACAGCGTTTTGCAGGGCAGGCGAATCCCGGCTTTCCAGCATGGGAGGCCGCGTCATGATCTTCGCGCTTCTCAATCAGAAAGGCGGCGTCGGCAAGACCACGCTCGCCACGCACATCGCGGGCGAACTGGCGATGCGCGGTCTGCACGTCATCCTGCTGGATGCCGACCCGCAGGGTTCCTCACTGGACTGGACGCAGCGCAGAAGCCAGCAGGGCTTGCCCCGGCTGTTCAGCACCGTGGGCCTCGCCCGCGAGACGCTGCATCAGGAAGCGCCGGAGCTGGCCCGCCGCGCCGATCACGTCATCATCGACGGCCCGCCGCGCATCGCCGCATTGGCGCGTTCCGCGCTGCTGGCGGCCGAGCGCGTGCTGATTCCCGTGCAGCCCAGTCCGTATGACCTGTGGGCCAGCGCCGAGATGGTGGCGCTGATCCGCGAAGCGCAGGTGTTCCGGCCTGCGCTGCACGCGGCCTTCGTCATCAACCGGCGCGTCAGCACCACCATCATCGGCAGGGAAGCGCGGCAATCGCTGGCCGAACAGCCGCTGCCGGCGCTGCGCAGCGAAGTGCGCCAGCGCATCGTCTTCGCCGACAGCGTGGCCGCTGGCCGGCTCGCCCGCGAGACGGCGCCCGACAGCGCCGCCGCCCGCGAGATCGCCGTGCTCACCGATGAACTGCTGCGGTGGCCGACATGAGCATCCCGCGCAGCAAGCGCGTCGGCATCGGCGCACGTCCGCCCGCGAATCCGCACGCCGAGGCGTGGATTCGCCAGGGCGATGCCGATGCGCTCAACAAGGGCGACCTTTATACGGCCCGCCTGACGCTCGACGTGACGCCCGCGCTACGTGCACGCATCAAGATCGCCGCCTTCGGCCAGGGCGTGACCGTGGCCGAGTTGCTGCGCGGCTTGCTGGAACGGGAGTTCCCCGACAAGCGCCCGGAGAACCTGCCATGAACGCATCCGCCTTGCCTGCCGCTCACGCGGCGACGGCTGCACCGGCTGCTGCGCCGCCGCCTTCGCTTTCGACGCTCGCCGGCCAGGCCGGCAGCGTGCCGCTGACGCGCGTATCGCTCGCCTACATCGAACCGCGCTTCAAGCTCTACCTGCGTTTCGGCGAACCGGCACGCACGTTGCGGCTCGACCGCTGGCGGCGCTGCGCGGTGTTCCTGCCGCGTGCAATGTTCTGCCGCGTGCGCTGGGAAGCAAACGACTACGGCACGATCCGCTGGCAGCTCATGGTGATGCAAGCCGCCACGCCGCTGGACGACATGCAGCGCATCCCCGGCGTGCGGCCCGGCGCACGCCTGCTGCTGCACGCCGAAGGCGAAAACGCGGTGCGTGCCGTGCTGGAACGCATCGACGGCATCGAAGGGCAAGGCATCGCCGCCATCGACGTGTCGCCAGCGTACTGGCGCACGCTGGGCAACCGTCTGGCGGCCCGCCTGGCGCTGCCCGAATACACCGCCGAGCGGCACGCCGCCTGGCTGGCCGGAAAGGCGCTGCCATGACGACCCAATCCAACACCCCATGCACGCACGAAGTCGCGCCGCAACCTCGCTCGCGCCTGCGCGTTCGCATCGTGCTGGCGGGCTTCGCCGCCGTCGGCCTCGCTGCGCTGGCCTGGGCGGCTTTCGTGTCGCCGCTGCCGCGTCTGACCTACAACCCGTCCGACAGCGTGGCGGTCGGCTGGTATCGCATCGAACCGTTCGACCCGCGCACCGCCTCGCTGCCACGTCCGTTGTCCGTGGACAGCATCGTGCTGGTGCCGCTGCCCGACAGGGCCGCCATGCTGGCTGCGCAGCGCGGCTACCTGCCGACCCGCGTTCCGCTGCTCAAACGTGTGGGCGCGGTCGCGCCGCAACACGTTTGCATCGTCGCCGGGCAGGTACGCATCGACGGCGTGCCTGCGGCCGCCGCGCTGCCTGCCGACCGGCTGGGCCGGCCGCTGCCATCCTTGCAGCTTTGCCGCCGCCTCGAATCGGGCGAGCTGTTCCTGTTGAGCGTGACCAATCCAGCGTCGTTCGACAGCCGCTATTTCGGGCCGGTCAGCGCATCCGCCGTGATCGGCGTCGCGCATCCGGTCTGGCTGGAGGCTCGCCCATGATGGCCGCCGACTCGCTGTACGTTGCCGTGCATCTTGTCGTGCCATCGGGCATGCCGATCCAGTGGCTTTCCGCGTGTCGTCGCGCGTGCAGTGCGAGCGCATCCGCGCTGCACTTCGCGCTGCCTTCCCATGTGCAGGCGTCTTGCCTCGAACGCGCCCGGCCTGCGGCCGTGTCCGCGTTCGCCGGTGCGCTGGCTGCTTACGCAGCAGCGCCGCCGGGCCGCCGCTGCCCGGAGCGCCAGCGAGGGGCAAAGGCGGAAGGCAAGACAAAAGGACGCGGCACCGGGCCGCGTCGAAAGCCAGTCTGCACGTGGGGGTGGTGCGGCACGCAGCGGCTTTGCCGCCGTGCCGCTTGGGGCGCGAGGGTCGCGCCAATGCAGGCATGTCCGCGTGCTTTGCACGACAGGACACGCCGTAGCTTGCGAGGAGCGCAGCCATGACCGACCGCCGCGACGACGATTTCCGCGTGCGCCCCAGAGCCCCGAAGAACCGGGGCAAGGGCCAGGGCCAGAGCTTCGTTTCCAAGGTGCTCAAGCAGGCGGGCAAGGCCAGCGGCGGCAAGTCCTCGATGCGTCATTCCGCAGCCGGCGGCGGCGCACGCGCCGGCCAGCGGCCTGGTTCACGCCTGGGGCGCGGCCACACGGCGGCGCGTTTCGCGGGCGCGAAGCTGACGCCCATGTCGCGGCGCGTGACCATCAAGACGCTGCTGGTCAATCACCAGCGTGCCAGCCCGCAATCGCTCGCCAAGCACCTGCGCTACATCGAGCGCGACGGCGCGGGCCGCGACGGCGAACCGGGCCGGGCCTACGGGCCGCAGACCGACGAAGCCGACCTTGACGCCTTCAAGGAGCGGGCCGCCGACGACCGGCACCATTTCCGCTTCATCGTCTCGCCCGAGGACGGCGCCGAACTGGACGACCTTCGCACCTACACCCGGCATCTGGTGGACCGCATGGAAGCCGACCTGGGCACGCGGCTGGATTGGGTGGCGGTCGATCACTGGAACACCGATAACCCGCACACCCACCTGATCGTGCTCGGACGTGACGACACCGGCAAAGACCTCATCATCGCCGGCGACTACATCGCCCACGGCTTCCGCCATCGCGCCGCCGAACTGGCGACCGAATGGCTGGGGCCGCGCACCGAACTGGAGATCCAGCAGACCTTGCAGCGCGAGGTGGAACAGGAGCGCTGGACGAGCCTCGACCGCACCCTGCAACGCGAGGCCGGCGAGGATGGCCGGGTGCAGATCGAACGCTTCAACGAACCCCGGCTGCAACGCCAGCGCCTGCTGCTGATCGGCCGCCTGCAACGCTTGCAGCGCCTGGGCCTGGCCGACGATACGCAGCCCGGCACCTGGGCCGTCCATGCGGATGCGGAAAAGACCCTGCGCGCCCTTGGCGAACGTGGCGACATCATCCGCACCATGCAGCGGGCCATGCGCGGCGAGCCGCGCGAACTGGCGGTGTTCGAGCCGGGAGACGATGGCCGAACCATCCTCGGGCGCGTTGCAGCGAAGGGGCTGGCCGACGAGCTGCGCGACCGAGGCTATCTGGTCATCGACGGCGTGGACGGCAAGGCCCATTACGTCGCGCTCAACACCCGCGACGAGCTGGCGAACTACCCGGCCGGGGCCGTGGTGGAGGTGAAGGGATCGGCCGACGTGCGCGCGGCCGACAGGAACATCGCCGCGCTGGCGAGCGATGGCCTGTACCGCACCGATCACCACCTGGCGGTGGCACAGGGCCCGGCCGTCCCCGGCCGTGACCCGCAAGAGGTCGTGACAGCTCATGTCCGCAGGTTGGAAGCCCTGCGCCGGGCCGGCATCGTGGAGCGCATGGCCGAGGGGTTATGGAAGGTGCCTGGCGACCTTCCCGAGCAGGGCCGGCGCTACGACGCGCAGCGTCTGGGCGGCGTGGCCGTGGAGTTGAAATCGCACCTGCCCATCGAGCGACAGGTGCGCGTCATCGGGGCCACCTGGCTCGACCAGCAGTTGATTGGCGGCTCGGGCCTGGGTGATCTGGGCTTTGGTGCAGAGGCCAAACAGGCGATGCAGCAGCGCGCCGACTTCCTGGCCGAACAGGGTCTGGCCGAGCGACGCGGACAGCGCGTGATTCTGGCGCGCAACCTGTTGGACACGCTGCGCAGCCGGGAGCTGTCACAGGTCGCCAAGGACATTGCCGCTGAAACCGGCCTGGAGCACCGGCCCGTGACAGACGGCCAGCGTGTGGCCGGCATCTATCGCCGCAACGTCATGCTCGCCAGTGGGCGGTACGCGATGCTCGATGATGGCTTGGGCTTCTCGCTGGTGCCGTGGAAACCCGTGATCGAACAACGCCTGGGGCAGCAACTTGCCGCGACGGTGAGCGGTGGCGGCGTGGCGTGGGAAATCGGACGGCAGCGGGGAATGGGCATTGGCTAATGCTCGAAGAGTCTCAGCCACATAACCCGGCAGGCTGTCTAGAGATATGCCGAGGCAGTTGTGAAATTCTTCGCTGCATATCTTCAACGGGTTGGATCTATGGCCCGGAAGCGGCCATCCAGATAGACGAGTGGATCGGCATATGCAGATGTGAGCACACGCTCGACACTGGCCAGCATTACCGAGTGGGTGCCGACTGCATGGTGTTCAATCAGCTCACAGAACAGCGAAGCCTGCGCCCCTTGCAGATAGGGCAACCCATTGACTTCATCAAATCGCCAGGCTTCATGATCGAAACGGTCGGTCCCCGTGGCGCTACGGCAGTGCACCGCAAGTACCTCCTGTTCTGCGCGGAGTACATTGATGCAGAATCGTCGAGCAGCCAGCAGCGGCCCATGGATACGGGTTTGCTGACCAATGCACACTAGAACCGTGGGCGGCTCCAGTGAGACTGATGTGAATGAACTGGCGATCATTACGTGTCCGTGGCCATCGGGAGCGATCGACGTGATTAGCGTCACCGTGGAGGCCACGCCGCGCATCGCCTGCCTCAATTGGGCAGCAATCAAAGGGTGTTGGGACATGTAGGTGCGCTCAATCATAGGTTACGGGTGCGTTTCACGCTTGGCCCAACCAGGGTGCTTTGTCAGCAAACCCAACATCTCGTCCATCGCGTCATAGGAGCGTTTGAGCGTGCTGTATGGATTCCCCCCGACCAATGTGCCGTCATAGCCGACGGGGCCGGTATAACCGAACGACTTGGCAAGTCCAAGAAGTGCGAAGTTGTCGAGTTCTCCTGCATCGAGCGCCTCGAAAGTGGCAATACGACTCCAGCCAAGTGGGCTGCGGGTTGCGCCGCTGAGAGTCAATTCCCGCATGAAGGGTGTTGACGCCATTAACGCTGGCGTCGGGTCTACTGCCTGATAGCCCTCCGTCGGGCTGCCTGCATTGGTTTCGTAGCCATACCAGTGATAGCTTGGAAACACGATGCCGAGATTCGGATGGTTCACGACCGAGCAGATCTGTGCCGCAATGGAGTAATGATCCATCCAGAAGCCCAGATGAAAATACAGCAGGATGTTAATTCCGCGCCGTGCGCAAATCTCAAGTGCCCGACCAAGGAAGTCCTGCAATACCTTGTCGTCCGGTGCCTTTCGATGATTTGAACCGTGGCCTGCCGTCCTGATTCCAAGATTGACAGCCTTCACGCCTTCCATCTCCTCAAGCATCCGCAAGAGTCCTGCGTTGATGGGATGCTGTGGGCCCTGATCCAGGTCGATCACCACATACACGCTAAAGACCTCCAAACCGAAACGATCTTTCACGGTGGATAGACGCTTTGCGGTTTCCCATCGGCTCCCTGACCAGACGGCATAGGTCAGGCCGTCATAACCGATGTCAGCCAGCATTTCGCATTGGACATCGAAGGCATAGGTACCAGCCGAAGAAGTAAAAGCGAGATCCCAGGCAAAAATTTTATGACCGTGCAGCATCCTGCGCCTCCTCCAAATGGGCAGTAGCGTGCGCCGGAAAGTGCGGTACGACATGCTCGCCAAGTTCCTGAACAATCTCATGCGCCGGACGTGTCGCGTATTTCAGGTTGAGGCCAATATGATTAACCCCAATATCGCGCAAGCGGCTGAAGTAGTCAGTAAAGAATCGGTGACCAGCCCGAAACCCGAGGAAGATGGGCGACGGGGGTTCATCGGGATTCTCCGACAGGTCAATATAGAAGGATTGCGTGAAGGGTTTGAATCTTGGTGTCAGCGACCGCCAATTCTTGATTGTCATGGCTTGCTGCGCGATATTTTGGGGATAGTAAAGCCAGCCATCCCCATGCTCGGCAATCCATTCGACCGACTGGCGTGAATGACCAGTCACCATCACGGGAATGTCTCTCAACGCCGGTTTCGGCAGCGTATCTGCACCCGACAAGTTCACTCGGGGCGTGGAGATTTCCGGGAAGTCCTCACGCCAGGCTTGACGCAACACAGTCAATGCTTCTTGGAACAACGTGGCTCGCGCATCCATTGTCTGACCGAAGGCCGGGAACTCTGTTGGCCGATCACCCGTGGCGATACCTAGCACCAGGCGCTGATTTGACAAGCGGTCGATCGAGGCTGCTGCTTTGGCCACAAGCAAGGGATGACGCAGAGTGGTGATGACGCTGCCAGTTGCGAGCGCGATGCGCGACGTCTGTGCCGTGACGTAGCCCATGAATGGCCACAGGTCATGGATGTGACCCACGTCGCCAAAAGACGGGACATTGAGAAATACGGGTATACGGATTTAATGGTTGGGGTATACGGATTTAATGGTT
>NZ_DCAN01000003.1:1953-5998 GCF_002311545.1 Sulfitobacter sp. UBA1132 | reverse complement strand
GCGGTACTGGCGCTGCGCGCGATCTGACGGCTGCGATACCGCCCATGAAAAAGCCGCCCACGTCAAACGGGGCGGCTTTGTTGTCTCAACGGCCCGAGGGCCAAACATTTGCTTACCGGTCTTCAACAACCGAAGATTTGTCGAAGCTTGCGGTGAACCCGTCCAGCGACAGCGACAGTTCGACCTTCTGGTCAGGTGCCAGCGCGGGCACGATGGTGATCACGGCCTCTTTCCCGCGTTTGAACGCGGCGACATCGGCTTCGGTCAGGCCCATGCGGACGTAGCAACCAACGGGGTTACAGAAAGCGAAAGGATAGCGGCGCGCTTTGCCACCATCAACGGTCAGCGTCAGCTGCGAGGGCAGGGCCGTTTCCAACGGCACAACCACAGTGGCACCGGCTGTCGCCTTACCGCCCGCTGGCAGGCGGAACAACGAGAATTCGGCGACAGGCGCGCCTTGGCCATCATCCATCAGCTGGTACATCTGGCAGGGGTCGACCTCTTCTTCGGTCTTGATGCAGCGCATCTCCCAGGCACCGATCACCTCTTTGGTGTAGGGCTTGCCCAGGGTCGGCTCCCCGTCGGCATCTTCACCAAGGCTCAGCTGCGACTGTACGTCGGTGCTGCTGCCGGTGGTGGTGTTTTCTTCCGTCGCGGGTGCCGCTTCAGCGGTCGGCTGCGCCGTTTCCGGGGCGTCTGTTGCTGCGGGTGTTTCCGTGGCTGCAGTCTGTGCGTAACCGGAAACGGGCATAGTCAGAGCCATCGCCGCGCAGAGAGGGAGAAGTGTGATATACTTTTTCATGCTCGTTCCAAATCAGTTAAATTCGACGCCATCTACCATGCGCCAATGCCAATGTCAGGACGATAGCGCTGAAACCATCGTGATTTAAGGCAAAATATTGCCTATTTAATCAGGTTTTCACGGGGAAGAGGCCGGGCGCGGGGGGCTGAAATAGAAAAAAGGACGCGATGCGTCCTTTTCCCTGTTCTTCGTTCTCCCCATCGGACTTGGCCGACTTATTGAAAGCACGTTACGAAAGCATTCGGGCACCGTCAACATAAAATATCACAGCGGTTTCAAGCGCGTAAAACGGACCTCCAACGTAAAAAGGGCCGCACCCGAAGGCGCGGCCAAGTCTGACAGGGAGGAAGTGCCGCCAGCACGAAAAGGACATCACGACCGGCGACAAAATCACTATGGTGTGAAAAGGTTAAGTTTGTATGCTCGCCCTGCACTTTGGCTGCAGGTTATTGGCCCAAAAGGAATTAAATACGTGACAAATGATATCTTCATCGGCGGCGGTGGCGAAGACTACGCGACGAAACAGTTTCTCAACATCGGCTATGCCAACCGTCATGGATTGGTCGCGGGGGCCACAGGCACAGGCAAAACCGTCACGCTGCAAATCCTGGCCGAAGGGTTTTCCGCCGCAGGGGTTCCGGTATTTCTGTCCGACGTCAAAGGCGATCTGTCAGGTCTGGCGCAGGCAGGCTCTACCAGCCACAAGCTGCACACCCCTTTTTCAGAGCGCGCCCAGACCATCGGCTTTGACGATTTCGACTACAGCGCCTTTCCGGTCACCTTCTGGGATATGTTCGGCAAACAGGGGCATCCGGTGCGGACGACAATCTCGGAAATGGGGCCCTTGCTGCTGGCGCAGCTTCTCGATCTGACGGAGGCCCAGGAAGGTATCCTTAACATCGCCTTCCGCGTCGCTGACGAAGACGGGCTTCCGCTGCTGGACCTCAAGGATCTGCAGGCGCTGCTGGTCTGGATCGGGGAAAACGCTTCAACCCTGGCACTGCGCTACGGCAATGTGTCGTCGGCGTCGGTCGGCGCGATCCAGCGGCGCTTGCTGGTGCTGGAAAACCAAGGCGCGGCGGATCTCTTCGGAGAACCTGCGCTGGCGCTCACCGACCTGATGCGCACAGACACGGACGGGCGCGGTTTTATCAATATCCTCGCGGCCGACCAACTGATGCAGTCGCCCAAGCTCTACGCGACCTTCCTGCTGTGGTTGCTGTCAGAACTCTTCGAGGAACTGCCCGAGGTCGGCGACCCCGATAAACCCAAACTGGTGTTCTTCTTCGACGAGGCGCATCTGCTGTTTGACGACGCCCCCAAAGCGCTGGTCGACAAGGTTGAACAGGTGGCGCGGCTGATCCGCTCCAAGGGCGTGGGCGTGTATTTCATCACACAGAACCCCGCAGACGTGCCCGAAGATATCCTTGGCCAATTGGGCAACCGCATCCAGCACGCCTTGCGCGCCTTCACCGCGCGTGATCGCAAGGCGCTGCGCCTTGCCGCCGAAACCTACCGCGAGAACCCGCGTTTTGAGACCGAAGACGCGATCCGCGATGTGGGCGTGGGCGAGGCGGTGACCTCCATGCTGCAGAAAAAAGGGATCCCCGGCATCGTGGAACGCACCCTGATCCGACCCCCATCCTCGCAGCTTGGTCCGATCGATCCGGCCACCCGCGCCGCCCTGATGGCGCAAAGCCCGATGGCGGGGAAATACGACACCCGCCTTGATCGCGCCTCCGCGTTCGAAATGCTGGCCAAACGCGCCGAAGACGCCGCGAAAGAGGCAGCACAGGCCGAGGAACAAGCCGAGGCCGAAGACACATCCCCCGCCTTGCGCGAATTCAATGCAGCGCGGCGCTATGCGGGCAAACGGGTCACGCGCTCGACCTCGAAACGCACGACCAAAAGCGACGACAGCTTTGGCGGTGCCATCGCGAGTGTGGTGATCAAGGAGTTGAAAGGCACAACCGGCCGGCGCATCGTGCGCGGAATCTTGGGCGGGTTGTTCAAAGGACGCTGAACGCGCTTCCAAATGGCAATAAATCCTCGCCGAAGGCTGGCCTTATCCCGCAAGGGATAAGGCCTTTTCTTTTACTTCTCGGGGATCAACCCGCGCGGGCTGAACCGCAATACCAGCAGCAAGACCGCCCCCATCGTCATCAACCGCATATGCGCAGCGGATTCGATCAGGTGGTCTTTCAGCCAATAGCCGTCGGACATGCCCGCGGTGACCAATTGCATCAGCCACAGCCCCATGGGTTCCACCATCACCCAAAGGTACCACATCAGAAAGCCCCCCAGCACGGCCCCCAGATTGTTGCCGGACCCGCCAACGATCACCATGACCCAGATCAGGAAGGTGAAGCGCAGCGGCTGGTAGGATCCGGGCGTCAACTGGCTGTCCAGCGTGGTCATCATCGCGCCGGCAATCCCGCAGATAGCAGAGCCGAGAATGAACACCTGCAGGTGCCGTGCGGTCACGTCCTTGCCCATGGCTTCGGCCGCGACCTCGTTGTCGCGGATCGCGCGCAGCATGCGGCCCCAGGGCGAATTCAGCGCCCGCTGGCTTAGCCACATCAGCACCAAGAGCACCACGGCGAACAGACACACATACAGGAACTTCACCCAAAGCGTCGATGCCTCTACCGGGTTCAGTCCGAAGCCGGCCGCCTGTTCGACAAAGCCCGCGTTATTTTGCAGGTCGATCTCATAGGGGACGGGACGCGGGATGCCAATGACGTTCTTGACGCCCCGCGACAGCCAGTCTTCGTTCTTGAGCACGGCGATGATGATCTCGGCGATGCCCAGGGTCGCGATCGCTAGGTAATCCGACCGTAACCCAAGCGCGGTTTTCCCGATCAGCCAGGCCGCTCCGGCTGCAAACAGCCCGCCCACGGGCCAGGCGATGATCACCGGCAGGCCAAGCCCGCCAAGGTAGCCGGTGGTCGCGGGGTTCACGGCCTCGACCGCGCTTACCGACGGGTCGAGCAGGGCGCGGAAGATAAAGAACCCCGCCACCAGCACCACCAGAACGACCAGCGTGCGCAGCCATCCCTTGGCCATGCGTTTCATCACCTGAACCGCCAGAATGATCGTCGCGGCCCCCATCAGCAGAGCGGTGAGGATCCCCCAGCCCCCCGCGGACCATGCGCCTTGCGTGGGGGGCATGCCGATCAGCACAGCGGCCAGACCGCCAAGGGCGACAAACCCCATGATGCCCACGTTGAACAGCCCCGCAAA
>NZ_DCAN01000003.1:0-1923 GCF_002311545.1 Sulfitobacter sp. UBA1132 | reverse complement strand
CGCAAAGCCCCATTGCAGGTTCACGCCAAGTGCCATGATGCTGGAGATCAGACCCATCGCAATGATCAGCAGCGCCGCGTTCCAGCTTTGCGCAAACCCGGTCAGTACGATCAGCAGCGCGACAATGGCGAAAAGAGCGGTGTTTTTCAGTGTCTCGTTCATACCGATTGCCCCTTGAACAGACCTGTGGGTTTGAACAGCAGCACGATCAACAAGATCACGAAGCTGACGGCGAATTTATAGTCGGTGGACAAAAGCTGCACCAAGCCGTCGGGGGCCATCCCCTCGGGTGCGAGGTAGCCAAAGACCTTTTTCCACGCGTAGGTGATCGTCACCTCGGAGAATGCGATAACAAAGCCCCCCGCGATGGCTCCGATCGGGCTGCCAAGACCGCCCACGATCGCGGCGGCAAAGATCGGCAGCAGCAGTTGGAAATAGGTGAAGGGTTTAAAGGACTTGTCCAACCCGTAAAGCACGCCGGCGGTGGTCGCCAGACAGGCCACAATGATCCAGGTGATCATGACTACGCGTTCAGGGTTGATGCCTGACAGCAGCGCCAGATCCTCGTTATCAGAGTAGGCGCGCATGGATTTGCCCGAGCGTGTCTTGTTCAGGAACCAGAACAGTGCGGCAACCACGATGACAGCCGTCACCACGGTCAGCCCTTGGGTCGTTTTGATCGCCAGACCTTCCTCAAGCCCCGTCATCTCTTTGAAGTCACGGGCCGAGATGATGAAGCGTTCACCATCCAGAAACCGTTGATCCTCTGCGCCGATGATAAAGCGGGTGATGCCGTTATAGACGAATGTCACCCCCAGCGAGACGATGACAAAGATCACCGGCTTGGCCTTCTTTTCGCGGTAGAAGCTATAGACAAGTTTGTCTGTGCCAAGCAGCAGCCCGATGGTGATGATGATCGCAAAGGGCAGCGCCAGCAGGGCAGTCGGCAGGACACCCAGGCTCAGCCCCAGCGACTGGAAACCCCAGGTGATCAGCACAGCGGACATCGCGCCAAGCGCCATTGTGTCGCCATGGGCAAAGTTCGAGAACCGCAAGATGCCATAGACCAGCGTCACCCCAAGCGCACCAAGCGCAAGTTGCGACCCATAGGCGATGCCCGGAACCAGCACATAGTTGGCCAAGGCGATGAAAGCGTTGAGTAAATCCATTATTTACATGTCCCTAGATAGCTGATGACAATCGGCCCATCAGCGTAATGCACGGTATAACGGGAGGCTCCGTCGGCGGCGATGCTCAGCAGGTGGCGGGCATCAAACCCACCCCCCGTCAGGGACAGCGCCTTGACCTGTTTCGTGCCGGTCATCTCGACGGTTTCGGCGTCGCTGACCATTTGTGATTGAACCGTCAGCGCATCGGCAGAGGCTCCGCCAGCGTTGCCGGTGATGTCGGGGGTGAACTCTGTCTCGGTGCAGGGCTCGTTTTCCACACATTCCCACGTAAAACGGCAGGCGATCGCAATCGTCTGCTGGAAGGGCTCTGCGGGGGCCGTAGCGGCTGCGGCGGTCGGGGCTGTTGCAGCGGTCGTGGCAACGCTGTCCTGCGCCAAGGCTGGTGCCGTGGTTGCCAATAGGGCCATCGGAAGGGTCCATCGCATCGCTTAACCCCCCAGAAAGGATTTGCGAACTTCGGGGTCTTCCAAAAGCTCTTTGCCCGTGCCGGTAAAGGCATTGGCCCCTTGCACCAGGACATAGCCCTTATCCGCAATCTCCAGCGCTTGGCGGGCGTTTTGTTCCACCATCAGGATCGGGATACCGGTCCGCGCGACCTCGATGATGCGGTCGAACAGTTCGTCCATCACAATGGGGGATACGCCAGCGGTGGGTTCGTCCAGCATCAGCACCTTCGGCTGCGTCATCAGAGCGCGGCCCACAGCGACCTGCTGGCGTTGCCCGCCCGACAGCT
>NZ_DCAN01000001.1:41723-52615 GCF_002311545.1 Sulfitobacter sp. UBA1132 | reverse complement strand
GAGCGCAAGTCGAGACCGAAGTTCGACCCAGTTTATCGCTCTTGACGAAGAGCTGATGACCCGTGGTTTTGGTATCGGCATTACAAGTACTCAACGTCGGTTGTACACCCTCGGCTCAGTTCTTCGCATCACAGCGGCCAGAGATGATCGCTTGATAGCGGATTTGAGCCCTGCGAAGGGAGACGTTGCCGCTGGCGAAACCGAGCACAGTATGCTGGGCATCTGGATTTGCTACACATTTCATCACCATCTCCCCCACCCGACGGCAGGCGAACTAAGATTTCAGAAATTGCTTCACGAGATCGGGAGCAACAGGCTTATGGCTTAAGTTCGGCGCTAGCTTGAAGCGATTTGTTTCCGCTGTATTCACCTATCTTCTGTCTATGCTTGGAGTTGGTACGATAACAGGACCTCTACTGAGCAACAGCTAGGGAGGAGCGGCTTAGCAAAGATCTAGCCGGATCGCTTGAGTGTTGGGCGTTCTTTGGAGGCTCCGAAAGTCCATGCCCGTTTACCTGTGCCGTACCCGCATCACGCAGAGCCCGCAGCGGCCCACTGAGCCACATTGCGCTGTTCACTAGGGGATACCCCAGGCATCTGCTCTTGCGGTCCTCAGAAGGCCGCTCAGCGCCTTCGCGGAGGTTAATACCTGCGGGCGTGACCTACCTGCAACGCTAGCCTTGTGGACGTGCCCCCCCCAAAGCCCATTCGAGGTAGATGATCGCTGATGCCTATCCTCATGAGCCACTTATGGGGAATGGGGTCGCGTCATTAATATGTTTTGAAACAATGCCTTATAAGGAAGGGGGATTTTACCCCCCTTATGATAAGTGATACCCAAGGTTAACCTATTAGTTACCCCTTAGGTAATCTCCCGTGCTCCTCAAGCAAGACTAAGGGTTCTCCCCTACTTATAGATTACACGATGATCCCCTTAAGGTGGAGGCAGGTGGGTAGACCAACCACGATTACCTCTGTGAACGAATAAGCATGACGAAGGGAGGGATCACCTTGATGGTGTCCCCCCACTTCGGTAGCACACCTTCCTAAGGCCCGATTTGATAGCAAAAATCTGAGCAACTCTCTATAGATCGTCATTCCTGTCTTCCCCCCCCTGTGGGGTGGGGTAATAGCAAAAAAGGTAGGATTAGCCCCGTATGGCAGACCACAGCCGCTGTTCACCGATATGATGGCCTTCACCTGAAACCGCTCACTCGCTCGGTAAACCCATCAGAGCCGCTCGGGAAGCACTGTAGGACAGACCGTAGGACACATCGTGCCTGTTGACCCTTCGAGCCACCTGCTGATACCCCCTGTTTTACTGAGGCTGTCGGCAGACAAGGTGCCTGTAACGGGAACACAACGGGGAAACCCAAGCTGCCCCTGGGCACCATTTAAATCTCTGAATATAGCTGATTGTCCCAAGGAAATAAGGGTATCTCGCGGCTTTCTTGCCTTTGAGAGGCCTGAATTGCTACAGGACGCTACGGTTTCCGATCCTGCTATTGCGGCAAATAAGGGGCTTTATGGTCGCCTTTCGAAATGATGCTGCTAAGTAGGTTCGATAGTGCCAGCCCTTCCGAGAACGATGCGCGAAGGATGCCATGTTTTGTCGGTGATGCGAGCAGCGCGGATCATTTCCGGCAGCTCTTGGATCCCGTCATTGGTCAGTGCGGCACCGATTGCAGTGACGAACGTCTCTTATGGGGCGCTTACGTCTTTCGATAGGTAGGGCGGATTGCGGAAGTTCGCTGCAATTGCGCTTCTATGGTAGAGCATCTTGGAAGCCGCCGTTGAAATACAGCCAGAAGCAGGCACTCAGTGGTGGCGCATTTATGGTTATAGCTTGAAGAGGAGCTCTGAACCGCGCGGGACGCAGTGTCGCGTGCAAGGTTGTGGAGCCGGTATTGATAGACCGCCGCACCCCTATGGCTGCGGCGGTCTAAAGGGTCGTCAGGCGAAATCCACACCGTTTTCGATCATCGGCAGGTGGGTCACCAGATCACGCCCGGAGGCTGCGATTGCGTTGGCGAGCGCTGGACCCGCCGGCGGTGTGCCCGGCTCGCCAATGCCTGAGGGTGCTTCGTTTGTCTTGACGATATGCACCTCGATGGACTTGATGTCGCGCATCCGCAGCGGTTCGTAGTCGGGGAAGTTTTGCTGCACTACGACGCCGCCATCCAGCGTGATCTGATCGCGCATGATGTGACCGACGCCAAAGCCGATCGCCCCTTCGACCTGGGCTTTGATGACATCGGGGTTCACCGCCACGCCACAGTCGACGGCTGCGGTGTATTTCTCGATCTGAACATAGTCATCTTCGTCGATCGAGATTTCGCAGATCTGCGCGCAGTAGGTCCCAAAGGATTTGTGAACGGCCACACCGTGGAAATGCCCGTCGGGCAACGGCTTGCCAAACCCGGCATTCTCGGCAGCCAGTTTCAGGACGTCAGCTTTGCGTTTTTGATCAACCGTGTCGCCGGGCAAATACGCAAGACGGAAGCTGACGGGATCCTGACCGGCTGCGGCGGCGGCCACATCCATCATGGTTTCCATGACATAGGCGTTATGGCTGTGACCGACGGAACGCCAATAGTTGACGGTTGTTGTCGGAGCCGCGTCCGTCAAGCCGATGTGCATTCCGGGGATCGCATATGGATTTTCTGCCGTCCCTTCCACCGAAGAGATGTCAACACCGTCTTTGACATAGAAAGCGTCAAATGGCCCATCTTTTGCATTGGATTGACCCGCCACGCGGTGATCCCAGCCAACAATCTTGCCCGCATCGTCCAGACCGACACGCACCTTGTGCGCATAGGCCGGGCGGTACCAGCCGCCAGACAGGTCATCTTCGCGGGACCAGACCAGTTTAACCGGGCGGGTCTGGTCGGTCATCGAAAAGGCGAGTGTCGTTTCTACGATATAGTCCGCACCCGCGTTGAAGCGACGGCCAAAGAACCCGCCTGCATACAGGGTTTTGACCTCAATCTTGTCCATCGGGATGCCAAGGATCTGGTGCATCGTGGCGTGGTTAATGGTTGGACCCTGCGCGCCGTCATACATGATCACGCCGCCGTCTTCGGTGGCTGCGATGGTGGCCGACAGGGGCTCCATCGTTGCATGGGCCAGCATCGGCAGGAAGAATTCGCGCTCTACGACTTGGGCGGCACCTTGCAACGCTGCGGTCGTCGCATCCAATGTCGTTTCGGATGCTTGCCACTGCGGATCAGTGTTCACAGCTGCCAGTAGCTGTTGCTTGATCTCGTCGCTGCTGCGGGTTTCGGCCTTGCTCAAATCCCACTCAACTTCGATCGCGTCACGCGCTTGAAACGCGGCCCAGGTGTTTTCGGCATAGGCCACCACGCCCGCGCCGTTGGGCAGCGCCTTGGCCATGATGAAGCCTGTGACGTCCTTGGCGGCGCTATCG
This sequence comes from Sulfitobacter sp. UBA1132, assembly GCF_002311545.1. Taxonomy (NCBI): domain Bacteria; kingdom Pseudomonadati; phylum Pseudomonadota; class Alphaproteobacteria; order Rhodobacterales; family Roseobacteraceae; genus Sulfitobacter; species Sulfitobacter sp. UBA1132. Next base: position 49,188 of record NZ_DCAN01000001.1, on the reverse strand, counting down.
TCGAACGACGCAACAGTTGCGCCGTATTGCGGGATGCGTTTGATCGCGGCAACCATCTGGTTATCCAGTTGGATATCCATGCCATAGATGCCTTCGCCGTTAACCTTGTCATGGCTGTCGCGGCGCGCTTTTTGGGTGTTGCCGATCTGGGTCCAGTCTTCGGGGGCCTTCAGGACGGGCTCGGCCGGCACCGCGATCTGCGCAGCGGTGGAGATAAACTCACCGATCTGGCCCTCTTTGCCCGCGCCTGAAATGACGCCATTGGCAAGTGTCAGCTCAGAGGTGTCCACGTCCCAATCCTTGGCCGCGGCTTGCAACAATACGTCACGCGCGGCGGCGCCTGCGGTGCGATATTGCATGAACGAATTGGCCATCGCGGTCGATCCGCCCGTGCCTTGCAGCGCGCCAAAGAACAGGTTGTTGTAAACGGCGGTATCTGACGGGGCCATTTCGAAGGTGATATCGCTAAGCTCCATGTTCAGCTCTTCCGCGATCAGCGTGGACAGGCCCGTAGAGGTGCCTTGCCCGCCTTCAAAGTGCTTGATGACGGCTGCAACGGTACCATCGGCGTAGATTTTCACGAAGGGCGTGATGGCTGTGCCAGCCTCCGACGTCGAAGCGGCAAGCGCGCCCTTGGGGTCAATGCCAACGGCCAGAACGGCAACGGCCGCACCTGCACCTTTGAGGAAACTGCGGCGGGATGTGTTGATGGTCATGGCTTAACCCTCCACGATGTCTGCGGCGCGCTGGATACTGGCGCGGATACGTTGATAGGTGGCACAGCGGCAGGCATTTCCGTCCATGTAGGCGTCAATCTCTTCCAGCGTTGGCTTTGGCGTTTCTTTCAACAGGCCCACCGCAGACATGATCTGACCAGATTGGCAGTACCCGCATTGCACCACGTCGAGCTCTTTCCAGGCTTGCTGTACTGCGGCACCGATCTTGTCATCGCCAATCGCTTCGATGGTGGAAACTTCAGCACCTTCGACGTCTTCGATATAGGTCTGGCACGACCGGGTCGGTTCGCCGTCGACATGCACGGTGCAAGCGCCGCACGACGCGACGCCGCAGCCGAATTTGGTGCCGGTCAGCTTCAGTTCGTCCCGGATCACCCACAGCAATGGTGTGCCCGGTTCTGCTTCGACAGAGCGTTCGGCCCCGTTAATTTTTAGCTTGATAGTCATGGTCAATCTCCATCTGGCAATACGATTGGAATGTGGGTAAACTGGTCGGTGTACTTATGTGGCGTAAAGAGTCACAGGTAAACCCGCAAGTTTACCAAGCCAAAAAAAATGGCAATTCCTGGAAGTGGTGTGTAGACCGACAGAATGAGTGAAGTGGCTGAAAATTCGGTAGATAAACGTGACTCGATCCTGCAAGGCGCGTTTGATGAATTCTGCGAGAATGGGTTCCTTGCGGCCAGCATGGACCGAATCTCCAAGCGGGCCGGTGCGTCTAAGCGCACCGTGTATCGGTATTTTGAAAGCAAGGAAGTGCTCTTCCAAACCCTGATGCTGCGCCAATGGAGGGTCATCGCGGACAACCTGAAGGTCAGCTACCAGCCCGGCATGGATATCCGAGAGCAACTGATTGAGATGGGCCGTGCGCAGGCGCGACTGTACACGTCGCCCGAAGTCATGACCGCCAACAAGATGTTGATGACTGAGATCTTGCGGGATCCGGAACTTGTCAGGGAAATCCAGAATGAAGTCGACTATACGGCGTCCTTTGAACAATTGTTCAAAGAGGCCGCCGCCGACGGGGTGCTGACGATCCCAAACCCCCGACAAGCGGCAGAAGAGTTCATATCATTGTTGAAGGGCAAGGCGTTTTGGCCGTTCATGTTGGGGGCTCCCTTGGTTAGTCCTGACGAAATGGACGCCATGATCGACCAGTCGGTTGATATGATGATGAACCAATATGGCGCCTGAGCAATCAGGTCTCATGCGATCCGCCACAGCAGGAAATCCAGCACCGAACGACCTGTGACGCGAAGAGACCCAAAGATATAGATCAAACTGACCAAGCCGTCGAACACCACAAAGGCGTATTGCGACGGATCAGCCAACCCGTTTGGCACGGCGTAGAGCACAGCCGTGATTGCAGCCAAACGCGATATAGCGCTCCAGAACACAACGGGTGCGCGCGCGACCAGATCGCGGGTTGCCCAGACCAACAATGATGCGGCCATGATGAAGATACCCGCAAGCGTGAAGGAAAACACGAAATTCGCAGGGTTGGGCATTTGCAAAGCCTGCCCGATGATCATTGGCGCAAAGAGAAAGTTCAGCAACGCAGTGCCGATGATGAATTTCTTGAACATGCCAGTGGCCCTTTGTGTCGTTCAGTTATTTGGGAAAACCTGCCGATGATTTTGGCAAATTAGCTGCGAGAGTTGCATTGGCAAGCTCGGCTGCCTCTGCAGGCTCATCCGAGCCATTGTGTAGAAAGCCGACTGTTGCGGCGGTCGATCGTGGTCCGCGCCCGGCGCAACTGGTGGGGTTACAGGCTGGCGTGCCAATCACGCACGGCTAAACCGATCTCGTCCGGGGCGTCTTCCTGAATGAAGTGCAATCCGGGCACAGTCACTTCGGTGATATTGGGCCAACTGCGCACACGGTCACGTACCGCCCCCGTGATCAGCACGCCGGGGTCCGCATTGACGAAGAGCTTGGGAATTGATGTCTTGCCAAGCCAGTCGACATAGGCATCGACGATTTCCGTCACATCTGCTGGCTGCCCTTCAATCGGGATCTGACGCGGCCATGCCAATCAGGTCTGGCGCAATCAACCTGCCTTTCCCGGCAAGGTGGGGCATCACATTGCGCCACAGATAGGACGACATCGGGTTGCCATGCAGGAAGACAATCGGATCGCCGGTCCCTTCTTCGATATAGGTCATCTGCTTGCCATGGACGGTGGCAAATTTCTTTTTGTCGCGGAAAGACGTAGTCATGTGAGTACCTCGGGCTTGTGTTTGAGTCGGGGTGGATGTGGAAGAACGATCATTCTGAAACAAGGTCAAAAATGCCAAGAGCGAAATCTCAATCCCGCGAAAACCTGTTGGACAGTGCGCTCAATACGTTCTGGAAGACTGGTTTCCACGTTGTTTCCATGGGCGATCTGGTGCGCGAAACCGGCGTGAGCCGAGCCGGAATCTACAGCGATTTTGGCGGCAAGGAGGATCTGTTCCATGCCTGTCTCGACAGATACCAAGACACCGTCGTCACTCCAGCCTTTGCACCGGTCGAGGCCGAAGGCGCGGGAATCGAGGGCATTCAAAAGTATTTCGATAACCTTCTGGCGCGTTTCGAGGACTCGGGCGGCTTTGGTAAGGGATGCCTTGTGGGCAACACACTGTCCCAGATCCCTGAAGATGCGCAGGAAACCCGCCAAAAGCTGCGCGCGCATAGCGATCGCCTGACAGCAGGCTTTCGCAAGGTGCTGTCCCATGAGAATGGGGATCATGGCTCATTGAGTGATGCCGAAATCGAGGCGCTTGCGCGCTATATCATGATCTCGGTGCGGGGTATTTGGTCCTACTCCCGTCTGACAGGGGATGTCGCGGAATTGCGTGCGGCGTCTGACATGCTCATCGCTGTGTTGAAAGCCCGGCTTCGGGGAGCGCCGGATTGATGCGGCCTCTGCCCGTGGGTGATTTCCAGTTCATTGCACTGGATGTAGAAACCGCCTGTGGCGACAGCGCCAGTATTTGCCAGATCGGGATCGCCTGCGTTGGCTTTGATGACAGCATTTTTACATGGTCTACCTATGTCGACCCGCTTATGCCGTTCGCGCCTTTCAATGTTGACCTGCACGGGATCGGGCCGGAGACTGTGCGCGGCGCCGGAAGCTTTGCGCAGGTCTGGCCCCAAATCTGGCCGTTGCTGTCACGCCACCCGATGGTGCAGCACAGCAGGTTCGATGAACATGCGATCAACGCCGCATGCAAAGCGCAGGGCCTTCCGCGGCCACACCTGACATGGCACGACAGCGTGACCATCGCGCGCAAGGCATGGCCCGAATTGAAGGGCAACGGCGGCCACGGTCTGGGCAAACTGAAACAGGTGCTGAACCTTGACTTTCACCACCATGACGCAGGCGAAGACGCCCGCGCCGCTGCGATGGTAGTTCTGCGGGCGCAGGCCACGACCAAAGACCACCGGCTGTTCAAACCCGTGCAACTGTCGCTCCCCTTGTAAGGGCGGCCCACCCGCCGTTTGCCTCAGCCCCAGCCCCAGCCCCAGTCATAGCTTCCGATAATTTCGGGTCCGCCAATGCGTCGCTCAGCGGAACCGAAACCATTTGAACTACCATCCAAGGCCAGGCTCCTCGCGAGCATCCGGGTGTCGGAGAGGAGATCCAGTTTAAGTGGCTACGTGGCAGCTTTGTCCCGCGTTGGGTCAGTTCGGCCCGCATCACGTTTTGCTCTTGCAGCAAAGGTCGGCAATGTGTGCTGCAACCGCCGCATCGAAGGACTTGGGCAAATGTCGGCTTTGGGCCGTTCGTATCGACTGACATCTTCGACGAGAAGCGGTCATTTGCTGCAAGTGCAAAGTTGCTCACAAGGTGAATAGCCCTTGGTCTCCTAGACACCTTCTTGGTTCACATTGACCTGTCTGTTTTCGAAGTCGACAGGCGACAGCATACCGTTTCTGACATGTTTGCGTTTCGGGTTATAGAACATTTCGATGTCGTCGAAGATGTCCTGTCTGGCCTGCTCGCGGGTCTTATATGTTCGACGCCGTACGTGTTCCCGTTTGAGCAGCTTGAAGAAGCTCTCAACGATCGCATTGAAGCTCCTATATTCGTCAAGCCTTGATCCGTGTGGATCAGGACGCGTCGCTTAGGTTTGCGTCGCCAGACAGCCATCAGAAGGGCTTGCACCACGAGGTCTGTTGGTTGCCGCGATTGTGTCGCCCAGGTCAGTATCAGCCAAAGGACCAATGAGAACCTGCCCAAAACAGAGGCCGAGGAAGAAAATCGAAAGCGAAAGTTCAGCGGCCGTATGGGTGGCGTTCATGGAGGCCGCGAGCTCACCGAGTGCGGCGAGGTACATATCGGTTGCCAATGGGGGAAAGAGGGACAAAAGGCCCAAGGTGGCGGTAACGGCAAAGGCCCATTTTGGGATAAGGGAAATCTGTGACAGCTCGGCACCGACAATAATATTAGACGGCGGTCTATTTTCAATTAGCGGACGGCCGTCTAGTGATCAATCACGGACTATTCTGCATCTATGAACAGGAACTGTGCATGTCGGGCAAAAGGCCAAGCGGGCGGCCCGCAAATCAAGACGCCAGCACGGCATTGAAGGCTGTGGCTCTACGTCGGGTTCGGGAACTGGGCTATGAGAAAATCTCGGTTTCGGAAATCATCGAGCAGGCTGGCGTGGCGCGCCAAACGCTCTACAACCGCTGGAATACGAAGGCTGACCTTGTCCTCGAAGCCGTTTTTGAGCAGAGCAACACCTATGCCGCTGAACCTTCTTGGGACGGGGCAGAGGATTGTCGGACCTTGCTCGAAGATTTCCTGATCCGTATTTTCGAACACTTGCGCATCGACGGGGACACCCTACGAGCTTTGATCACCGCTTTGCTCCGCCGGGCGCAGGACCGCGGAGAGCTTTCGCCGGGGCGGAACGTGGAGACACTGTCGGCCTTGATACATGGCGCGTTCTGGTATCGCTTGCTGAACCGCGGGGTGTTGGACGCTGGGTTCGCGAAAGAAATAGTGGCGGAAACCTTCGCCTGATCGTTCGGCACCCGGACTGCCTTCGGCAAAGGGTTGTCGCCGAAATCAAACTCCTTCGCCCGAAGTGCCCGAACGTAACGCTCGGAAAGAAATCAGGACGGCGGCGTCAATAGGGCCGCCGCAGCGATTGTTCCTTCCCAAACTGTGTCCAACGCGGCACCCAGTGACAGTCCTTCCCCGTGCTCCCAGAGGAAGATTGCCCTGCCCACGGCGTCGGTCGTGTAATTTGCAAGTGCAGCGGCGGCTTGCGGGTTCTTAACGCGCTGGCTCAGGCATTCTGTAAGCTCTCTGCGCTCCATAACCAGAAACCCCTGCAGAATACCTCTCGCTTTTTCGTTTGAACGCAGAACCGTGCCGATCATCTTGAGAATAGGTTCATCATTGGTCAGCGCGGCGAAGTGTTGATCCAAGAACATCTTGAGATCGTCCGCGAGCGGTCCGTTTCCGCTGCGTAACGCTTCTTTCGCAGCCTCCGAAAAGGGGGGCGGGGCCCCAACCGCAGCCGTTTCCTTGTTGGTATAGTAGTTGAAGAAAGTGCGCGTGCTGATGCCAGTTGTCGCAGCGATCTCCTCGGTCGTCACATTCTCTAACCCTTTTTTAACGGCCAAATCCAGCGTCGCCAGCTGAATCTCACGTGCCGTCTGCTGTCGTCTTCGCTCTCGTAACGAAACTGTCATGTCTGAATTCCTTGCGCACTGTGCAACATCTGCCTACAAGGCACCAAACCTGCTGGATAGTCAAGGATCGAGAAGCACATGAAAATCGGCGTTTGGAAAATGTTTGGCGCAGCGCTTGCGTTCGCGGGGGCTGCCACGATGGCGAGCGCGCAGGGCGGCCCTCCCGATGGCATGCCCGCGGCGGGGCCGCTTGAAGTAGGTGTGATCGACATTCAGATGGAGGAAATCCCACGCATTGTGACCACGCCGGGCCGGGCCGTTGCGTTTCAAGACGTTGAAGTGCGCCCGCGTGTCGGCGGTGTGGTCAAAGAGATCCTCTACACGCCCGGACAATTGCTTGAGGTCGGGGACCCGCTTTTCCGGATCGACGATGCCTCCTATCTCGCGGCTGTCGCGACAGCCCGTGCCAATCTGGCCACTGCCGAAGCCAACCTGCCTGTGAAGCAGGCGGCCTATGACCGCGCCGAACAACTCTCCGGACGCGGCTACACCGAGGCAGAGGTCGAAGCGGCGCGTGCCAGTCTGGCCGAAGCAAAGGCCACGCTTGATGCAAACAAAGCGGCGGTTGAATATGCCGAGACCGAGCTGTCGTGGACGACGATGACCAGCCCGATCGCCGGGCGTGCAGATGTATCAACCGTTTCGGTGGGGGATTTGGTTACGGCTGGGCAGGCCGACGCTTTGACGAGCATCGTCACCTCAGATCCGATCTATGTGGATATGATGGAGGCAAGCGCGCGTATCCTGTCGGTGCGCAGCGCCATTGCCGAAGGTGATCTGCAACAAAACGACACCCTTCAAGCGACATTGACGTTAGAGAACGGCGACATCTATCGTGGAACCGGGCAGTTGGTCACGCCGGGTAACAATGTCTCGACCTCCACCGGAACCGTGACCATCCGTTTCACCTTTGACAACCCGGACCACATTATCCTTCCGGGCATGTTTGTGCGGGGGGAAATCGTGCTTGGCACGATGCAAGCCTACCTTGTTCCGCAGCGTGCAGCGACGCGTGGCAACTCAGGTAAACTGACTGC
>NZ_DCAN01000001.1:28955-41655 GCF_002311545.1 Sulfitobacter sp. UBA1132 | reverse complement strand
ACCTATCAGAACGCATGGATCGTGCGTGAGGGGCTGAACGATGGCGATCGGCTCGTTGTGGACGGCCTTTCATCCGTCCGCGCAGGGCAAGAGGTCAGCCCCGTGGCCGTGACGATCGACGAGGATGGCGTTTCTCGGGATATCGCTGCCCCCGCGGCGGAGGATTGAGCTATGGCGCGTTTCTTCATCCATCGCCCTGTTTTTGCTTGGGTTCTGGCGATTGCCACCATGTTGCTGGGCGCTTTCAGTATGACGGGTCTGCCGATCTCGCAGTATCCTGATATCGCGCCCACCACCGTTCGAATTTCCGCCACCTATACTGGGGCCTCGGCCGCAACGGTGGAGAATTCGGTCACCACTGTCATCGAGGACGGGCTGACGGGGTTGGATGGGCTCACCTATATGACCTCATCCTCCAGCGAAGGTGCGGCGAGTGTATCGCTGACCTTTGACGATAGTATTGATCCTGACATGGCGCAGGTGCAGGTCCAGAACAAACTGCAACTGGTCGAATCGCAGCTGCCCGACATCGTGACGAGCCAGGGCGTTTCCGTCTCCCGCTCGACGGACTCGGTCCTGATGGTCGGGGCGCTTGTCAGCGAAGACGGCAGCTATACCTCGCTTGAACTGGGCGACCTGCTGAGCAGCACGATTGAAGACCCGGTACAGCGCACGGCGGGGGTGGGGTCGATCAATGTTTTCGGCACCGAATACGCAATGCGCATTTGGTTGAACCCCGAAAAGCTGTTCCAGTATCAACTGACATCTTCGGACGTGACCACGGCCGTATCCGAGCAGAACACGAACGTGACGGTCGGCAGTCTGGGTGAACAGCCGGTGGTGAAAGGTCAGCAGTTCACGGTCTCCCTGTCGGCGCAGTCCCAGCTTGAAACGGTTGAGGACTTTCGGAACATCCTGCTGAAGACCAATACGGACGGGTCGGCCATTTACCTTGCCGATGTCGCCACGATCGAACTCGCCGAAGAGGACTACGGCAGTGTAAGCCGCTTTAATGGTCATCCGGCGGCGGGCTTTGCGGTGAACCTTTCCACCGGTGCCAATGCGGTGGATACCGCCGAAGCGGTGCGGGACGTGGTGGGCAATCTTTCTTCCGCGTTGCCCGAGGGCGTAGTGGTCGAATATCCCTATGACACCTCGCCCTTCGTCGAGGAATCCATCGACCAAGTCTATGAGACGTTGCTCGAGGCGATTGTCCTCGTCTTTCTTGTCATCTTCCTTTTCTTGCAAAGCTGGCGGGCCACGATCATCCCGACCATCGCCGTGCCGGTGGTGTTGTTGGGCACCTTCGGCGTGCTGTCTGCCTTCGGCATGTCAATCAACACCCTTTCCATGTTCGCATTGGTCTTGGCCATTGGTCTGTTGGTCGATGACGCGATTGTTGTCGTCGAGAACGTCGAACGGGTGATGGAAGAAGAGGGGTTGGACGCCGTCGCCGCCACGGAAAAGAGCATGGGAGAGATTTCCTCGGCGCTGATCGGCATCGTGATGGTGCTTTCTGCTGTATTCCTGCCGATGGCCTTCATGGATGGGTCGACGGGGGTCATCTACAAACAGTTCTCGGTCACGATCATTTCGGCGATGGTGCTGTCGCTTTTCGTCGCCCTGATCCTCACGCCTGCAATGTGCGCGCAGCTTCTCAAACCTAACCATGACAAGAAGCCTCTGCTTCCGCTGCGCTGGTTCAATGGCGGCCTTGACCGTCTGACGGGTGGCTATGCTTCGCTTGTCGGGCGGTTGTCCATGCGGCCTTTCCGTATGGTGGTCGTCTTGGCGCTCGTCGGATTTGGCGCCTATTGGGTTTATGACCGTCTGCCGTCGTCGTTCCTGCCGACCGAAGATCAGGGCGTGCTTATGACCATGATCGAACTGCCTCAGGGATCGACAGTTCAGCAGACAGCCAACACGATTGAACAGATCGAGCAATACTTGCTGACCGAAGAGACCGAAATGGTCGATGGCGTCTTTGCCAATGTCGGATACAGTTTCGGGGGGTCTGGTCAGAACTACGGGATGATGTTCATCAGGCTCAAGGACTATGAAGAGCGTCCCGGGCTTGATGCGGCTGATCTGATGATGCGGGCCAATGGCAAGTTCTTCCAGTCCCGACTGGGCAGCATCTTTGTTCTTCAACCGCCTGCCATTCCGGGGCTGGGTACCTCTTCGGGCTTTGCAATGTACCTCGTCGATCAGTCGGGCGCGGGTCAGGAAGCGCTAAGCGATGCCGCAGATAAACTGGTCGCGACAGGGCTTGCTGACGGTCGCGTGACCAACCTGCGCGGCAATGATGCTGCGACGGAACCGTCGTTGAAATTGCGTATCGACCAGCAGAAGGCCGAGGCTTTGGGCGTGTCTTTGTCGAGCGTGAACGCCATGCTGGCGACTGTGTTCTCTGGCACCTATGTCAACGATTTCCCGCTGGGCAATAACCTGCGCGAGGTCATTGTACAGGGCGGTGCGGACTGGCGCATGCAGCCTGACGACATAGATCATTGGTATGTGCGGAACGACAGTTCGGAGATGGTGCCACTGTCGGCCTTTATCAGCCGCGAATGGGAAACTATCACGCCCAAACTGTCGCGCTATGGCGGCACCCGCGCGCTGGAGCTTTCCGGCGAAGCGGCAGCGGGCATCAGTTCGGGCGATGCGATGGAGGTGATGGAACAGCTTACCGCTGATCTGGACGGGTCCTACGCCTCGGCCTGGACAGGGCTGAGCTATCAGGAACGGTTGTCCGGCGATCAGGAAGCCATTCTCTATACGATCTCGGCGCTGGTCGTCTTTCTCTGTCTCGCCGCCCTCTACGAAAGCTGGGCCGTGCCTTTTGCGGTGATGCTTTCGGTGCCCGTGGGCATTCTGGGGGCGCTGGTGACAACGTGGTATTTCGGACAGTCGAACGACGTCTATTTCAAGGTAGGCTTGCTTACCACGATCGGCCTTGCGGCGCGAAATGCCATTCTGATCGTTGAGTTCGCGGAATCCCTACGGGCGGAAGGCAAAGTATTGCTGGAAGCCACCGTCATGGCAGCGCGCCAGCGTCTGCGCCCCATCCTAATGACCTCCCTTGCCTTTGGTTTTGGCATCATGCCGCTGGTGCTCGCCTCCGGGGCAGGGGCCAATGCGCAAAAATCCATCGGGACGGGGATGCTCGGCGGGATCATCTTTTCAGCGGTCATCGGGATCGTGATGGTGCCGGTCTTCTACGTCGCCGTAATCCGAACAACAGAAATTTTCCGTAAGCGAGTGGAGAAAGCTCAGTGAAACCTTACTATCTCGTACTGGGTCTGCTTGTCGCGGGCTGTGCTGTCGGCACTGATTACCAGCGCCCCGAAGTGGCCATGGAAACCCGGTTTGTCGGTGGCAATGCAGAGCAGATCGGCGCGGTAGCCACTCAGCAGTGGTGGCTGAACTACAAAGATTCGAACCTAACAAGTCTTCTCACGCGCGGCCTTGCCCAGAACCTTGATGTGATTGCCGCGGGTGAGCGCATACGCCAAGCGCAAGCTGAGTTGCGTACAACCGGGGTAAACGCTGCGGCGGACGGATCGCTGACCGGATCAGTGACCACATCCGGTGGCGACGGCACCAGCGGTACGAGCACCGTCGAAAGCGGGACATTAAGCGCCTCGCTGGTGATTGATCTCTTCGGTGGTATCCGGCGCGAGCGCGAGGCCGCTGTTGCCTCGCTTACTGCCGCCCGGGCGGAGGAAGAGACCGTTCGTCTTGCATGGCTGGCCGAACTTATCGCTGCCTATTCCGACGCGCGCTATTACCAAGAGGCGATGGCCTTGACACGCACCGCAATTGCCACGCGCGAAGAGACGGTGAGCATCACCCGAAGCCAGTTCGATGCGGGCGCGGCCACCGAATACGAAGTGGCCGAAGCGCAGGCCTTGCTTTCGACGGCGCGGGCCGATTTGCCGCAGTTCGCCGCCTTGTTTGACGCAAATGTCTACGCCATCGCGACACTGCTGAACGAACCCGCGGAACCGATCAAGGCACACATGCAAAAAGGTGCCCCCCAACTCTCCAGCCCCGGGGGTGCGCGCACCGGCGTACCGGCGGACTTGCTTCGCAATCGCCCCGATGTGCGCAGCGCCGAAGCCGATTTGGCCGCTGCCGTTGCCAACGTGGGCGTCGCCGAGGCCGCGCTTTACCCGGCCTTGTCCCTGTCCGGAACGGTGGGCCGCACGGACGCCACAGATGCGTGGAGTTTCGGGCCGCAATTGTCCCTTCCAGTATTCAATCAGGGCCTCTTGAAAGCCAGCCGTGACGCGCAACTCTCTGTCGCACGGCAGGCCGAGATCGCATGGCGGGCCTCGATCAACGAAGCGGTCGAGGATGTTCAGGTCGCACAGTCCAACCTCACCCGCGCGCGCCAGAGGGCGCAACTGCTGCGAACCGCCGCCAGCGACTACGGCCGGGCGCTGACATTGGCACAGGAGAATTATCGAAACGGTGCCATCACGCTGTTGAACCTGCTGGATACCGACCGGAATACCAATGCTGCAAGGATCTCGGCGGCCTCGGCCACGAACGAAGCGGCGCAGGCCTGGGCCACGCTGAAGATCGCGACGGGGGCAGGGGCGGCCGTGACTGGTCACCCGAGTAATTGAGCACATATCAACGCTGGTCGTGAAAGGCCGAACACATGAAACATACTGGAAAAATTGCCGCCCTGATCGCCGTTGCTGGGTTAATTTGCGTTACACTGATCTTGTTCGGAGCGCGCTTGGGGCTTTGGGAACCGATCGTAGGGTTCGGTCTCTACCGGAGCTACTTCAACGCAATCGGGGTGGGCATCTTCAGCGCGGGGCTGATCGCTTTGGCCATCCATCTTGGCCGGGGCGAAAAGGGTTGGGCTGCGATCGGCGGCGTGGTCACGCTGCTTGGACTGGGGGTCCTGTTTCCCCTGATTTCAAGCACTGTGAACCCCCAACCGCGCGCGGCGCCAATCCATGACATCACGACTGATACCGCCAATCCCCCGGCCTTCGAGGTGCTGGATGACACCCGCGCGGGTGCGCGCAACACGCTCGAATACGGCGGTGCGGAAGTGGCGGACCAACAAGTGACAGCCTATCCCGATATTGCGCCACTTGAGACCGGCCTGAGCACGGATGCAGCCTTTGAACGGGCATTGCAGGTGGCAGGCGAAATGGGGTGGGAGATCGTTGCGACCGATCCAACCCGTCATCGGTTCGAGGCCACCGCGCGCACCTCTGTCTTCTATTTTGCCGACGATATCGTCGTTGCAGTTACCCCTGCCGAGAACGGGAGCCGGGTGGACATGCGCGGCGTTTCACGGGTGGGGCGCAGTGACCAAGGCGTCAATGCCGCGCGCATTCGTACCTTTCAACAACAGTTCCATAAGGAGTGAGCAATGAGATTTCCAAGCTCAAACTTGGCCTTTGCCGCGCTGATCGTATTGGGCCAAAGCATCCCATTCTCGGCTCATGCTGAGGCACCAAGCCTCCAGACCGACGGGCCCGTCATTCATCTTGCCGATAACCTTAACGAGGAAGCGTCGCTCGGCTGGTGCATCGATACTGAAGGGCGCGGCCTGAGCGATCAGCTTCACGCCCATTCATGCAAACCGGAAGGGGACGACGTGTTGTTCACCTATGCGGCAGAGACGGGCATGATCGCGTCGGCGACCTATGATGGTCTGTGCATGGCGTATAGTGATCCGGAGAATGCCGAAAACCCATTTGGTCTGATCTCCTGCGACAAGGCTGATCCCGCACAGCAGTTTGTTTATGACGACGCGAGCATGGAGATGCGTTTGGCCTCGGACCCTGCACAGTGCGTCACCGTTGCCGAGATAATTGACGATGCGGGCCCATACCAGTCCCGCGACCTGATCCTCGCGCCATGTGGCGCATTGGAGGCCAGCTTCAAACAATGGGTCATTCGAAGGTAAGAAGCATTAACGGTAACGCATATCGGGAAGCACTTGGTTTAGTCGGTGAAGATCGTAGCGGAAAAGCTTGTATTTTATAGCCAAAAGTGTCTGAAGGAGACTTTCCTTGCCCGCCGGCCCAAGGTCCGGTTTGGGCCGTTCGCTGCGTCCGACACGATGGGTGGCTTATGTATTTTGACGGTAGGTGCGAAGATTCCCTATAAAGGTAGGGAGATCGGCTATTAAGCTTTAGATCGCCGAACGAACGGAGAATTTGCCCCGCAACCCTTCGCTTACGTCATCGCGCGCTGGCGGCGGCGTTGTTGGGTTGACCCCAGACGGTACACCTCAAGAGCGACCAGAGGCGCAAAATGCACGAGAGCCGCGCCGACGCCGCCCCAATCGTGCAGGGCAGCCCAGTGAATGAGGGTTAGTATAGCCGCAGCATAGACAAACTGCTGTAGCTTTTTCCACGACCGCCCAAGGCGGCGCACCCACGGGTCTGTCGACGTAACAGCCAATGGCACAAAGATAAGAAAGGCGATCCAGCCGGTCCAGATGTACAGCTTTGATACCTCGTCGCCAGTGAAGGCTATGGCGCCTTCATCAATGAGGTAAAGCACCGTGTGGGCCAGCGCGTAGAAGAATGCGGCCACGCCAAGATAGCGCCGACGCTTCATCAGCCAGCGCGGCCAGCTCGCATCGCGAAAAAGCATCATCAGCGGGGTGATCATCATCGCGATGATCATGAACCGCCCGGCGAATTCACCGGTGGGATGCAAAAGACTGCTGACCGCGTCCGGCGCGCCGGAGGTCAGGCCAAGGGTCATTGGAATGGCGGGGAGGCTCAAGAGCGCCCAGAAGGTGAGGGGGTGATCCCATGTGGATTTCAGCACGCAAATATCTCCGAAAGGTTGGTCGTTCTACGCGGGTCGCCCCGCGTATCTGTGGCGATCAGCGTAACAGCGAGGTGAAATAATCTTCCCAGCTTTGATGCGGGCGTCCGGTCGCGGCTTCATAATCGCCGGGGGCGTCAAAGGCGCCGCGGCGGATGCCGTCGTAGATGCCGCCGATAATCGGGCCGATAAAACCGCCAAGCTCGGCGGTGCGGTCAGCCACATAGTCTTCGGCCGACATGCTGCGATAGGTAAGCGCGGTGCCATATGCGGCGTTCATGTACTGCGTTAGTTCCGCCTGAGTGATCGGCGTACCGTTCAAATCAAAGGTTTGACCGATCAGCTCGTCCCGCGTCAGCAAAGCGGCATAGGCATGGGCCAATTCGGAACGGGTCGTGTAGCCGCATTTGCCGTCCCCCGCGCTGTTGGCGATCTCGCCCTTGGCGCGGTAGCTGTCGATATACTCAACGTCAGGCTCGATGTAGATGCCGTTGCGACCTATGGTCCAATCCAGACCGCTGGCGCGGATGTCGGCCTCGGTATGGCGGTTGCTCTGCACGACGGGTGAGAAGGCGGTCCCAACTTCGGGACCTTGAATGCTGGTGTAAACGATCTTGCCCACGCCGGCCACCTTGGCCGCCTCGATCACGTTGCGGTGCTGGCCGATGCGGTCTTCGGGCGGGGCCATGCCGGAGACGAGCATAAGGGCATCAACGCCCGCAAGAGAAGTCCGAAGCGCGTCCGGCTGGTCATAGTCGCCGGGGCGCACCTCGATCCCTAACTCGGTGACATTGCCCGGCGTCCGGGCGAGGCCGATGACCGAGGCGTGATCTGTTCGTTCTATGAGTTTGCGGGCAATTTCTTGACCGAGTTGTCCTGAAACGGCGGTGACAGCATAGCGCATGGGGCTCTCCTTTTACTGTGGTCTCGCTGGCGGGGCCTGACGGGCCCTGCCAGGTTGCGGATATTAGCCGTGGTAGGCTTTGCTGACGGCAAAGCTGTCTTCGAACCAGTGCCACAGCACCACCTGACCATCGCGGACCTTGGCACGCAGGGCAAAGGTGAAGGGGCCAGTCTCTTTGCCGGATTTCGTGGTGATGCCGCTCATCTTACCAAAGACGGCAACGGTGTCGCCTGCGGCAAAGGCATCTGTGTTGTCCCAAGCGGTTGTCTGAAAATTCTGGCCAAAGACGCCAAGAAAGTCGAAGACTGCCTCCTTGCCGCGTGCCTCACCGATCCACGGCAAGCTTTCGTCGCCCTCGTTGTGCCAGACCATATCGTCGGCCATCAGGGCCCGCATTTTCTCCATATCGCCCGCCCCCATAGCGCCCATGAAGGCCATTACGGTGTCAAAGCTCTCTTGTGTAACCGTGTCCATTTCTTTTGCTCCTGCGTGTTGTCCGAGAAGGATGGCCAGAGATGCGCCAAGTGACGTTTTCAGAAGGGTTCTGCGTTTCATGTGTCGCTCCATATCGGGTGCCCCGAAGGAATGGGGCCTTGGTTAAGTTCAAGATTTCGGGTGCCACTCCGCGCGGCACGCGAAAAGTTCGGGCCAGCTCAGCTCTCAGGCGGCGTAGGTCCAAGTGAGCTTGGGGTCTTCGCGGAAGGCAAAACGCTCGAGGTGGCTGGTAATGACCTGCACGACCTTATCGAGAGCGGCCCGGTCATCGGCTGTCGCGCTCAGTGACAACTGGCCCTTTGTTGCGGCCAGTTCACATGCCCCGAAAGGCAGTTCGATATGGCCGTTTTGGCGCGTGTGGGTGACGGGCACCTTGTGGCCGAAATGTTTGCAGAGCGTGCCCAGATAACGCTCTGCGCTTTCGGTGTTGAGATGAGTGGTCGCTTTCATGGCGGTGTTCCTCGTGTTGCAAGGAACATCTATTCCCGGCGGATTGATCGGGGTATTCATGGAATCCAGAAGTGATAGTTCCGGCAGGCCGAACAATGATCGATCATCTAAAGCATATGGCCATCTTCGCCCGGGTGGTGGACGAAGGCTCGTTCCGGGCCGCGGCGAAAGCCCTTGGCGTCGCACCGTCGCGGGTGAGTGAAACCGTCTCCGAACTCGAAGATTTCCTTGGCGTGACACTGCTTTACCGCACAACCCGCAAGATCGCGCTCAGCAACGAAGGGCGGATGTTCTACGCCCGGGTGACCGACATGCTGCGAAGCGCCGAAAGCGGGTTGAATGACCTCAATGCCCTGTCGTTGGAGCCGGTGGGCGCGCTTAGGGTGTCGATCCCTGCCTTTATGTCGTCATCGACCCTGTCGACGGCGATTGCTGAATTTTCCCGTCTTCATCCGCAAGTCGCTCTGTCGTTGGCTTTTTCGGATCAGAGGATGGACCTTATCAACGATGGTTTTGATGTGAATATCCGCGCGGGCTGGCTCGACGACAGTGCGATGATGTCGCGCAAGCTGGGTGAAAGCGCGCGCGCCTTGGTGGTCGGCAGCGACTATGCCGCAACGCGCCCGGCCCCCGCACATCCTTGCGATCTGGAAGACTGGGACTGGGTGCGCTACCGACATCGCTCAGACTATACCCGCCTTAGCGGCCCCGGTGGGGAAGAGGTGAAAGTTCTGGGCCAAGCCCGGCTGGGAGTGGACAGCGTGGATGCCCTCTACCATTTCGCCTGCAAGAACCTTGGCGCCACGGTTCTGCCCGAGCATCTCGCCGCCCGGGGGGAGACGGAGGGCAAGCTGAGCCGCCTGTTCCCCGATTGGCGGCTGAAACCGTTGGGAATTTTTGCCGTCTGGCCAGACACCTCGCGCCGCGAGAACCTCACGCTTCTGTTCGTTCGGTTTTTGGCAAAAGAGCTCCATCAATAGGACGGTGCCTATCGGGCCATTTGGTCCGGCATGAAGGGGCATCTGCCACGTCGCCTTAGATTACCTCATGGTGCGGCCAAATGAGCCTTTCGCTGAACGAAGCCCCGGTGCAGGTGGCTGAACGCAAGGCCAAAAGATACGATCTTTGCCGGGTCCTCGCTCCTTCATCGCAACCCTTTCGCAAGGTGATCAAGCAGCAGCCGGACCTTTGGCGAAAGATGCCGGTTCTGCGGATAGATCGCCCAGATGCCATCGTCCGGCGCGCGATACGTATCCAAAACAGAGACCAACCGACCGGCCCGCAGTTCCGCCTCGACATAATAATCCGGCAGCTGGATGATCCCGAGGTTCTTCAGCGCCGCATCGACCAGCGATGCGCCGCTGTTGCAGCGGAGATTGCCTTTCACCCGGATGTGGCGGGTGGTTCCTTTTTCCTGAAACCGCCAATAGCCCAAAGTGCCTTGCAAACAGTTGTAGCCGTCAAGTTCGGACAGGGTGTGCGGGGTTCCGTGAGCGGAAAGGTATTCGGGTGCCGCGCAGGTGTAATGCCTGCGAGAGGCCAGCCGCTTTGCCATCATGGAGCTGTCTTCCAACTCTCCCAGCCGGATCGCGAGATCGTAGCTTTCCGCTACAAGATCGAGCAGCTGATTGGTCAGCCTGAGGTTGACCTCAAGATCAGGATAGCGCCGCACGAAGTCGTTGACCAAAGGCGCGATGCGGTTCTCGCCATATGTCACCGGGGCTGTAAGGTTCAGCCGTCCCTTGGGGCTTTGATGCAGATCGGTGATCGCGCGCTCGGCTTCGGCCAGCCCATCAAGCACCTGCCGGCAATGGTTGTAATACACCTGACCCGTCTCGGTGATCGTGACCTTGCGCGTGGTGCGGTAGAACAGCTTGGTGTCCAATCGCGCCTCAAGTGCGCCGACTTGGCGGCTTACCTGAGCCGTAGAAATACCCAAGCTGTTGGCAGCAGCTGTAAAGCTTTGGGCTTCAGCGACGGCCACAAATTCTGATACCCCCTCCCAACTCAGCATGATGTTCCTTTCAATCTTAATGGCCGAAGAACTATTGCTAATAGGTAACGGTGTTTTGCGGATATCTCTGATTATCGCCAGTGGGAAACAGTGTAAATGACAGTCCCTACAACGTCACCCGCCAAAATAGTCCTAACCGCGAAGTGAGCCCCATGACCGATATCATCAAATGCAAAGCGGCCGTCGCCTGGGCCGTTAACGAACCTCTCTCGATCGAGGAAATCGACGTAATGCCGCCTAAGGCTGGCGAAGTGCGCATCAAAATTATCGCCTCGGGCGTTTGCCATACCGATGCTTTCACTTTGTCGGGCGAAGACCCCGAAGGCCTGTTCCCGGTCATTCTGGGCCATGAAGGGGGCGGGATTGTCGAATCCATCGGCGAGGGCGTCACCAGCGTGGCGGTGGGTGACCATGTGATCCCGCTCTACACGCCAGAATGTGGCGAGTGCAAATTCTGCAAATCCGGCAAGACCAACCTCTGCCAGAAGATTCGGGAAACCCAAGGGCGCGGTCTGATGCCCGACGGCACCAGCCGGTTCTACAAGGATGGTCAGCCCATCCTGCACTACATGGGCTGCTCGACCTTCTCGGAATACACAGTGCTGCCCGAGATATCGCTTGCCAAGGTTAACCCCGATGCGCCGCTTGAAGAGGTTTGCCTTCTGGGCTGCGGCGTCACTACCGGCATGGGGGCTGTGATGAACACCGCGAAGGTCGAAGAGGGGTCGACCGTTGCGATCTTCGGCATGGGCGGCATTGGCCTGTCCGCCGTGATCGGCGCGACCATGGCCAAGGCCAGCCGGATCATCGTGATCGATATCAACGAAAGCAAATTCGATCTTGCCCGCAAGCTGGGCGCCACCGATTTCATCAACCCCAAAGATCACGACAAACCCATTCAGGACGTGATTGTCGAGATGACCGACGGCGGCGTGGATTATTCGTTCGAGTGTATCGGCAACGTCAATGTTATGCGCTCGGCGTTGGAATGCTGCCACAAGGGCTGGGGCGAATCCGTAGTCATCGGGGTTGCCGGGGCGGGGCAGGAAATCTCTACCCGTCCGTTCCAGTTGGTCACGGGGCGTGTCTGGCGGGGGTCGGCCTTTGGCGGGGTCAAGGGACGCTCCGAGCTGCCTGACTATGTCGAGCGCTATATGAACGGCGAGTTCAAGTTGAATGATTTCATCACCCACACCATGGGGCTGGAACAGATCAACGAGGCCTTCAAGCTCATGCATGAAGGAAAAAGCATCCGCTCGGTCATTCACTTCGGCGAATGATCGTCTCCCGGTCGCGCCGTCTGTAGGCGCGGCCGGGGTGATCTGGAAGCGTTGCTGGAAAGCCTAAAGTCAGACCCTTTCGCGCCGCTGTGCATCGCTGACTAGTGCCGCCATTCGGTAGAACCCATGCGCCATCTTGGTGAAAGGCGTGAGCAGGAAAAACGCCAGCACCGCGCCGAGATGTATGACCAAAAGACCCGGCATCCAGCCGGTGCCGCCCGCCGCATAGAGCAGCAGCCCCGATAGTCCGACAAACCCCAGCAACCCGGTAAAGGCTATTTCGCCGCTAAAAGCGTTGGTCGCACCGAGCGATTTGTCCGACCGCAGCTTGAGCCAGACCATCTTGCCACAGCCCAACACCAGCAGAACACCGCCGGAAAGGCCGAGGATCTTGGGGGCGGAAAACAGCCCGTAGGGGGCGGGCATGTCGAGCAGGTAATGCATCAGCGTCGCCACGCTGGTCGAAGCGAAACACAGCAGAAAGCCATACATGATTGCCTGATGCGCATAGCGGCGGGCGTGCGTGAAGCGGTCTTCGTCTTCAAAGTTGCAGCCGTCGCCGTGACCGCCCTTGAGGTTGCGCATGTTCGCGACAGAGGCGATGGCCCCGCGCAGATGCGACAGGCGCACCGGGGCGCCGCCCACGGTTTGCCAGTAGCGGCGCAGGCCGATGGCAATGCTTATCAACGGAAAAAGAAAGGCGGGCAGAAAGATCGCCACCATCGCATTGTGGGATAGCAC
>NZ_DCAN01000001.1:17836-28852 GCF_002311545.1 Sulfitobacter sp. UBA1132 | reverse complement strand
GCAAAGCCCAAGACAGTGGCGAGCACGATGGCGAGGCCGTTTTTCTGGAAGGCTTTCCCGGCGGCACGTGGAAAGGCGAACTCCTCCCAACTGTCTTGGCGCACATCGGCCAAGGCTTGGGGCAGGTTCAGTTCAAACTCATGCGGGGCGGTGTATTGGCAGGCATAGTAGCAGCCCCGGCAATTGTGACAGAGGTTCGCCAGTTGCGTCAGATCCCCGTCCGAAAAAGCGCGTTCGGCTTGCAGGGCCGGGAAGACCGAGCAGTACCCCTCGCAATAGCGGCAGGCGTTGCAGATTTCGGCCTGACGGCGGGCCTCTTGGAGTAGATCAATTTGCATGGGCTGCGGCCTCCTTGCCTGCGATACGTCCGAATACGGTGCCGATGGTCATGCCGAAACCGGCGAGGTAGCCTTGGCCCAGAATCGACCCGGCCATGGTTTCGCCCGCCGCCCAAAGGTTGCTGACAAGGCGGTCGTTGATGGAGCATTGCGCGTTTTCATCCACCTTCAGCCCGAGATAGGTAAAGGTGACGCCAGTGCGCAGCGAATAGCCGTAGAACGGCGGCTGGGTGATGGGGCGGGCCCAATTGGTCTTGGGCGGGGTGAGGCCGGAAGTGGCAACGCCATCAAGCTCAGTTGGGTGGAAGCTGCTCTGATCGCCGCAGGCGGCGTTGAACTCGGCCACGGTCTGCTTTAGCGCGTCGGCGGGCAGGCCCATTTTGCCCGCCAGTTCCGCCAGCGTGTCTGCCTTGATCGGCGGGAACACCGAGGGCATAAACAGGTTCAGCGATTTGGCATCGATGATGACATAGCCCACCTGATCGGGCTGGGCGGCCACCAGACGGCCCCAGATGGCATAGCGTTTCGGCCAGACATCCTCACCCTCATCATAGAACCGCTGTGCGTCTTTGTTGACGACGATGGAGAAGGGCACGCAATCCAGCCGCGTGACGATCCCGCCATCGAATTTCGGTGCCCGCCCGTCGATGGCGACGGCGTGACATTGGGTCGGGTCGCCAACCTGCGCGATGCCTTGATCCAGCAGATCCGCCAGAACCACGCCGCGGTTATAGGGCGTGCCGCGGATCAGGAAATTCTTTGCCGCTGGCCCCCATGCCCGCGCCAGCCAATCGGTGTCGGCCTGAAATCCGCCAGAGGCAACGACGACGGATTTGGGCGAGAGGCTCTTGGCGGCCCCCTCATGGGTATAGTCCACCCGCGTTACCCGGTCGCCTTCCAGCTCGAGGTGGGTCACGGCAGCTTCATAGAGCACCTCCACGCCCAGCCCTTCGACAGTGCGGTAATAGGCGTTCACAAGGCTTTTGCCACCGCCGCGAAAGAAGGCGTTGGTGCGGGCCAGTGACAGGGTGCCCGACAGCGAGGGCTGAAACCGCACGCCATGTTCTTCCATCCAAGGCAGGCATTCCTCGGAAGAGCGGATGGCGAGGCGTGCGAGATGTTCATCCGTCTTGCCACCCGTCACCTTCATCAGATCGGCGAGGTATTCCTCTTCGGTGTAGCTTTCGACCAATGGGCCCAAGGGGCCATGGTGCATGCAGCGGAAGTTGCGGGTGTGGCGCGAATTGCCGCCCCGGTAGGGTTTTGGCGCGGTTTCAAGGATCAGCACGCGGGCGCCGTGTTCGGCGGCGGTGATCGCGGCACAAAGCGCCGCATTGCCGCCGCCGGTCACGACGATATCGTAGGTCTCGGTCACAGCAGGTCTCCGTCATAGGTCTCATCGCGCGTGGGCTGTGCGCGCAGGGCGCGCACCCGGACCCGTTGGGCCGCTTCGATATGCGCGCGCATTGCCGCTTCGGCGAGGGCGGCATCACGGGCCTTGATCGCATCCAGAACGCCAAAATGTTCCTCCACCGCTTTCTCGGCGCGGTCAGGATCGGTGAGCGTCGTCGGGCCGAGGATCATCAGCGTCTTTTGCAGCGTGTGAATCGACCGGGTCAGAAAACGATTTTTCGCGGCGTCCAGAAGGGCGGCGTGAAACTGGCGGTTGAGTGTGAAAGCTTCGGGCACATTGCCTAGGGTGGCAAGCTGCTGGTTCATGTCCTGCAACTCTTCAATCTCGATGTCCGAGGCAGCGCGGGCGGCCAGCCGCGCGGCGGTGCCCTCCAGCACGGCGCGCATCTCGTAGAGTTCCATCACCTCGGCGTAGTCCAGCGTGCGGATGCTCGCCCCCTGCCGGGGGATATGCGCCACGACGCCGTCTGCCTCTAACTGTCGGATCGCTTCGCGCACGGGGGTGCGGGAGACGCCCAGACGGTCGGCCAGTTCGGTTTCACGCAGCCTGTCGCCGGGGTTCAGCCGCCCGGCACGTAACTCATCCATTAGTTGAGCATAGGCAGAGTTGCCCTGCGGTGTGCGGTCTTCTTCGCTCATAAAACGCCCCCAAAGGTCATTATTGCATACAGGTGGATACAATAGTATGCAATAACGATCAAGTCCGATAAACTGCAGGAGTGGACCCCATGCGCATTGCCCAACCAACCCGAAGCCGGTCGCTTACCCTCATCCCCGCCGGGGCTGGCACTTTGGCCTTCTGGGCGCTTGATCTGCCGCTACCATTCCTTTTCGGCCCTATGGCCGCCTGTCTTATCGCGGCGCTGTCGAACCTGCCGATCAAAGGCTTCGGTCAAGTTTCGGTGGCGGCGCGCACGATCCTTGGGGTGGCGGTTGGGGCTTCGATCACGCCTGATCTGTTTCACCAACTTCCACAAATGGCGATGTCGGTGGCGCTGGTCCCGGTCTTTATCGCGTTGATCGGGATTATCGGCGTCCCGTTCTTTCGGCATGTTTGGGGGTTCGACGGGCCGACAGCCTATTACGCCGCGATGCCGGGTGGCCTGCAGGACATGGTTATCTTTGGCACCGAAGCGGGGGGCGATCCGCGGGCGCTGTCGTTGATCCATGCCACGCGGGTGCTGATTATCGTCACCCTCGCGCCTGCCTTCTTGACGCTGGTTTACGGAGCAAGGCTGACCAATCCTATCGGCGCGCCGGTGACGGAACTGCCAGTGGGAGAGATGGCCCTGATGGCCGCCGCCGCCCTGATCGGCTGGAAGGGAGGAGAGCGGATTGGCCTGTTCGGTGCCTCGATCCTCGGCCCCATGAGCGTCACCGCTGTCTTGTCACTGGCTGGCCTGATCCACAGCCGCCCGCCCGCCGAGGCCATCCTGGCCGCGCAGTTCTTTATCGGCTGCGGGATCGGCGTGCATTTTCTGGGCGTGACATGGCGCGAGCTGACGCGGGTGGTGCTGGCGGGCATCGCCTATGTGCTGGTGCTCGCCGTTTTGGCCGCAGGTTTCACCGGGCTTGTCACTTGGGCCGGGTTGGGTAACCCGGTCGAGGCATTCCTTGCTTTCGCGCCGGGCGGGCAGGCCGAGATGACGGTGCTGGCCATCGTGACCGGTGCGGATTTGGGCTTTGTCATCACCCACCATCTGACCCGCATCGTGCTGGTGATCGTCGGCGCGCCGCTGGTTGCGGGGTTTATGGCGCGTAGACGGAAGGGTTGATCATATGGATCGGAGCGCCTGCCGCATAGGCGTTCACCTGTTCGAAGATATCCGCGAATTGCTTGTCGAATTCATCCTCGGTGACAAAGCCGATATGCGGGGTGGCGATCAATCTGGGATGCGAGAGCAGCGGGTCGTTGGGATCGGTCAGCGGCTCGAAATCAAAGACATCCACCGCCGCCGCGCTCAGATGCCCGGCGTTAAGCGCTTGCAGCAGCGCGCCTTCGGCAATCAGCCCCGCGCGCGAGGTGTTCACCAATACCGCGCGGGGCGACATGGCGCTGAGGTCGTCGGCGGTGACACTGCCGCGCGTCTCAGATGTAAGTCGCAGATGCAGCGAAACCACGTCACATGTGCCGAAAAAGGCCGCGCGGCTCTCGGGCACGGTCTCGCCATCGGCTTTCGCCCGCGCGCGTCCGGCGTCGGAGCCCCACCAGACAACTTTCATGCCAAAGGCGCGGGCATAATCGGCCACAACACGCCCGATGCGCCCATAGCCATAAAGCCCCAGCCGCCGCCCGCGCAGGCTGCGCCCGACGCCCATCTGCCAGTTGCCCGCCTTGGCGCTTGCCATCTGCTGCGGCAGTTGCCGCATGGCTGCAAGGATCAGCGCAAAGGTCAGTTCCGCCGCCGCATGGTTGGCCCCATCCGCACCTTTGTTGGAACACAGCAGCACGCCCTGATCGGTGCAGGCCGCGACATCCACATGCGGATAGGCGCCGCGCTGCGAAATCAGGCGCAGGTTTGGCAGACGCTCCAGCAACCCCCGCGTCACCTTGGTCCGCTCGCGAAAGAGTACGACGCAGTCGGCATCCTGTAAACGGTCGGCCAAGATCGCCTCGTCAGGCTGATGATCCGTCCAGACGGTGACATCATGCCCCGCCAGCAGGTCAAAGCAGGGCAACCCGCGCAGGGTGTCGAACCAGTCGTCGAGTATATGAACCTTCATCCCTGCACCCTATGCTGAAAGCGCGTTGATCGCTTTGCTGACCCGTTTGTGCAGGATCAGCAGATCGGGGTCGCGGTCTTTTTGAGTGTTGAGGCTGGCGATCAGCTCGGCACGCAGTTTTTCCAGATCACGGCGGGCGATTTTGATTTTCTCGTAGTTGGTCATCATTTGCTTCTCAATGGGACAACAGAACTGGGATTTTGATCTTTTCCAGCACCTCGGCGGTCACGCCACCAAGGAAATCTTCGCGAAACTTGGAGTGTTCATAGGCACCCAGCACCAGTAGTGAGGGATCGTGCCGCTCGCAATAGGACAGCAGAGTCTGTGACACCGGATGGGTTGTCGGAAAGTCTTCATGCACCGCTTCGACGCCGTGGCGGTCGAGGTGGGTCATCAAATCGGTGATCGGCCAGGATGTGCGTTTGCCCACTGTCAGAACGCTGACCCGGCCATCGGCCTCAAGCAGGCGCAGGCTGTCTGACAATGCCCGCGCGGCGGCGCGACCACCGTCCCATGCCAGCGCCGCGTGGCTGTGCTGCGCGCCTGCGTCATAGCCCGCGGGCACCACGATCACCGGACGCCCGGACTGCAAGGCGATGCGGTCCGGGTGGTGGGTCACATGGGCGTCATCACTCTCGGTACGGGCACCGACGATCAGCATGTCGTAGTACCGCGCGCCTTCGGAAAGCAGCATGTCGATGCGACCGGTCTCTTCGCGGAAATCCAGCGCGTCGCCCAGACCGAGGGCGGGGCGGAGTTCTTCGAACCGGCGGATGACCTCGGCCAAGATTTCGTTGTTGGCAGCCTCCAACAGGGCGCGGGCCTCTTCAGGAATCCAGCGGGAACGACGGTCGATCACCTCATGCGCAGTATGCGCAAGGATCGCCGTGACATGCGCGCCGCGCCGTTTCGCGAGCGAGGCCGCATAGCGCAGCGCGGCGACAGAGGCGTCGGAGCCGTTGAAGGCGACAAGAAGATTCATCACGGGCATATCAGCGGCCCTCCCAGATGTGCGAGGGGACAAAGACACAGCCATCCGCCAGCTTGCGGGCCGTCCGCAGCAGCCCGGCGGAGTTCAGCGCGAAGCCGTCGGACGTGTCGTAATCCACCAGCACGTCAATCGTGCCAGAGGCATGTTCGAGCACAACGTCGGCGGGGCTTTGAATGGGGCGTTCCAACAGGCCATCGGCCACACTGCCGGGCGTGAGCGCGCAGGAAGCAAGACATTGAGCCCCGGTCACCGCCATGGAGGGGTGCGTGTTCCACGGCATGAAATAGCGCGTCGCGATGGTGCCACCGTTCTGGGCTGGGGCGAGCAGACCGAACTTGGGCGTGACGGATTTTGCCACGTCTCCCATGCCCATGGCGGCCCCGGCCTGAAGGCGGATGGCTTCCATACGGGCAAAGAAATCCGTGTTCGCGTCAAGCTCGGCCACGCTCTCGTACCCCGTCAGGCCAAAGTCCGCCGCGCGGGCAATGACCATCGGCATGGCCACATCCATGCAGGTGACTTCGATCCCGTCAAAGGTATCGCGGATATTGCCCGTGGGCAAAAACGCCCCGGTCGAAGAGCCGACGACCCCCATGAAGTTCAGCGCCACGGCTGCACCGGTGCCGGGCACGCCCGCGATCTCGGTGTCGCCGTCATAGGTGAGCACGCCGCCGGGGGTAAGCACTTTGGAGAGCACCTTGGCCCCAGTGTTGACGGCGTGGATCTTCACATCTGTCACATCGCCGGTGGGCTGGACGAGGCCCAATTCCACCGCCGCAGGGCCAACACCCGACAGGATGTTTCCGCAGGTCGGTTTGAAATCGACCAGCCGATCCTCGACCGAGACTTGGGCGAAGAAATAGTCCACATCGGCCCAACCGTCGTCTGAAGGCGATAGCATCGCGACCTTGGTGGTGACCGCCGCGCCGCCGCCGATGCCGTCGATGTTGAGCGGATGGCCGGAGCCGACCACAGCGAGCAGCACTTCGGCGAGGGTTTCGCGGTCTTGGGGCAGATCCGCGCGGTTGAAGTATGGCCCCCGCGAGGTGCCGCCGCGCATGAAGAGATAGGGGATAGCAGTCTGTGTCATCTCTAAGCTCCTCAGTTCAGCGGCCAGGGCAGATCGACTGCGCCTTGCAGCAGACCCGGCGGGAAATCACGGTTGAGTGCCCCGGCCATGACGCACATCAGCGCGATGCCGCAGGCCGTCAGGATCAGGGTTTTCGGCCAATGCGCCTGTGCGCGAACCCGCAGGAAGCTGATCAAAAAGCCCAAGAGCGCGAGGATGAAGCCGACGAAGTATGTGGCGACGATCAGCCCCACGAACCACGCCAGCGTGCTCCAGAGGCCATAGGGCGCATCCGCGTCCTCGCCCGAGACTTCCTTGTCGGCAAAGATCGCATCGCTTTCGGGACGCAGGATCATCTGCACCAGCAAGATCAGTAGCGCAGCCAAGGCGATGCCCCCCACGACCAGCGGCACGATCTTGTCTGTCATGTTGTAGTCGGGGATTAGCGAGGCATTGATCAGCGCGGCCACCACGTAGCCCATGATGATCAGCAGAAAGACCAACGGCGCGCGTTTGGAACCGGACTGAACATCGCCCTCGGCCATGATCGACTTGGCTTGACGCAGGCCCAGCACGACCGAGACCACGGTGATGATCAGCAGCACAATGACGATAGGGGAGAAGATATAGTCCATGCCATCCTCAAAGGATTTGCGGAACCGGAAAGACGCGATCTGAAACGCTTGGTTCGAGAATTTCTCGACCGGGTTGGACAGCACGAAACCGATGAGGAAAGCCGGGCGCGACCAGTCAAAGCGGCGCAGGAAGATACCGATCAGGCCGATCACGAAAAGCGCGAGGATGTCTTCGAAGTTCTGCCCCGACTGGAACGCCGCGAAAGAGATCAACATAAAGAGGAAAGGCGCAAGGTAGGTGAAGCGGATCGTCGTCAGCTTGGCGATGCCGCCCGAGGCCGCGATGCACAGCAGTGTGCCGACGACATTGGCCAACGCTAGCAGCCAGACAATCGAATAGGTAATGTCGAGGTTGTCGCGCAGCATCGAGGGGCCGACTTCGATCTCGCCGGACCCCAGCAGGGCGATGGCACCGATGAAGATCGCCATGGAGCCAGAACCGGGAATGCCGAACAGCAGGGTAGGGACCAAGCCGCCGCCCTCTTTCGCATTGTTCGAGCTTTCCGGCCCGATCACGCCACGCACTTCGCCTTTGCCGAAATTCGATTTGTCTTTCGTCGTTTGAACCGCGTGCCCGTAGGCGATCCAGTCAACGACTGACCCACCAAGGCCGGGGATGACGCCGACCACCACGCCGATCAGTGAGCAGCGGACCGACAGCCATTTGTTGGCCACCCAGTCGCGCACGCCGTCGCCCCAGCCCGCGCCGAGTTTGGCTTCTTTGGAAATCGCCCGGTCTTGGCGCAGGAGCGATACGATCTCGGGCACGGCAAAGATGCCAAGGCCGACGATCACCAGTTTCAAGCCGTCTGTTAGATAGGGGATGTCATAGGTCGCCATCCGCAGGGAGCCGCCCGCATCAGCCTCGCCGATGGTGCCAATGAGCAGGCCAAGCCCCGCTGCCGCCAGACCTTTAAGCGCTACGCGCCCCGCCAGCACCGCCACCATCGACAGGCCGAGGATCGAGATCATCAGCATCTCGGGCAGGCCGAAAGACAACACGATGGGACGCGCAACAACGATGAACAACGTCAGGAAAGCCGCGCCGACCAGACCGCCGAAGAGCGATGAGGTGAAAGCCGCCGAAAGCGCCCGCGCGGCTTGGCCTTTCTTGGCCATGGGAAAGCCATCGAGCACCGTAGCTTGGCTGGCCGAAGAACCGGGGATGCCCATGAGGACGGAAGCGAAAGTGTCTGAGGTCGGCACGACCGCGACCATGCCGATCATCAGCGCCAGACCCAGCACCGGGTCCATGCCGAACATGAAGGGCAAAAGCAGCGACAGCCCCGCGATCCCACCGAGGCCGGGAAAGACGCCGACAGCCAGGCCCATGACGACGCCCAACACCAGATATCCCAGTACTACAGGTTGCAAAATTAGAGCCCATGCCTGGCCAAGCGCAGGCAGAGCGGTTGCGAACAGATCCATCGCACCGACCTCGAAATGTTAGATTAAAGGGAGGGGGTGGCCCCGGGGCGCGCCCGGGGCCAAGAGGGTTTCGCTTACTTCAGCGAAACGCCATAGGCTTCTTGCAGCCAGTTGGTGACGAAGGCCTTCGCCTCCGCGGAGACGGTCGTGCCGCGCTGCGTCGCCTTTGCCGCGCCTTCACCTACGAAGACGGGGTATTTCCCGACGCGCTTCTCGGCGATTTGGGCGAAATCTTCGCGGTTGCGCACCGCGTCGAAGGCTGCCGTGTAGGTTTCGATCACGTCATCGGGCGTCCCTGCGGGGAGGAAGGCGATCTTTTGCACCGGAAAACCTGCGATGAAGAAGGCTTTCCACGCGTCCCAAGCCTCGCCCTCGGTCGCGCAGCCCTCGGTGGCTTCGCAGACTTCCTTGAAGGTCAGGATGTCGGGGAAAGTGGGGTCACGAACGATGTTGCCATCGTCGTCCAGCGCGCCCCATGTCATCATCGGCACGGCTTGACCCTTTTCGACCAGATCGGCAGAGGCACCGAGGTAGCTTGACGAGGTCTGATAATCGATCGTGGCCTCGCCGCGCTCAAACATAAGACGGCCATCGCCACGGCCCTTGATGCCAAAGACCGGCTCAACATTCATGCCCAGCATCTCCCATGCCAGCAACGGCACGAGATCAAGGCGCGTGGCACCCTGCGAACCGTAGATGAAGTTGATGTCTTTAAGGTTATTGGCGGTGCCATCAAATTTTTCACCGTCCGTGGGGTTCAGATAGGCGACGCCCCCGGTGCCCGATGCCATGACAGGCTTCCAGTCGCTGTACTCATACCGCACACGCGGATCGTCCAGCAGATAGGGGAATTGGGTCGAGCCGGAGGTGCCGAAAAGAACCGTGCCCTCGTCATGCTCTTGCTCTTGGAACCAGTTGGCACCTTTGGTTGAACCCGCGCCCGGCATGAATTTGACCACGACGGTGGGGTTGCCGGGAAGTTCTTCGGACAAGAGCGGCGCAAAGAAGTTGGCCCATTTGGCCGAGCCGCCGGTTTCCGAGAAGGGGATGACCCACTCGATGGTTTTCCCTGCAAAGTCGACCTCAGCCAGCGCCGGGGCGGCAAGGCAAGCAGCAGATACAGCGGTTGCGGCGAAATACTTGATAGTCATTGGTGTCCTCCCGTAGACATTCTGTATCGGTCAGACTTTCACGCCTGCCGTAATTCGTATTTGTTTCAGGGAACGAATCCCTCCTCCAACACGGGCACACTGCCTTTCCAACCTTGCGCGAAACTTGCGCATCAGGATTAAGTTTTAATCATGCGCATTGCAGTCATCGAAGACAATGAGGCTCTGGCACAGGGAATTGCCCATCGCTTGCGCGATCGGGGCCATGCGGTGGACCTCCTGCATGACGGGGAAGATGCTGACATTTTCTTGCGACATGAGGGGGCTGACCTGATCGTGCTGGACTGTAACTTGCCCGGTTGTGACGGGCTGGAAGTTCTGAGCCGTCTGCGCCGCCGTGGCGATGGCACGCCAGTGATCCTGCTGACCGCGCGGGCGGAGACTTCAGAGCGAGTAGCAGGGCTGGATGCCGGAGCTGATGATTATCTGACCAAGCCCTTCGAGATGGATGAGCTCGAGGCGCGGCTGCGTGCCATGGCGCGGCGCAAGAACCTTGAGTTCGCGGCCCGCGACACGCTTGGCCCTTTGGTTTTCGACCGTACGAACCGTCAATTGTTGAAAGATGAAGCGCCACTGGCCTTCCCCCGCAAAGAACTGGCGACGCTGGAATGCCTGTTGGAACGGCGTGGCCGCATCGTGTCGAAATCCCAGTTGATCACCCATGTCTACGGCACCGGTGCCGCGCAGGAAGACAGCGCCATCGAGCCGCATGTGTCCCGTCTTCGCAAACGATTAGAGCCCTTCGGCATCCGCATCAAAGCCGCCCGTGGGCTGGGCTATATGTTGGAGGTCGACAGCGCATGACCTCGATGTCGCTGCGCTCTCGGCTTTTCATGTTGATCCTGCCGCCGCTGCTGCTGCTTTCGATCGTTCTGGGGTTTTGGCGCTTTGAAGTGGCGCAGCGCACTTCTGAAACCCTGTTCGACCGCAGCCTGCTGGCCGCGGCCTTGGCAATCTCTCGCGATGTGGCAATCTCAGGCGGCGATGCGCTTTCTCCCAGCACGCGGGACTTCGTCTCGGATGCCGGGGGCGGTGAGCTTTTTTACCATGTCACGGGCCCCGGTGGCATCTACATCACCGGCTATGCTTATCCGCCCGTTTCCGGCGGCCGGGCAGGCGAGGATCGGCTGGACTACACAATGTCTGAATACCGGGGCGAGCCGGTGCGGGTTTTGCGGATGCGCGAGAGCACGACCATCGGCAACCTCACGGGCGATACGATTGTCACGGTCTGGCAAAGGGACAGTGA
>NZ_DCAN01000001.1:0-17770 GCF_002311545.1 Sulfitobacter sp. UBA1132 | reverse complement strand
CTTGCTTTGGTGGTCTGGTTCGGGGTGAAGATCGGCCTGCGCCCCTTGAACGATTTGCAAGATGCGATCCAACACCGATCCCCCGATGACCTGCGCGATATCCGCCGCCCAGTCCCGGCCGAGGTCTTTGGCATCGTCGCCACTTTGAACCGGCTTTTCGGGCAGGTGCGCCAGAGCATTGAGGACCATCAGGTCTTTATCTCCAACGCCGCGCATCAGCTGCGCAACCCCGCCTCCGCACTGTTGTCATTGGCCGAGGTTTTGCCAGATGTCAGCGACCCGCAAGAGCGTCGCCTGCGCGAACGCGAATTGATTGCCGCCGCACGTAAATCGGCGCGGCTCGCCAATCAGTTGTTGTCTCTCGAACGGTTGCGCTACGACGAGGCACCAACATTCGATAGGCTGGAACTTAACGCTGTCGCTGCCGAAGTCTGCAGTGACTTTGCCCCGACGGTCCTGTCGCGGGATATAGGCTTTGGCTTCGAGCCATGTTCGGAGCCGCTACCGATCAATGGTGACAATGTGCTGCTGGGTGAGGCGATCACCAATCTACTTGAAAACGCGCTGTCCCATGGGGGGCCAGGCCTCTCAGCCATCCGCGTGAGCACCGTGGCCGAGGCGGGGTATGCGGTGCTGACCGTACAAGATGACGGCATCGGCATCCCCAAAGACAGCACGCAGGCCGCGTTTCAACGGTTCGGTCAATTAAGCGAAGGGGAGGGCAGCGGGCTTGGGCTTGCCATCGTTCAGGATGTCCTGCGCCGTCACGGTGGTGACGTCGAGCTGTTGCCGCAGGAACGGGGCTTAATCGTGAGATTGAAAGTCCCGTTGGTGTCGCCGGTCGCAAAGCCCTGACACAAACAGCGCGCCGCTTACTACTCAAATTCGTTTACCCAGTTACATAGGTAAATGCATCGATCCTGTCGACCGCGTCGTGGTGTGGTGCAGACTTACCGTTCTAAATTAGCAGGTATTTAGTTTCATGGAATTCGGTTTGTGGTCTGCAAGCGGCGCATAGGGAGCGGCAAGGCGACAGAGTTCCGATGGTGCGACAAAGCACGAATGGCCGTTTTGGGCGGATTGCGGACCTTCGCTGCAGGTGCGAAGCATGGAAAAGACCATGGTGAAAGCGGACGTATCACGAGCGGCTAAGACTTCATTGTCTTTCTAAAAAGCTGACCTGCCCAAAGTCGACAGATCCACATGCCGGTTTGTTCGATTTCAGAAAAGCAGGCGGATGCACGATACAGGAGCTTGCTATTTTCTTTGCCAGTGGACCGCGATCGCTTGAAAGTGGGACTAGAGCCATCTTTCAAACGACCGCGGCACTGCGATTACTTCCCGGTGAAAGTGTATTTGCCTTCTGCCCGCACATACAGCATGCAATCATCTTCGATCTGGCAAGACAGATCATATGATCCGCCTGTTTCAGAGCTGAAATAGCTGCCGGGAACTAGATCGCTTTCTGTGGAGCCTTCCGGGACGGTTAGGTCCGTTTTGCCAGAGATTGTGACAGCGCGCAGCAATCCAGCATTGCTTTCGAGCGTGCCGGAAGTTCCTGCCGGAATTTTCAGGAATGTTGCATTGGTTGCGCTGCTCTCTCCCCAAAGGTAGGCGAGCTGTGGGGCGGCGGTGTTGTCCTTGGCGGCAGGCTGATCGATCCATGTCACATCATCCGTGCTTAGCCAGACAACGTTGCTTGAATCCAAATTCACTGGAAGTTCATGGTTGTCAAAAGCCTCTTCGGTCGGCCGGACCAGATATGGCCCTTCGAGGATCTCCAAAAAGATCGTTGCGCCGCCCTCTGCCGCCGCAGATGTGATGTGAGGCTCACCCGCCGGCTGTGACCAAAAAGAGCCCGGCCCCATCCACATGTTTGCGGCATCGGGATCATCATTGTGGACTGCACCTTCGATAACGATGCCCCGATAGGTAATGTTGTGAATATGGGGCGGCGAAGAAAAGTTCTCTCCGAATTTGATAATGGCACCGGTGGGCACGTCTTTGGCGATATCCCCCCAGAGCACGCCGGCCTGAGGTGCTGCGTCTCCGCGTGCTGGGTTGAGCGGCTGATAAGTAACATCCGAAAATTTCACGATCTCGGTGGCTTCTTGTGCAAAGGATTGCTGAGAACTTAGCGACAGGGCTATTGCGGCTATGGGCAGAACGGAGTGTTTCATCATGTCATATACTTTCGTGGTTAAAGCGACTTGGCTCGTTGCCGGGAGTGAGATACTATGAAACCAACGAATGATAATGGCTTCAAAAAATAATATACTATTTGGCTGTGGAAAATAATGATTAACGATCTGAAATTGCTGGAATTGTTCGTTCGGGCAGCGCGGTTGGGAGCTATCGGTAAGGCCGGTGCAGAGTTTGGTTTATCGCCGACGAGCGCGACGCAACGCATTCAGGCACTCGAATCCGAAGTGGGCGCGCAGCTTTTGCACCGGACAACTCGAAGCGTCAGTGTGACGCTTGAAGGGGAGCGCTTGCTGAAACATGCAGAGCGGATTTTCGAGACGGTGCAGGACGCCATGCTTGACGTAAGTGGCGAAAATCAAGTCCTGCGCGGTACTCTAAGATTGGCTGGCCCTGCCTCATTCGGGCGGAAGTACATTGCGCCATTTGTGACGGAATTCTTGTCGATGCATCCGGGTTTGACCGTGCAACTCCACCTTAGTGATACGGTTTTTGACATCGTGGATAACGGGTTCGATTGTGCTATCCGGTTGGGTGCTCTGGAAAGTTCGAGCCTCAAGGCGCAAAAGCTTAGTTCATGTCCACGTATTCTGGTTGCTGCGCCAGACTACCTAAAAGCGATGGGCACGCCACAAACGCCACAGGACCTGGTTCATTTTGACTGCGTAATTCGCGATGCATTGCAGAATTGGAGGTTCAAAGGGCCTCATGGGGAGGAAGATGCCGTCAAAGTCGCGGGCCGTTTTGTGACCAATCTTGCAGAGGGTGTTACCGAAGCGGCCATTTCCGGCTTTGGCATCGCACGCAAATGTACATGGGAAGTTGCCGAGCATCTTGAAAGTGGTGAACTGGTAACTGTCCTGGACAGATATAGCGTAGCGCCGGAGTGGAACATTCACTTCATGCGCC
Organism: Sulfitobacter sp. UBA1132; assembly: GCF_002311545.1. Lineage (NCBI taxonomy): Bacteria > Pseudomonadati > Pseudomonadota > Alphaproteobacteria > Rhodobacterales > Roseobacteraceae > Sulfitobacter > Sulfitobacter sp. UBA1132. The sequence continues at coordinate 14,659 of NZ_DCAN01000001.1, read as the reverse complement.
CGCCCGGCGGGATCGAGCCGCTTAGGGTCCGGCAATTCAGATCGTTTATCAAACAAAAGATGGCGCAGGTGCCGACTTTGGGGCAGTGAAGCGGTTTTTACAATGACCGGTAACTTGCGACCCACGACCGAACGGCGCCGTTTTGGATTATGGTGCCCGATATACACAGCAGGGCATATATGGCCGGATTGGATTGGACTGGGCGTGAGATTGACCTCTAGGCGTTCGCCACAAGGGTCTCATTATTTCACAAAATGAGACGCTTACATTTGTGGAAATGTTCGTGTTTCTCTACGCTATATAAGCCTAATTCAGCACGTCAGCCCATTCGGGATGTTTCCGAAACTGTGAGGCGGCGAAGGGGCACAGCGGCACGATCTTTTTGCTTTGCTCTCGCATGTCAGCGACAATTCGTTCGATAAGCATCTGCCCGTACCCGCGACCCCGCAAGGCGTCGTCGACTTCGGTGTGATCGATGATGACGATCTTATCTCCCGCCTTGGAGAAGGTCGACACGGCCTCGCCATCCTTGGTTCGGAGGACATAGCGTCCCCCTGTTTCTCCGTCTTCAAAATCTACCTGCATGAGGGCTCCGTCAAATTTTCAACTGGGGTTCAGCTATTCAAATGGTTCCAGACCTCGCTCATGACGACCGACCCTTCGCCCACCGATGACGCCACTCGCTTGACCGAGCCGGACCGCACGTCACCAACTGCAAAAATGCCGTGGGTCGATGTTTCAAACGGCGATCGGCCACCGTTTTCGGTGCCTGTCAGAACGAAGCCCTTATCATCCAACGCGGCGTGCCCGGCCAGCCAATCTGTATTGGGCGCAGCCCCCGCCATGATGAAAACTGTGCGGCTGTCATAGCGATGATGCGTGCTGTCGGCTTTGTTTTTCACCGTCACTGCGGATAGCTTGTCATCGCCATGCAGATCGGAAATTTCTGCTTGGTAATGGATTGTTATCCGCGGATCGGCCTCAAGACGCGACGACAGATAATCCGACATAGACGCGGCAAGGCTGCCGGAGCGCACCAGAAGATGCACATGCGCAGCTGTGCGGCTGAGGAACATGGCCGCTTGGCCCGCGGAATTGCCGCCGCCTACAACGATGGCATCCGAGTTTCGGCAAAACCGAGCTTCCATTTCTGTGGCGGCATAATAAACGCCAACGCCTTCGAATTCTTCCAGTCGCGGGATCGGCAGCTTGCGATACTGAACACCCGTTGCCACCACAATCGACCGTGCGCAGAGTTCGCGTCCGTTTGAACAGGTGGCGTAAAAGCGGTCGTCGCGATAGGCTACTGCCTCGATCCGCAATGGCATGGCAAATCGGGTGCCGAATTTCATCGCTTGGACTTCGCCGCGCCACACAAGGTCTCCACCTGAAATTCCCGTTGGAAATCCCATGTAGTTTTCGATCCGGCTGGACGTGCCTGCCTGTCCACCGATGGCGATATCTTCTGCGACGACGGCAGATAGCCCCTCGGCACCGGCATAAACCCCTGCGGCTACGCCCGCAGGCCCGCCCCCGACAATCAGGACATCGACCACTTCGCCGTTCGGGATCACCAGCTCAAGCCCCAATGTCCGAGCGAGCTTTTCCGGCGTCGGATCGTAAATCACCTCACCGCCAAAGATCACCGCAGGGCCACAACCTTGTAGATCACAGCTTGTGCGTTCCGCGTCGGCCTCGGCACTATCAAGATCAATCAGTTGCGCCGCGATCCGGTTGCGCTGTGCAAAGACGGCGATCTTCTGAATATCCTTGTCAACATCCGCGCCGATCAACTTGAGCTCGGTTTGTCCATGCTCGATGTTTCCGCGGCGTCTGGCGGCAAAAACAGTCAAAATTATATCGCTCATCTCGGGGATGCGGGACATCAGTTTAATCAGGTCTGCGTTTTGGACCGCGATCACCGTCGAGGTTTCACACGCCCTCATTTGGATCATCGACACCGCACCGGACAGCGTCCCAATTTCACCGGTAAATTGGGATGGCCCCATCGTGGCCGCGATTGTCCGCTCCTGCGTAATCGGATGCACAACCTCTAGCTCGCCGCTTTCAATATAAAGCAATTCCTCCAGCGGATCACCGGGTCGAATGATCGTGTCGCCTGCGGCATAGGTCCGTATCGTTCCAACCTGTCGCAGCGCTTCGACATGGTCCGCATGCAAGGGCGTCCGCTGCATCTGACTAAGATCGTTGGCAAAGCTTTCCATGCTTGGCGTCCCTTTTCGCTATTTGTTGGTTGCTCTCGGCGCGTCGCACCCCCGTTGATGAGAATAAACGCATGATGCACAGGCGCTCAATGAACCTTATGTTACAGGCATGCCGCACGTTATTTCCGTCGCATATTCGGGCGGCCTGAACCGCCCGGATATATCGCTATGTTAAGGCACAACCCGGCCTTAGAACGGCGCGAAATTGTCAAAATCTTCCGTTGGTACGGACCACCTGTCCTTGGCCGAGATTTGCGGCGTCGGGGTGCTGCCATGCGGAATTTGTCCGTGTTGACCATACAGCCACAGAACAAAGTTATAGCGTTCGCCTTCAGTGATCGGTTCGGACGCGTGGGGGACGCTGCCGTGGTGGATCAGGGCGGTGCCGGGTTCAAACGTAAGTTTTTCAACGCGGCGTGAAACCGGATCGATGAAGCTGACGGCCGAACCGGAGTACCCTTCATCGGGCAGGTTCAGGTTGATGTTCAATGTCACCGCTGAGGCATCCGAATGGGGGCGCAAAGATGTGTCTTTGCTGGCCTGCCACCGGATAGAGAACCCGAATGTTTGTGTGTCGTAGCCTACAACGTCAGGAAATAGCAGACGAGACACTGGCCGCATGTAGGCGTCCATCATCTCGCGGTAGAAGCCCTGAAACCCGGGCGCGGCCAGATACCCTTCGGAGCGCGGGTCAAGCATAGCACCACCGCGGTTCAGCACGATCCCGTAAGGGGGGCGCAATGGGATGTCCGCATCTGCAACGCCGTCAAGGTATTCACGCAGGGCCGCAAGGCGTTCGACGTCAAAGAATTGCGCGCGATAGACTCCGGGGAAGACTTCTTCCCACAGGTCCTTGACCGCACCTTCGGCTGTCGGATCTACCCAAGCTTGTTCCACAGCCGCGCGCAGTTTCGGATCGAAAATAGAGCTGTCGAGCTGAGGCAGTTTAGCCTCGTTCTCCGTCTGCCATTCTGACCAAGCGCGTTCAAACAGATTGCGGTTCTGGTTCCAGAATTGTTGGACAGAGAACTCGCGGTTGAGCATTTGTTCCCGGCTTGGGCGCGCAATGACACGGGCTTGTTGAAGAGATGAAAGGGTCATTTAGGGGCATCCTTCCTATGTTGGAGCAGGTTTGATAAGCAACACTTATTGATCTATCTCAGCTTGATAAACGGGCATATTATGTAATCAAAATTCGGTTAATGGATATAATCATCCGTTCGGGTTGGGACGCAGTTTTTCTTCAAAATCCTATTTCGGAAAAACGAATGGCGCGGCGAGCCGAAGCCCGCCGCGCCATGCCGAACGCGTCTTGTGGTGCGTTATACGTCTACGACCACCTTGCCGATTGCCTTGCCGCTGGCGAGGCGGTCATAGGCTGCACCGACCTCTTCAAGGGTAAACTGGGGCTCATCCACGACCGGTTTCAATGCGCCGCTATCAACCAGCTTTGCCAGTTCGGCCAGGATTGCACCGTGGTCTGCGCGGTCTTTGTCATGCAACATCGGGATCAGCATGAATACGACATGCAGTGAGGCACCCTTCAGGTGGGCGGGGGACACATCAAGCTCTGCCAACGCGAGCGTCGTGGCGACATGGCCGTTCAGGGCGACCGCGTTGAATGAGTTCGTCAGGTTGCCAGCGCCGACTGTATCCAGCACCGCGTCAAAACCTGTGCCGCCTGTGTGTTTGGCGACGTAGTCCTCGACGGACTCCGCTCTGAAATCGATCGCTTCGGCACCAAGAGCGCGCACAACAGATAGGCGTTCATCGCCGCTGTCGGTGGCATAGACATCTGCGCCGAACTCACGCGCCAATTGCACGCCGATGTGCCCGACACCGCCAGAACCGCCATGCACGAGTACCTTCTGGCCCTCGCTTACGCCGGCCCGCTTGAGCCCCTCATAAGCGGTGATCCCGACCAGCGGGATCGCGGCCGCTTCACGCATGGAGAGGGATTTCGGCTTTTTCGCGATCAGCCGTGCATCAGCCGGCATGTATTCCGCCAGAGCGCCCTGAAGGTTGGCCAGACCACCGGCGCAGCCATATACTTCGTCGCCCACGGCGAAACCGGTCACACCCTCGCCGACTTCTTCAATCGTGCCAGCAAAATCCATGCCCAAAACAGCAGGTGTAGCGGGGGCAAAACCAAGGTCCGTGCCCATATTGCGGATCATCATGTCGATTGTGTTGATACTGGTTGCTTGAACGCGAACAATCACATGACCGGTGTCTGCGGTTGGTTTGGGCAGCTCGGTCAATGCAAAGACGGAGTTGGGTCCGTATTCGGAGAGGGCCATGGTTTTCATCGGATTTTCCTTTCGATGTGTTTGTTGACACAGAACTAACACGTCTGAATATTTGGGTAATCGGTGCAATTCGGAGTTCAGTTTTCGGATTTTTAAGGTAATGCTGTCATCTGCGCATGGACGGCGACCAAACAGAAAGAACCGCACCGTGAATACTGGCGCGGTTCTTGAGTAGTGACCTTAAAAAGGGGAGTTTAGTTGATGTCTTGAACCTTCATGACCAGATCGCCCCAATTGCGCTGGTTCTCGATGTCGTGCTCAAGCCCTTGTTCGTCAGCCACTGTGAAACGCTTTATGGCCGGGGTTTTGCTGGTCGCTTGATAAAGCCAATAGGCCTCTGCCTTCAGGGCTTCTTCAATGGGTTTGTCGATAGACTCGTAAACCATCTGCTTGCAGGCGTTAATCGAAGCCGCGGGAAATTTGGAAATGCGCCGCGCCAGCGCGTCAACGTAGGGGCCGATCTCATCGGGCTCGAGCGCCTTGTTGATTGTGCCGAACCGTTCCGCATCATCTGCGTCGTAATCATTTGCGCTAAGGATAATTTCCAACGCTTTGCCCAAACCGGTTTGACGGGCCATGCGCGACGCGCCGCCTCCACAGGGCAGAATGCCCATGCCGACTTCCATTTGCATAAACTTGTACTTGCCACGCGCGGCGAACCGCATGTCGAGCGCCAGTGCCAGTTCATGGCCTCCGCCACGAGCAAACCCTTCCAGCTTCGCAATGGTCGCTTGCGGCACCCTGCTAATCCGTTCGCATACCATTTGTAGGTCAAGCAATACCACGTTTTCGCGCGAAACGGCTTCGATCGCCATATCTTTAAGAAGCTCCGTATCGTAATGCGCCACCCAGATTTCGGGGTGCGCCGACTGGAAGATTACAACCTTTGTATCGCGGTCCCGCTCAAGCCGCATGGCAAGGCTGTTCAGGTCGGCGAGCATCTCTTGTCCCTGAACGTTGACCGTTCCATAATCGAACGTCACGGTAGCGATGGCATCTTTGACATCGACGCTAAACGTTGTGAAATTCTCGTACTTCATAGCATCTCTCCGTTGTGGTGCCCTGTTTTGCGCAGGGCTTGAGTTGTGAGCCGAAGCTCTTTGTCGTGCCCCTATGATGAGATGATCCAAATTTTGGATAAACGGGGGTGAAGTTAGCTACAGAATTCGGATTTTGAATATAAATTGCGTGCCGCTTTATTGCTGAGTCGATGTCCGTCTTTCTTCGACGCGCAGAGCAATTCCTGCTCAAGGTGCACCTCACTCTGGATCAAAGTGTCTCAAACTGTCTCACGGTGAGACAGTTTGCGCGATCAAGCCCCGCGTGGGCTTCAGCGTCATTGTTCCGCAGCCCAACAGGTTCAATCCTACTTCCAGCGTTCATGCGGCAGGGAGAGGCCGCGCACATGGGAGGAGGAATTCATGTCACCAACACGCGAAGAACAGCATTGGATGTATCGCAATATGGTCACGAGCCGGAGGTTCGAAGAAGCCATTGCGAAGATCTATTTCGAGGGTAAATCACCGGCGTTCAACATGGCCAATGGGCCGATCCCGGGTGAAATGCACCTGTCCGACGGGCAGGAGCCAGTGGCGGTGGGGGTTTGTGCGCACCTGACTCCCGAGGATGTGGTCACAGCCACCCACCGTCCACACCATCAGGCTATCGCCAAGGGCGTTGATCTGGACAAAATGGCCGCTGAGATCTTCGGTAAGAAAACCGGCTTATCCGGTGGTCGCGGCGGGCATATGCATCTGTTTGATGATAATGTTAACTTTGCCTGTTCTGGCATTATCGCGCAGGGCATGGGCCCCGCCGTGGGGGCGGCGCTCAGCCGCAAGATGCAAGGCAAGCCGGGCGTCGCCGTGGCCTTCGTCGGTGAAGGCGCGGTGAACCAGGGCGGTTGGCACGAGGCGATGAACCTTGCCGCCGTTTGGAACCTGCCCTTTATCTGCGTGGTCGAGGATAACGGCTGGGGCATTTCTGTCGCCAAAGAAACCGCCAGCAGCATCGGCAGCCATGCAGACCGCGCGGCGGCTTATGGCATCCCCGGAAAACGGATCGAGGGCAACGACCCCTATGCCATCTTTGAAGCAGCAGGCGAGGCGATTGCCCGAGCACGGGCGGGTAAAGGCCCATCGCTGCTGGAATGTGAAACCTACCGTTTAGCGGGCCACTTTATGGGTGACGCCGAGGCCTATCGTCCCGAAGGGGAAAAGGACGCGCTGTTTGAAAAAGATCCGATCCCGAAAATGAGGGAAAGATTGCTCGCCGAAGGTGCTGCCAGCGAGGCGGAACTGAACACGATCGAGGAAGAATCTGCTGCGCGTGTTGATGCCGCGATCAAATTCGCCCGCGAAAGCGATGATGCAGCCCCCGAAGATGCGCTGACGCGCGTGTTCGCAGCATAAACGGGAGCGAGAGACATGACCAAATCGAATGAGAGAAAACTGACCATCGCCCGCGCTATGGCCGAAGCCACCGCACAGGAAATGCGCATCGATCCCTCCGTCTTTGTGATGGGCGAGGACATCGGCCCTCTGGGTGGCGTCTATGGCAACACCCGTGGGTTGATCGAGGAGTTTGGGGCAGAACGCATCCGTGACACACCGATTTCGGAAACTGCCTTTATCGGTGCCGCTGTTGGTGCGGCGCAGGATGGCATGCGTCCGGTGGTCGAACTGATGTTCGTCGACTTCTTTGGCGTCTGCTTTGATGCGATCTACAATCTGATGGCCAAGAACATCTATTTCTCCGGCGGCAACGTGAAGGTGCCAATGGTCCTCATGACTTCAACCGGTGGTGGCTATTCCGACGGCGGCCAGCATTCGCAGTGTCTGTACGGCACCTTTGCTCACCTGCCCGGAATGAAGGTTGTGGCCCCATCCAATGCCTATGACGCCAAAGGGTTGATGACGGCCGCCATGCGCGACGACAGTCCGGTGGTTTACATGTACCACAAGGGGCTACAGGGCATGGGGTGGCTTGGTACCGAAGCGGGCGCGACTGTGCATGTGCCGGAAGAGCCTTACACGCTGGAAATCGGCAAGGCCAAGGTCGTGCGCGAAGGCAAGGATGTATCCATCGTCAGTTGTGGCATGGGCGTTCACAACGCGCTGAAGGCCGCCAAGAAGCTTGAAGACCAAGGCGTTAGCGCCGAGGTCGTCGATCTTGTCAGCCTTGTCCCGCTGGACCGTGACACCATCCGCGCCAGCGTCGCCAAGACCGGCAGGCTGATTGTCGTGGACGAGGACTATATGAGCTACGGCCTCTCGGGCGAAATCATCGCCTCCGTGACCGAGCATGATATCTCGGTTCTCAAGGCCGCGCCGAAACGCGTTGCCTTCCCCGATGTGCCGATCCCATTCGCGCGGGTGATGGAGCAGTTCTGCCTGCCCAACCCTGACAAGATCGTCGCTGCCTGGGACGAGATGCAAGCGGCCTGAGCCGAACCAAAACCAACAAATCACTAATCAACGGGGTCGCATGCAGCGCGACCCCGAACAGGAAAGGACACTTCAAATGGCAACAGATATCGTCATCCCATTCGACCTCTGGGAAGAGGACGAAGAAACAGTGATCACCGGCTGGCTTGCTGATGATGGCGCGACCGTCGAAGAGGGCGCACTCGTGGCCGAGATAATGACCGCCAAAGTGCAATACGAGATTAACGCACCGGCTTCTGGCACACTGCGGATCAAGGAAGAGGCCGATGCCGTTGTGCCCAAGGGCGCCGTCATCGGGTCGGTCGAATGACCAAGGTCGTCCCTCTCAAGGGCGTGCGCGGCATGATCGCGGATGCCATGACCAAAAGCCTCGCGACAGCCGCGCAGCTGACCCACCACGGCAGCGCCGATGCGACGGCGCTGATGGCCGAAAAAACACGCCTGGACGCGGCAGGTACCAAGATATCTGTCGAGGATCTCTTGATGCTGGCCGTGGTGCGTGCCCTGAAAAAGAACCCCGACGCAAACGGACGTGTCGAGGGGCGCGAGGTGCATTTGTCTGATGCGGTTGACCTGTCGGTGGCTATCGCCTTGCCCGGCAATCTGTTGGTCGCCCCTGCCATGTTCGGTGCCGATGCGATGGATGTAACCGAATTGCGTGCGGCGCGGCAGGATCTGGCCGCACGGGCCAAGATCAACAAGCTGACCGTGACAGAAATGACCGGCGGCACATTCACCGTCTCCAACCTAGGCCTGACGCGGGTGGAACATTTCACTCCGATCATCAATGCGGGGCAAATCTGCATCCTTGGTATCGGGCGTTTTACGGATCGCGCGGTGCGGGGCGAGGATGGCGGGATCGAATTGCGCCCCCATGTGGGCCTGTCGCTGACCTTTGATCATCGCGCGCTTGATGGCGCACCAGCGGGTGATCTGCTGACTTCCATCTGCGAAGAGATTGAAGGGATGGCGGTGTGAACGCACCTCTCACATATGTGGAGCGCGTGGCCGAGGGGCTTGCCCTTGAGGCAGCGGCCTTCGCGGCGCAAGGCGCTGTAACCTGTCTCTGGAGCCCACGCCGCCGCGCGCTTGTCTGTCCGGCAAGCCTGCGGCTCAAGCCCGGATTTGACACGGCGAAGCGTAATTCAGCCACGCGCGGCTGGCCGTTACATCTGCGCTCCACGGGCGGCGGCGCGGTCCCCCAAGGGCCGGGGGTGTTAAACCTCGCGCTGGCGTTTACCGCTGATCGGACGTTCACCATTGAGGATGGTTACCGCCTGATCACACGGATCATTCAGAATGCAATCCCCGCCGGTTGGGCAACGGGTGCGACCCCGAACAGCTTTTGTGACGGCGCATGGAACCTGTCCCTGAAGGGCCGCAAAGTCGTTGGCACGGCACAGCGCATACGCCCTGTCGGCAACGGGCAGCGCCGCATTCTGGCGCATGCGCTGATTTTGGTGGAGGGCGATCTGGCCGCCGGGGCAGCAGCCGTCGATGCGTTTCAGCGTGACCTTTCCCTTGGCCCAATCGACGCGGGGGTTCACACGACGTTGGACAGGGCCATCCCGTCGCAGCGTGATCCGATGAACACATTGGCCGCATCACTCAATGAAATAGCACAGCGCGACACCCTGCGCGCTACACAGCATTTAGGTCGCCGAGCGGCCTGAACCCAAACCCGCGTTAACAACAAGGGTAATCGATACCAAAGAGGAGGAACCAACCCATGACAGCCTATTCAGTTCTGGCCGTGACACCCACCGACGACAGCTGGATCCCCGGCTATATCGAGCCGGTCGGCAAGATCATCGCCAAACATGGCGGCAAGTATATTGCGCGCACAACCAACCACGAACAGGTCGAGGGGGAAGACCAGCCCGCAGCCCTGCGCGTGATCCTTGAATGGCCGGATGCGCAAGCCGCCCGCGACTTCGTGAATGATCCGGACTACGCGCCCTATCTCGAGGCCCGCCACAAGGGATCGACCAGCGTTCATTTCATCATCGATGGCAAGGACGAGCTTGCCTGAGAACCATAAGATACCCAGCGGTGTCCTTGCGAATTCCGCTCCTGCCGACGGCCTGTGAGGACGCCAAGATAAGCCAAATAAACCCACAATGTGATTGTGATCTGTACTCTATCACACCTCGCACGTGAGGTTCGGCGAAATGACGGAGCAACGCGCTCCGGTCGCCTTTGACAGGCAGTCCTTATTTACGCGACGGTGGGCCGGCCTGTTTCAGGTCGGCCGCCGGATCTCGTATAACTTCAGTTTCCGGTTAATCGTTGCGCGCCCCATGCCAAGTACGCGAGCAGCTTCGCTGACATTCCACCGGCTGTTTGCGAGCGCATCAAGGATCATGCTGCGTTCGTCATAGGCGGTTACCGGATTGGCGGCTACAATGGCGCAAACCGGTTCCGGTATCGCAGCGGCCAGAGGAGCGCCAACACAGGCTTGTTGCAAATCAAGCAGGTTGATCCGGTTGTCCTGTGCCGTTGCCAATGCGTTCTGAAGCGCGCCGCGCATTTCGCGGACATTGCCATGGAACGGTAGGCGACAAAGCGCATCTTTGGCCTCGGCACTGAAGGTGACGTTACAACCAGTCAGCTGCGCGCACAGGGCCTGTGCCAGAACCTCTGGATATTCACGCCTTCGGAGAGGGGGCAGGAAGACCTTTGAGCCTGTTAGAAGATAAAATAGGTCGTCTCTGAAATGCCCCGCGTTGACGGCGTCTATCAAAGGTTTGCGGCTGGTGGAAACCACACGCAGGCGGCTGTCATGCCCATGGTCATCCGTTTGGTGGCGGTGTTCTTCCTGTTCATTCAGGAAACGTCGCAGCTCTGCCTGCGAAGTGCGCGGCAACTCGTCCACATTGTCAAACACCAAGGTAGCGCGGACGCCCTTGCCATAGGACATTCTTGAAACGACGCGGGCTTGCTCAATGACCCTGCGCAAATGGTCTGTGTCGGCGTCACAGTCGCCAAGCGTCGCACAATCCAGATCGAAAACCGGTGCGTCAGGGGCATCGGTTTGCAGCAATGCGGCCACAAGCGCGGATTTCCCGGTTCCGGTTTCGCCTTCCAGATGCAGCATGGCTGTGTCTTCCAACATGGTTCGCGCACGGCGACAGGCGGCAGCCATGCTATGACTTCCGGTCGCCAACTGCTGTAGCGATGGCGGCAAGCGCGGTTTGCGCGCAGGGCCGGGCGGCAGCGGCTTGGACACCCGTTGGGGTGCGGCGGTCTTTGGCACAGCAACCGTCAGGTTCACGGCGGCTCCATGATTGGCTGGAATCGAAAGTAGCCTCTCGGGCACATTCACCAGCCGATTGCTGTCGACGTGAAAGATCGCCTCGAACGCCTGCCCCCTCAGCGATGTAGCGTTTGCACCTTCAAGGCAGGCGGAAACGGTCGAAGTGGCACCGATAATCATCCCTGCCTCGTTCACGGCGACCAGTGCATCTTCGGATAGGACGTGATCACGCCCCACACGCGAGACCGTCACAAGCATCGCGTCGTTGAATTCCTTTTCAAACAGGTTGCGCTGAATGCGATGCGCAGTCTTTGCCAACAGCTGCTGCCCAAACAGATAATCCGCGCGGTTGCCCCGATCGACAGAGACAAGATTGATTGCACCAATCATCCCCCCGTTGGCATCCAGAACCGGAACGCCGGTACAGGCGAACTGTCTGAGCGTCGAAAAGTAATGATCCGCACCGCGCACAGTGATTGCGTGCCCCGTTCGCAAGGCCATGGATACGCCGTTTGTACCGGCCACGCGTTCGTCCCAACATGACCCAAGGGCAATGCCATTCCATCCGTCAGAGCCACTCGTCGCCCCGCTATGCTCAATCCGAACAGAGACGCCATCGGCGTCGGTGACAACCAGACAATGACCGATTTCGCCCGCGACCGAAGCGAGATGTTGAAAGAAGCCCTGCCTGCCGCCGGTGCTCTCGACAATCTGTTCAAGTCGGGGGGCAACTTCGGAGGATTGGAGGCGCATGATAGGCCGCCCGGTATCGTGCCGCAGGTTATACTGCCGCGCACACCGGTCCCAGGATGCGGCAATCGCATCCGTTTGATTTGAGGTAATGAAACCTCTCATCACGTCTCCTCCCGACTCTTAGCTTAATGCGCAGTCCCCTTGATCGGCAAACGTTTTGGGACGCCTCAGGTGCCAGCCAGCTCACGAATAGCCGCCATCAGCTGCGCGACATGTGCGCGGTCGGCGGCGGCGGGATGGGGACGTGCGATGCGTCCGGCATCGTTGTCGTAATACTGCCCCGAGGCATTGGCGAATTCCTCGGACACTGCCGCACGGCGCAGGATGTCCGCCCCGATCCGCAGGTCATTGCCCGCCATTCCATAGGATTCCTTGACCATTTTTGTGGCAAGAAGAGACCCCGGGTTGACCGAGATAAACACCGGCCCGTCGGGGTGTTCGCGCGCCAATTCCTGCGACCAGATTGTCAACGCCAGCTTGCTTTGCGCGTAGGCTTCATTGTGGCCAAGCTGTTGCTCACCGCGCATGGCCTTGATGTTGACGGGCGCTTGTGCTGCTGAGGAAAGGCTCACCACGCGACCGTCTTTTGGGATGATCGGCAGCAGACCAACGGTCAAAGCCCAGGGCGCGATTGTGTTGACCATGAAACGCACGTCCAAGCCGCTGTCCGTCTGTGTGTTGGGAACCTTCAGAACCCCGGCATTATTGATCAACACATCCAGGGTGTCATGTTTGGCACGGACATCTGCCACCAAGGCGTTAACATCCTCCAGCAACGAAAGGTCAGCGCGGTAGGTTTCCGGATCGCCCCCGACCTCGCGTGCCGCGGCTTCCAACTTGTCCGCGCTGCGCCCGTGCAACAGGACGTTGTGGCCCTCGGCAGTCAGCGTCTTGGCTGTCAAAAGGCCGATCCCGTCCGTCGCGCCGGTGATAAGAATTGTCTTGGTCATGTGAACGTCTCCTCAGGTGTGCAAGGCGCGGCTGGGCGCTCTTTAATAGCGAGCCAACGTACGGCTCTCGATGCTTTGGCGGGGCGCCGTGACTGTCGGGGTCTCGACCAGATCAATCGCACTGTGGCCAACGCAGGGGAGGCCGGAATTGTCGTAGATGTTGAAAAACGCGACCTCGTCCGGCGTCATCCGTGAGCGGTAAACCCATTCGTGCGCGTCGTCTTTTGCCAACCCCATCACCTGGCCTTTGCGATCGGGGTAGATCAAGTCAATCACGATCCAATCCGCCTCTTTAACAGTCGAGGGACGAACGAAGCCAAGCGGAGCCGAATTGATCGGGTTCGCGATCGGGCGCCAGACGTTGATAAAGGCATAATGACCCTGCGCCCATTCATCGGCCTGTCCAGGGCCCAGAATATCCACAAGACGCCTTTCCGCACCCTCGCGGCTATAATCGCTGTGGACGTGGCGGGCCGGGCGGCGCTTGGCCTGCGGATCATCGATGCGCACTGTATGATCAAAGGTGATCACCTCTTTTGCGCCAACTTCCTGTTTCAATAGATCGGCCAGTTCGGCATCATATCGGCTTTGCCAATTGCCACCTTTGAAATCCAATATAGCCGTTGGGGAGTTGGCAAAAGCAAAGCCATCCTCTGCAAAATCCGTGGCGGCCTCGCAGTTCCGTTGATCCTTCACTGCGATCTTGGCAGCGAAAAACTCCGGCTCGATGAGGTTGCCGGCAATGCCATCCACATCAATTTCGAACGCCTGCCGAAACGGCTTGTGGACGTGATAATTTACGGTTCCGGTCTGTGCCATCAGAGCCTCCCTTCCATCATGATCGGGCCAGTCTGCTCGGCGGATTACCGCAAAAGCCTTGAGTTGATGTCATCCTTAGGATGCGAATTTATACCTTGTACTTCGCGCAATAAACTGCCGGGAGTGGAGTTCACTTTCTTGATTTTGGGTATAATTGATGGACGCCGATCACCTGCGATTATTTGTAATGGCAGCAGAGCGGCTCAATATCAGCGCTGCGGGTCGTGAACTTGGCCTTGCACCTGCCGTGGCAAGCGCCCGCCTCGCCAAGTTGGAAACTGAATAGCCCCTAGATTTGTAGACGCTTTCTTCCCTAACTTTGAGGCAAGGAGGCCGTTATGGGAAGCCAAATTTCAGTGAAGATTTCAAGCGCGATGCAGTCCATCAGATAACAGTGCGGGGGTATGCCGTTCGCGAGGTTTCGGAACGGTTGGGCGTTAGTACATATTCGCTCTACAAATGGATGAAGCTCTGCGCAAAAGCTGGGTCACAGACATCATCTAGTGACCATGAAGCTGAGAACCGCAGGCTCAAGCTTGAGTTGGCCCGTTTGGCCGGGATCCGCGCAGAGATCGGGTACAAACGTAAGCCGGGCAAGTATGGTGGAAGGCCGTCAGTCGTCGTCGACAACACGTTAGGCCGGCAGTTTGATGTAACAGCGCCAGACACCGCCTGGGTGTCCGATATCACTTACATCAAAACCTATGAGGGGTTCCTCTATCTGGCGGTTATCATCGACCTCTACTCACGACGTGTGATCGGCTGGGCGACACAATCGCGGCAACCAACAGACCTGGTGCTGCAAGCCCTTCTGATGGCTGTCTGGCGACGCAAACCTAAGCGACGCGTCCTGATCCACACGGATCAAGGCAGCCAAGGCGGATTCAACCGGTCGTCGCAA